>JBDTUR010000102.1:0-7273 GCA_040007635.1 Chloroflexota bacterium
AGCAGCTCGACGCATTGATCGTGCCTGTCTTCAAGGAAGGCGACGCGGCCAGCAATACGCCCGCGGACCTGCGCGGCACTGCCGAGTGGGTCGCCAAGGAGCACGGCGAGACGAAGCTCTTTACGCCCATCACTCACCTTCAAGGCAACGGCGACGGCTCGACCCGGCTCATCGTGGTCAACGCCGGCAAGCGCGCGGACATGGACGTCGCCCGGGCGTGGCAATTTGCGAGCGCCGGGGTGCGTGTGCTATGGCAGTCAACCGCCAAGCGCATCGCAATCGTCCTCGAGTCGAATGCACTGGATCCGCAGGAGGCCGTGCAGAGCGCGGTCGAAGGCGCGATCTACGCCATGTGGCGGCCGGAGAGTCACCGCACGGCCGAAAAGGATCGCCGGCTGCCGCCGCTCGACGAGGTGCTGCTGGTCAGCGCCGGCAACGCGAGCGACTTTGACGCGGCGATCAAGCGCGGCACGATCGTCGGCGAGGCGGTTAACTGGGCGCGCGGCATCTCCAATGAGCCGGCCAACCTTATGACCCCGACGCACATGGCCCAGGCGGCGCGCGAGATGGCGTCGAATACCAACCTCAAGGTCGAGGTGATGGATGAGGATGAGGCACGTGCCCTGGGCATGGGCAGCTTCCTGTCTGTAGCCCGCGGCAGCGATGAGCAGGCGCAGGTCGTAGTGCTGCGCCACCAGGGTCGCGCCGGTGACGGCTACGACATCGCATTCGTCGGCAAGGGCATCACGTTCGACTCGGGCGGCATCTCGATCAAGCCGGCCGAGGACATGCACATGATGAAGTACGACATGAGCGGTGCCGCGTCCGTTCTCGCCGCGGCCGGGGTGGTGTCGCGCATGAATCTGCCGCTCAATGTGATCGCGGTCGCCATGTGCACGGAGAACCTGCCTGGTGGTCACGCCACCAAGCCGGGCGACGTGGTGACGAGCATGAGCGGCAAGACCGTCGAAGTGACCAACACTGATGCCGAGGGCCGCCTCGTGCTGATCGACGGCATCACCTACGCGCAGCGCGAGGGGGCGAAGCGCGTCGTCGACGTGGCGACGCTCACCGGTGCCGTCCGCGTCGCGCTCGGCCGGTTGTACACCGGTGTCCTGGGGCGACCGCAGGCCTTTATCGATGAGGTGCTGGGCGCCGGTGAGCGGAGCGGCGAGCGGCTGTGGCAGCTGCCACTCGCCGACGAACACCGCGAGGAGATGAAGAGCGAGGTTGCTGACCTGCGCAATAGCTCGGGTGGCCGCTTGGGCGGCACGATCCTGGGTGCCGCTTTCATCGAGGCCGCGGTCGAGCCGGAGACAGAGTGGGCCCACCTCGACATCGCCAGCACCGCCTGGTACGAGGAGGACCGCCCGTTCTCGCCCAAGGGCCCGCAGGGCGCTGCTGTGCGGACCATGGTCGAGCTCGCCCAAACCTTCGCCAAGGGCAACTAGGTCCGCCCTGCCAGTCGCGCGCGTCAAACCAGAAGGACGCCTGATCCGGGCAACGGCGCTCCGCGTCTGATGTTTAGCCTCAGCTCGCGCATTGGCGATCTATAGGCGTCGCCAAGGCTTTCGACCAGTTGTCCGATCAAACGCCGGTTCGTCGCGCTATCGGACAATACGAGCAGGATCGCCTGGACGCGGCCATCTGTTTCTCGCTCGCGCGTGCGGCGGACCAGCGCCTGCACGTCGCGGATGCGCGACTCGATGTCTACCCCAATCGCATACAGCGGTTGCGATCCGACTAGTTGGACGACTTTGTCCCAGGACCTCCGATCACCCGCCTCTGGCAGCAGGACCTCGTTCAGGACCCTCCATGCCGGCCCAAGCAGCGCATCGAACCGCCGACCGATCGCCAGTTGCGCCCTGTCGCGCAACGGATCCCCCACCGGATGGATTCCCAGCGATATCTCGTACCCCAGCGCAGATGCAATTCGCTCAAGCGAACGACGCCGACGTCCATGAGTGCCAGTCTCTCCAGCCGCGACAAAGCAGATTCCGAAGACTCGGTTTCCGCCGCCAGCTGCTCCAGGCTCACGTTGCTGTCTTCGCGCGCGACCTGAAGCTCACGGACCGCTCGCGCGACCAGCATCCTTCCGCGGCGCTCCCCGCGCAGCCGTCGCGTTTCCCCTAGTCGACATGTCCAGGAGTTTGCCGACGATGACTTACCGCGGCCTTATCTGTGTGTGCCACTGGGCGGGTCAACGGTCCGCGCTCCGGCCAATGGACCGTGGTGTCGCCCTGTATCAATGAGCCCCTGCCGCTGACCGGCAGGAATGTTCGGAAACACTGCCCACGGTGACCCAAAAGCGGACCCGCCCCGCGCAATTGCGGACGGATGGCCCGCTCAGCGGCAGAACCGGCGGACGCGCGATCATTTGCGGGCGGATGGCCCGCCGAGCGGCAGAAACGTCGGACGCGCGATCATTCGCGGGCGGATGGCCCGCTCAGCGGCAGGCGTGGCTGAGCGACGCTGTGAAATGCCTGTGAAAATCGTGAAAACGGTTTAGAAAATGCCACCAGATGCTCCCTCGACCAAAAATCGGCCGCTGCGCGACAATCAACAGGCGAACGGCTGCGAGCTGACGAGGAGGAGAGAGACGTCGCCCGGCCTGCCGGCGCTGTCCGGCGAAGTTCGCCAATCAATAAACGCACGAGGAGTCTGCTGAAGATGCGTGTCCTGCGGGCTGGTGCTGTCGCACTGCTGCTCGGGCTGACGCTGGCGCCGGTGGCGCTGGCGGATGGCCCACTCTCCCTGACCACGAGCTATCCGTCGATCACTGCCGATCCCGGTTCTACGGTCAGGTTCCCCATCGTTGTCGTTACTGACACGCCCCAGCGAGTTGACATCGCCGTTACGAGTGCGCCCGCTGGCTGGTCCGTCCGTCTGCGCGGCGCGGGCTCAACCGTTAGCGCGGTCAATACGGCGCCCACGCCCATCAGCTCGGGCTCAACGAGCACTCAGATCCAGGGCACATTCACTGCTGAGGTAAGCGTCCCGGCGGACGTCGCCCCGGGCAGCAACCAGGTCGTCATCCAGGGCCGCAGCGCGGCCGGGGTCACCGCGACGATCAACCTCGATTTGGCGACTGAGGCCCAGTCGGCAGGCGCCGTCAGCCTCACGACCGACTTCCCGAACCTGCGCGGTTCGACCACCACGAACTTCAAGTACAACCTGATTCTCAAGAACGACACCAACCAGCAGTTGACGTTCGGCCTGGAGACCGACGCTCCGCCAGGGTGGGCGGTTGATGCCAAGCCGCAGGGCGAGAGCCAGGCGACCACCGCCACCGTCGACGCCGGCGCTACGGCACCCATCCAGGTCACCGTCGACCCGCCGTCGGATGCCACGGCCGGCACATACAACATCGCGGTCCGTGCCCAGGGTGGGCCGGTACCGGTCGAGGCCGATCTGACGGTTGAGATCACGGGCTCTTACTCACTCACCATGGCCACCTCGGACCAGCGTCTCAACGCGAACGCGACCGCGGGCGGCAGCAGCACACTCACCCTGATCGTGACCAACACCGGCAGCGCGGAGCTGACCAACGTCAAGATGACATCCACGCCGCCGCGCGGCTGGAAGGTCACCTTCGACCAGGAGACGATCGCTACGATCCCGGCTGGCTCCGCCACCAGCGCCCAGGCAGCTGTCGTGGTCACGATCCAGCCTCCCGCCAACGCGGTTGCCGGCGACTACAACCTGACCATCCGCGCCACATCGATCGACGAGTCCAGCGCTGCCGACAGCGTCGATGTGCGGACCACAGTCGATACATCGCCTGTCGGCCTGCTCATCGGTATCGGCATCCTGATCGTGGTCGCGGCCGGCCTGTTCTTTGTCTTCCAGCGCTATGGCCGTCGCTGATCCGCTCAGTCCAAAAAACGCCGGCGGCGTGCCGGCCATCAAGACCCGTGCCCTGACCAAGAAATACGGCGAGTTCACGGCGGTCGACAAGCTCGACCTGCAAGTGCGCCAGGGCGAGGTGTTCGGTCTCCTGGGGCCGAACGGCGCGGGTAAGACCACGACCATCCTGATGCTGCTCGGCTTGTCCGAGCCTACGTCGGGGACGGCGCGGGTGCTCGACATGGATCCGGCGCGTGACCCGATCGCGGTCAAGCGCCGTGTTGGCTACCTGCCCGACGCGGTCGGCTTCTACGGCAGCCTCACCGGTCGTCAGAACCTGCGCTACACGGCGCGCCTCAATGGCGTGGAGCGCAAGGCCGGTGAGTCGCACATTGACGAGCTGCTGGAGCGCGTAGGTCTCACCAACGCGGCCAACAAGCGCGTCGATACCTACTCGCGCGGCATGAAGCAGCGCCTGGGCCTCGCCGACGTCATGGTCAAGCGACCGTCGATCGTCATCCTGGACGAGCCGACGACCGCCATTGACCCCGCCGGCGTCGAGGAGGTACTCGCACTCATCCGCGAGCTGGCGAACGACGGCGCTGCCGTGCTGCTGGCGAGCCACCTGTTGCACCAGGTGCAGCAGGTATGCGACGAGGTCGGCATCTTCGTGGCTGGCAGGCTCGTCACCTCCGGCGCCATGGACAAGCTGTCGAGCTCGCTTGCGGCCAACGGTCCGATCGAGATCGAAGTCGCAGCGCCACCACCTGCTGAGGGCGTCAAGGCGATCGCCGAAAAGGTCAACGGCGTAATCAGTGTCGAGAAAGATGGGCGCGATCCAAGGATGTGGGTCGTGCGGGCCAAGCGTGACGTTCGGGCGGACCTTGCCCGGGCATTGGTGGAGGCGGGCCATGCGCCGTACCACCTGCGCCGTCGCGGCGACGAGCTTGACGAAATCTATCGGCGCTACTTCGCCGACTACGCTGCGGAAGGGGCCACCACGGCATGACCGGACAGAGCATCTCGCTGACCGCCTCCGGCGCCGCGGCGCGCGGCCGCAAGCGCAAGAACATCCGCTCCGAGCAACCGCTCCAGCCCAGCCAGCCGGCCAAGACGCAGGCTGCGCCAAAGGGCGCGCGTCCCGCCGGCGTGCCCGCCGGTTGGCGGGTGATCGCGGCGAAGGAGTTCGCCGACCACATCTCGAGCATCCGCTTCCTGGTGCTGACGGTCATCCTGACTCTCGCCGCCGCCGCTGCGGTCTACTCGACGGCCGGTCTGCTCAAGGGCGTGGCACCGGACGCGTCGGATCAGCCGTCGCTGTTCCTGTACCTGTTCTTCTACAGCCCGCAGAACTCGCCCGGATTCACGTTCGTCTTCTTCGTGTCGCTGCTGGCGCCGCTGCTCGGCATTGCCTTCGGTTTCGACGGCGTAAACGGCGAGCGTTCCGAAGGCACGCTGCCGCGGCTCGTTTCGCAGCCCATCCACCGCGACGATGTCATCAACGGCAAATTCGTCGCTGGCTTGGCGGCGATCAGTGTGATCCTGGTCGCGATCATCGCCGTCGTCGGCGCGATCGGCGTGCTCCAGCTGGGCATCCTGCCCAACATCGACGAGGTCCTGCGCCTCGCCGTCTGGGTCGTGCTGGCCGTCGTCTACGTGGGCTTGTGGCTGGCCATCGCGCTGCTGTGCTCGGTGGTCTTCAGACGCGCCGCGACGTCGGCGCTAGTCTCGATCGCTATCTGGCTCGTGTTGACGACCTTCGCGGGCTTCCTAGTCGGCATCTTCGCCGGCTTCCTCTCGCCGATCGGCGACAACACCACCCAGGACCAGATCAACAACCTCTCGATGCAGCGCAACCTGTCGCTGATTTCGCCCAGCCAGTTGTTCACTGAGGCGACGAAGGCCACGCTCAACCCGGCAATCCAGTCATTCGACATCAACGCGCTCATCCGCGTCGCCAACGAGCCCCAGGCATACCCCCTTTCGCAGCTATCCATCGAGCAGAGTCTGCTCGTGGTCTGGCCGCAGTTCGTGGGGCTCATCGCGCTCACGAGCGGTGCGTTCGCCGTCGCTTACGTGTCGTTCATGCGCCAGGAGGTTCGCGCCTAACCACCTTCCGACTGGCGGTCTGGCGCTTGCGGCGCCATGGCTCGGCCTGCCGTTCGATCCAGCGAACGGCTTGACGGCCTTCGCGATGGCGCACGCAAGCGCCGGCCGAGGGTTCTGCGGTTGCCGGGCCGGCTGCGACAGCCGTCAAGCCGAACTCTGTTCGGCAGGCGGAGCAGCGGAGCCGCAACCGCAGGTCACGCCCGCCGGGACGCAACCGCAGGTCACGCCCGCAGGGATAGGACCCGGGCGCGTTTGCGGCGGCGTATGCTCCGGCCATGAAGGGCGATCGAGTTGAGGCCGTGGTCGATACCGGCCAGGGCACCCAGACATTTGAGATCGTCGCGCGCCGCGCCGGCCGGCGGATCGAGATCACCAACATCCGTGGCGTGGTCGAGGTGACTGAGGTCACGCGCGCCGGCACGCCCATCCGGACCGGACGTTTCATGGCCAACCGACTCATTGCTCTGGTCGAGCACCCGGCGGTGGAAGGCAACGGCGGCCGTGTTGAGGTCGAGACTCGACGACGGATGAATGCCGACCAGGCGCCGCGCGGCCGGCCGCGACGCGCGGACATGCCCGCAGACGGGCCGCGCCAGCTGACTGTGCTGGGCGACGACGACGGCACCGACGACGGCGGTGACGGCGCGGGCTAGGGCTGCGCCGACCAGTCGGTCAGGACCGCGTCCAGCGGCCCTCGCGATAGACATACCAGCGGTCGACAATGTCGGTCACGCCCCGCACCACTCGCACTTGGGGATAGTCGGGACGGAGCATCGCCTCGAGTTCCTCTGGGCTCTCGACTTGACCGCCGATATCGCGTACCCGGCTCGCCAAAACCCCGTCCTGGGGTGGGTTGACGCTGATTCGCGTGCCAGCCATCACCGGCTCGTGCGCGCTACCGCCCTCAGAATTCGCCGATCTGACGGGTGCAAGCGTCCTTGATCCTCCGGGTTGGTGCTCATGAATTCTCGTTCAGGCATAACGCGACCTCCGCGAGCATCATGCGCGGCCGGGCTGTCACGGCGGACAAGCTCAGGCGGTAAGTGTGTATAGGGCGCATGGCAGTCTCAGTACGCCTATGCGGGCTCGTCCAGCTCCTCGGCCTGGTCGATGACGCGGAGTCGGCTGGTTGCAGCTGTGGCGGTTGGCACCGTGCGCGGGCCGGCCCTGGCCGCCATGACCGTCGCGTAAGCCTGCTCGTAGAGCCACACCATGCGCTCAGTCGAGAAGCGGCCACGGGCATAGGCGGCGATGTGGCGCCGATCGAGCCTGTCAACGCGCGCCACGGCGAGCACGCCTTCGTCGACGTCGTCCACCA
>JBDTUR010000103.1:0-7170 GCA_040007635.1 Chloroflexota bacterium
GCAACAATGCCGATACGACGAAGCTGACCGCGTCGACGAGGATCGCGATCGGCGCACTCAACAGCTGAACAAGGAAGCCGGCCGACCCAAACGCGGCAAACTCGGATACGGACCCTGAGGCGGCCAGCGCGCCGTTGGCCCGGACGAGATCAGTACGCGGCACGATGGTTGGCAGGAACGCGCTGTCGGCCGCGTCGAAGAACGTGGTGAGGACCGCGGTGAAGAGAGTCACCGCGAGCAACAACGGCAGCGATAGCCAACCGCCCAGTGCCGCGAGGGGGATCAGCCCGAGGATCGCGGCGCGCCCCAGGTCAGCCCAGATCATCACCGGCCGGCGGCGCAGCCGATCCACCCACGCGCCGGCAACCAGTCCTACGGCCAGGCCCGCAACGAGCTCCATGCTGCGCACCAGCGCCACCCCAACCGAGTCAGCGTTGAGGTTGACGATCGCAACGAACGGCAGAGCGACACGCGTGACGAGCGAGCCGAAGATCGAGATCGTTGCCGCCGAGAAAACGCGGACGAACGCGTTGTTGCGCCAAAGCGAGCGCGACGGGCGCTGGTCTTGCGGCGGGAACTTGGGGTCGAGCAGCGGCTCAGCAGCCATGAACGGGCAGGTTAGGGCCGCGGCGGAGGAGAATGTTGCCGTGTTTGATGATCTGAGTGAGCGACTGCGTGGCGTTCTGGGCCGGCTGACCGGCCGCGGCCGCGTAAGCGAGGCCGATGTCGATGCCGCCATGCGCGAAGTCCGCCTGGCGTTGCTGGAGGCGGACGTCAACTTCCGCGTCGTCAAGGACTTCGTTGCGCGGGTACGCGAGCGGGCCGTCGGCCAGGAAGTGCTCGAAAGCGTCAACGCCGGCCAGATGGTCATAAAGATCGTCCACGACGAGCTCACCACCATCCTGGGTGCGGGCGATCGGACTTTCCGACTCGTAGGTTCTCCCGCCGTGGTGATGCTGGTCGGACTACAGGGCTCGGGCAAGACGACAACTTCGGCCAAGCTCGCGCGGCAACTCATCAAGCAGGGCCGGCGGCCGCTGCTCGTCGCTGCCGATCCCTACCGACCGGCGGCGGCCGATCAACTCCAAACTCTGGGCAAGCAGATCGATGTCCCCGTCTACCGCGCCCCCAACGGCACGAAAGTGCTCGATATCGGCCGCGGTGCGATCGCCGAAGCGAAGAAGCAGGGTCGCGACACCGTCCTCTTGGACACCGCCGGCCGCACGTCGGTTGACCAGCCGCTGCTCGAAGAGATCCGGGATCTCGCCGAGGCGCTCGCGCCCTCGGAGACATTGCTGGTGGTTGACGCCATGGTCGGCCAGGAGTCGGTCGCGGTCGCTCAAGCGTTCGCCCAGGCCGCCCCGGTCACAGGTTTGGTGCTGACCAAGATTGATGGCGACGCCCGGGGCGGGGCGGCGCTGTCGATCAGCGCCGTTACGGGCCTCGCGGTCAAGTTCCTGGGCACCGGCGAGAAGGCCGACGCGCTGGAGCCATTTCACCCGGACCGCCTCGCCGGCCGCATCCTGGGCATGGGCGACGTGCTCACGCTCGTCGAGAAGGCCCAGGAGCACGTCGACCAGAAGCAGGCCGAGGAGCTCGCGCGCAAGCTCCAGCGCAACGCGTTCACGCTCGAGGATTTCCTGGGCCAGATGCAGCAGATCAAGAAGATGGGCTCGATCGGTGGGCTGCTCGAATTGATCCCCGGCATGGGTGGCGCGGCCAAGGAAGCCCAGGCGGCGGTGGAGCGAGGCGACATGAAGCGCGTCGAGGCCATCATCCAATCGATGACGGTCGCCGAGCGACGCGACCCGGACCTGCTGAACGGTCCGCGCAAACGCCGTGTGGCGCGTGGGTCGGGCACCAGCCTGCAGGACGTGAACCGGCTGTTGAAACAATTCACGCAGATGAAGCAGCTGATGCGCCAGCTGAGTGGCCCCGGCGGACGGCGCGGCATGCTCCCCTTTGGGCCGCGCCGATAATGAAGCGATGAACGACCAGGAACGCGACGATTCACCGGCTCCCGTCAAGTCGGATGGCTCGATCTTCAGCAAGCCCGCCGCCCAGGAAACGGAAGCGGTGGCGGTCGCGAGCACGAACGCGTCCACCACGTCCACCAGTCAGCCAATGACCATGAACAGCGGCTGGCGCTGGGCCGTTGTTGGCGTTGCCACCGTGCTCGTCGTGGGTCTTCTGGGCGCCGTCTTTGTGCTCGCGCGGCCCGGTGGTGGCGCGCCCTCAACCGTTGCCCGTTACGCCCCCGCGAACAGCGTCGCGTTCATGGAGCTGAACGAGAACCTGCCGGGTGACCAGCACAACCTGCTCGCCCAGTTCATGAGCCACTTCCCGGGCTTTGCCGACCAGGCCGCTTTCGACACCAAGTTCGAGGAGACTCTCAACGAGCTCGTCAAGGCCGCGTCGACGAGAACCGCCAAGAACTTCGACTATCGGTACCACTTCAAGCCATGGTTTGGTGGCGAGATTGCTTCGTTCAGCTCGACGATCACACCGTCAGTCGGCACACCACCCTCGATGACTGTTGTGCTGAGCGTCAAGTCCGGACAACGCGGAGCACTTGAGACTTGGATAAACGCGCCTGGAGACAACTGGACACAGTCGACCTATGAGGGCGCGACCATCTGGACGGGAATCTTCCTGGGTTCCAGCGAGCGGTTGAATCTCACGTGGTCGGACGAGGCGCTCGTCGTCAGCACCCGAGTTGAGGACCTGCAGGCCGCGCTCGACGTTCGCGCCGACCGCACGCCCGGCCTCGCGGACGATCAGTTCTTCGTCCAGCAGCTGGGCGCCCTCAACGCCGACCGGCTGGGCACGTTCTACTTCGACGGCCGCTCGATGGCCCAGACGCTGTACGACGAAATGCGCACGGCCCTGCCCAGCGGCGACCTCGCTGATTCCTTCGTGGGCGCCGTGTCGGTCCGCGTTCTGGGCGAGGTTCGCGCCGACGGCGATCACCTGACCATCACCAGCCGCATGTCCCGTGTCCCGGGTCAAGGCGGGGCCGCGACCGATGACCTGCCGCCACTGCCTTCGAACCGGACGTCCACGCTGGCTGGGTTCGCGCCCAAGGACGCGCTGCTGTACGCGGAAGTGCGCGACGTTGGTCAGACGATCAGCTGGATCATCCAAAGGGGTTTGACCGCGCAAAGGGGTTTGACCGCGCTGCCCAGCGCCTCGGCCGCGCCGATCGATCTCACATCGATGGAGCAGCTGCTGGGCTCGCCGCCGCAGGAGTTCTTCGACTTCATCGTCGATGCGTCGGTATCTGTTTCGGGCACGAGCGCTGAGCCCAACTTCGGCCTGGTCGCATCCGTCGACGACATGGCGATCGCGTCGTCACGCGTCCAGAAGATCACCGCGTTGCTGCACATGCTGACGCAGTTTGGTGGGGGAGTGACCTTCACTGACGAGCAGCACGGTGACGCAACCGTCACGGTCATCACCGTCAGCTCGCCCGGCTCCTCGGGCAGCGACATGACCCTGGCGATGAGCCTGAGTGACGGTCGACTGTTGCTGGGAACGCACGATTTCGTGACCAGCGCGCTCGACCGAACGCGCGACCAGTCGCTTGCCGCGCGGCCCGAGTACGTGGCCGCGCTCAACGCCGGCGGAACATCCAATGCGGGCGTTATGTTCGTGGACATCGCCGCCCTGCGGAGCGCGTACGAGGACATGCTCCCGACCGAATCCACGGGCGCCTACAACATCAACGAGCAACCCTTCCTTGAGCCGCTCAGCAACCTGTCGGTCGTGAACGTCACCGACGGCAACACGATGGTCAGCCACGTATTTCTCTACGTGAAGTAACCTGTTAGCCAATCTGACAGGGAGGCTTCACAGGATTTAAGTGGCAGTCCGTATTCGTCTGAACCGCGTCGGCGCGAAGAAGCAGCCGACTTACCGCTTCGTTGTGACCGAGAGCCGCAACGCCCGCAACGGCCGTTCGCTTGACACCATCGGCCACTACAACCCGCGCACCGACCCCATCGAGATCAAGGTCGACGAGGAGAAGGCGCACGCGTGGATGAAGCGCGGCGCGCTTCCATCAGAGACCGTCGAGCGGCTGTTCCGCCGCGTCGGCGTGCTTCCGGCCAAGGCCGAATAGCCGCGATGTCAGCCGAATCGCTGGTCGAGTACGTCGCCAAGGCGCTCGTCGATGAGCCTGACGCGGTCCAGGTCAAGGCCGTGGACGATCAAGACGGACGGGTGATCGAGCTCCATGTGGCCGAGACGGACATGGGCAAGGTGATCGGCCGCAATGGTTCTGTCGCCAAGGCGATGCGTACGTTGCTGAAGGTGGTTGCGGCACGTGAGGGAGAGTCGATCTCGCTCGAGATCGTCTAGGACCGTCGCCGGTGACTGACGACCGGCTCGCGGTCGGCCTGATACGCGGCGTCCATGGCTTGCGTGGCGCGGTTCGCGTCGAAATCCTGAGTGACAACGCAGCTCGCTTCGAGCCCGGCA
Organism: Chloroflexota bacterium; assembly: GCA_040007635.1. Lineage (GTDB taxonomy): Bacteria > Chloroflexota > Limnocylindria > Limnocylindrales > CSP1-4 > JALYGJ01. Next base: position 4,480 of record JBDTUR010000103.1, read on the forward strand.
GCGTCGTTTACGTCGAGGGCGGCGACCGGCCTTTGACCATCGCGTCCGCTCACCGTGACGGCCCGGGTCTGCTGGTGCGCTTTCGCGAAGTATCCGACCGACCCACGGCCGACGCCCTGCGTGAGAAGTACCTGGAAATCGTTCCTACCCAGGGCGACCTGCCGGCCGACACCTATTACTGGCACGACATCGTGGGATGTGCGGTTACAACAGAGGCGGGGGAGGATCTGGGCAGCGTTCGCGAGGTCTTCCGGGTGGGTGAGTCGGAGGTCTACGTCGTCAACGGTCCGCGCGGCGAGGTACTGGTGCCGGCCGTGTCGGCCGTAGTCAAGAAGCTGGACCCGCCCAACAGGCAGATCGTCGTCGACGGGGCGGCACTGGGGCTCGCGGGATGACCGCACTGCGCATCGATGTCGTCACGATCTTCCCGGAACTCTTTCCTGGGCCGATGGGCGCGAGCATCCCGGGGCGCGCGCTCGAGCGCGGCTTGGCCAGCCTCACGGCGCACAACCTGCGCGAGTGGGGCCTGGGACGGCATCGCAGCGTCGACGACTATCCCTACGGTGGCGGCGTGGGCATGATCATGCGCCCTGAACCAATCGCGGCGTCCCTGGCGGCGCTGTCAGGCCCCCAGACAACCAAGATCCTGCTCGATCCCGGGGGAGTGCCGTTCAGCCAGGAATTGGCGCGCGACCTGGCGGGGCGCGAACACCTTCTCTTTGTGTGCCCGCGCTACGAGGGCGTCGACCATCGCGTCCGCTCCATGGTCGATCTCGAGATCTCTATTGGCGACTACGTCGTGTCCGGCGGGGAGCTGCCGGCAATGGTCGTGATCGATGCAGTGCTGCGGCTGTTGCCCGGCGCGATCGATGAGCAGTCGCCAATTGATGAGTCCTTCTCGACCGGCGGTCTCGAGTACCCGCAATACACGCGTCCGCCGGAGTTCGACGGGATGCGCGTGCCCGATGTGCTGGTGAGCGGTCATCACGCCCAGATCGAGCAGTGGAAGCGCGCCGAGGCACGGGCCAGGACCAAGGCGCGGCGCCCGGACCTGGTCGATGAGTAGTCGGTCCAGGCTGCACGCATGACTGACCTGACGCCGTATCTGCACTTGGCTGGCACCGCGCGTGAAGCCCTGACCTCGCCGGCGGTGCTGCGCCAATGGTTCGCGCGACTCTCGCAGGGCGGCACAGTCGTCGACGACCTGCAGCGGCCGTGGGGGGCGTCGGACGGTCAGGTCATCGATCGCTGCGGTGTCCACTGGCTGATCGGCTTCGAGGCCGACGCCGAAGACTGACCCGTCACTGCGGCAGATGTATACTCCGCGACCCGACCACCAGACCAGGCGCCGTCATAGACACGCGCCCGTTACGTAGAGAGTTAACCGTCAGCATGAGCGTCCTCGACGAGATAACCGCAGAGCATCTGCGCACCGACCTGCCCGAGCTCGCCTCAGGCGACACCGTCAAGGTGTCGGCACGCGTGCGCGAAGGCAATCGCGAGCGCATCCAGGTCTTCGAGGGCACCGTGATGCGCCTGCGCGGCGGCGGCATCAGCCGCTCAATCACCGTCCGGAGCATTCGCAGCGGCGTAGGCGTGGAGCGAACCTTCAAGGTTCACTCGCCGCGCATCGAAAAGATCGAGGTCGTGCGCCACGGCGTGGCTCGTCGCGCACAGCTGTACTTCCTGCGCAAGCGCGTCGGCAAGGCCGCATCCCTACGCGAGCGCCGGCCCTCCTAGCGCCACTTTCGGCCCGCGGCTCACGCCGCGACGGAATAGTCTTCGCCGCGATGGGGGTGTTCAACCCGACGCGGCGCCTCGAGAACCAGCTCCAACGCGAGCACGGTTATCGCGTCATCCTCGGCCTCGATGAGGTTGGTGTCGCGCCTTCGTGCGGCCCGGTCGTCGCATGCGCGCTCGCCATGCCGCTCGACAAACGCTTCATCAGCGGCGTGCGCGACTCAAAGATGCTGTCCGCGGCCCAACGCGAAAAGCTCGCGCGCAGGATCGTGCGCCAGGCACTTAGGATCGGCCTCGGCGCCGCGTCGGTACGCGAGATTGATCAGCTCAACATCTACTACGCGACGATCCTCGCCATGAAGCGCGCCGTCACTCGCGCTGGCGCCCATGACTACGTCATCGTCGACGGCCGCCACATCCGCGGCTTCGAGGAACATGCCGGGCCGTACCGAGCGGTCATCGACGGTGACGCTCGCGTCTATGCCATCTCGTGCGCTTCGATCATCGCCAAGGTCACGCGCGACCGGCTGATGCACAAGCTCGCGGCGCGCTATCCGGGCTACGGATGGGAGCACAACGCGGGCTACGCCACGCCCGATCACCGCGCCGGCATGGCGGCGCTGGGGGTCACACCGCACCACCGGCGCTCGTTCATCACGACTCAGCGCGTGCTGGCTGGCGAACAAACCTCGTTCGACCTGCTCGATGAGCTGCCGGCGCAGGTCCTGCCGGAGTTGGTGCGGATTTCGGCCTAGGCCGCGCCTGATAAGCCGCAGATAAGCGGCGGGCGTCACGCTGGACGGGTGAAGACGGCGCGTCAACAAGCGGGGCGCATGGCAGAGGATGAGGCGGCGGCACACCTCGCGCTGAGCGGCTGGCGGCTGCTCGGGCGCAATGTGGTGGTCGGCCGCGACGAGATCGACATCTTGGCGATCGATCCCGGTCCGCCGG
>JBDTUR010000104.1:0-7150 GCA_040007635.1 Chloroflexota bacterium
GCCGGCTGCGCATCTGCGCGAACGAGGATTGCCGCTGGGTGTTCAACGACCACTCGCCGGCCGGCCGGCGCAAGTGGTGCGATATGTCCTCGTGCGGCAACCGCGCGAAGGCCGCGCGCCACCGCGAGCGCCAGAAGCAGAAGGCCGCGGCCGAGACGCTCCCCGTCTAGACGAAGCGCGCGCGACCAAGCGCAGCCGTGACGCCTGATGCGTGCACAGCATCAGGCCACGCAGTTCCACGCAGGAAAGTGCGTCGGAACCTTTCCTGAGACCTGGATCACTGGCGGATTCGCGAGCTGGTGATGCGTTGTGCGCATCGGGTGCGCCTACTTGGGTTTCGTCACCACGTTGACGAGGCGGCCGGGAACCTGGACCACGCGCGCGACCTCTGCATCCTGCAAGTAAGCGCGGACCTTGTCGCGCGCCAGGACCAGTTGTTCGATCTCGGCCGCTGACGTGGCCGTAGGCACGCTGATCGTGTCGCGTAGCTTGCCGTTGACCTGGATGGGCAGCTCGATCTCATCGGTTGCGACCAGGGCTGGGTCGAAAACCGGCCAGGACTGCGTGTGGATCGATGACCATTCCTCGCCCAACGCTTCGACGCGCCGCGCCCACAGCTCTTCGCTAATGTGCGGCGCCATGGGCGCAAGCATCAGCAGCGTCAAACGGACGGTCTCGTCCCACGCGGGCAGGGACGCCACCTCTGAGCCGCGCAACCGCACCAGCTTGTTAGTCAGCTCCATCAGCGCTGAGATCATGGTGTTCCAGCCGAAGTCGGCGTGGTCGGTGGTGATCTTCTTCAGCGTCCGGTGGGCCGTCCGCAGCAGATCGTCGGCAGCGTCCGCGGCAGTCTGACCCGCGGGTAGTCGGCCGGCTTCGGCATCTCCGTGTTCGCGACCCAAAGGATCGGTCGCCACGGTCCATAGCCTGCGCAGGAAGCGGTTCACGCCTTCGATGCCCTTGGCATTCCAGGGAGCGTCGGCCGCCCACGGCTTCATGAACATCAGGAAGAGGCGCACGGTGTCCGCGCCGTAGCGCGCCACCAGGGCGTCCGGATCCTGGACGTTGCCGCGCGACTTGCTCATGCGCTCGCCGTCTTCACCCAGGATCTGGCCCTGGTTGAACAGCCGCTTCCACGGCTCGCGCTCGTGCACCAGGCCCAGGTCGTTCAGCGCCTTGGCGAAGAAGCGCGCGTACATCAAGTGCAGCACCGCATGCTCTGCGCCGCCGGTGTACTGCTCGACCGGACACCACGCGTCGTTCAGGGCGCGATCGATTGGCCCATCCTCTTTACCTGGCGAGAGGTAGCGCCACCAATACCAGGACGAGTCGACGAACGTATCCATGGTGTCCGTCTCGCGCCGACCTGGCCCACCGCACGATGGACATGTGGTGTGCTTCCAGGTGGGGTGCGTCTCGAGCGGGTTGCCCTGCGCGGGCCATTGGACGATGTCATCAGGCAGCAGCACGGGCAGCTGGTCGTCGGGCACGGGGACCATGCCGCACGACGGATCCGCCTCGCAGTAGACGACCGGGATGGGCGCACCCCAACCACGCTGACGGCTGACCAGCCAGTCGCGCAGGCGATAGGTGACGGCCGACTTTCCCTTCCCAGCCTCTTCCAACCTTGCGGTGATCTGCCGCGCACCTTCCGGCGCAGGCAGGCCAGTGAAATCGCCCGAGTTGAGCAGGACCTCGTCGTGGGTATGGGCGACGTAGGCCGTGTCCATCATGTCCGGCACGACGTCCCGCGGCGCGACCACGACGCGGATGGGCAGGCTGAAGCGCTGGGCGAAGGCAAAGTCGCGCTCGTCGTGCGCCGGCACGGCCATGATCGCGCCGGTGCCATACGTGCTGAGCACGTAGTCGGCAATCCAGATAGGGATCTGCTCGCCGCTGATGGGGTTGATCGCGTGCGCGCCGATCGCCACACCCGTCTTCTCACGATCCGTTGACAGGCGATCGATCTCGCTCTTGCGGCGCGCCTCTGTGCGATACGCGTCGACCTGCGCCTTGTTTTCTGGGTGCGTCAGCGCATCGACCAGCGGGTGCTCCGGCGCCAGCACCATGAATGTAGCGCCAAAGAGCGTGTCGGGCCGGGTGGTGAACACGCGGATCTGCTCGCCGCCTGGCTGCTGATCGTCCGGCGCCACCTCGAACGCGATTTCGGCGCCCTCAGAGCGGCCGATCCAGTTGGTCTGCATGACCTTGATCGGCTCCGGATACCGCAGGCCGTCGTAGTTCAGCAGCTCGTCGGCGTACTTGGTGGTCCGGAAGAACCACTGCTCCAGGTCACGTTTCACGACCTGAGTTCCGCAGCGCCAACAAACTCGATCCGCGCCCAGAACCTGTTCGCGCGCAAGCACGACCAGGTCCTTGGGGCACCAGTCGACCGGCGCCATCTGGCGATAGGCCAGACCCTTCTCCATGAAACGCAGGAACAGCCACTGGTTCCAGCGGTAGTAGGTTGGGTCGGCGGTGATGAGCTCCTTGCTCCAGTCGAGCGCCGCACCGATCAGCTTCACCTGCCGGCGCATGTTGTCGATGTTCCGGTCCGTCCACTCGCGCGGGTGGATGCCGCCCTTGATCGCCGCGTTCTCAGCCGGCAGGCCGAACGCGTCGAAGCCGAACGGGAAGAACACGTTGTAGCCCTGCATCCGCTTGAAGCGGCCGGCCACGTCCGTTGGCGCGATGATCGACCAATGGCCGATGTGCAGGTCGCCCGACGGATACGGGTACATCGTCAACAGGTAGAACTTGGGCTTGGCGTCGCTGTAGAGGTCGGCCGTGTGCAGGCGTAGCTCTTCCCAGCGTGCCTGCCAGCGTGGCTCGATCTCTGCTGGGTTGTAGCGCGGCGGTCCCGCGGGTTCAGTCGTGGGTTCGGAGGTCATGGCGTGGCCCTCTTGGAGTGGGCTGAGGGTGGACGGATCGGGTGCGGAGTTCTGGGTCGCGCAGGCGCGCTAAGCGCCGACGACCCCGGTAAGCACGAGGCGGGCGCCTGAGCGGCCGAACTGATCCGTCTTGGTCGTTGCCATGTCTCTCATTCGCGAGTTGGTGGAGCGACGGGGGCTCGAACCCCGGACCTTCTGCATGCCATGCAGATGCTCTCCCAGCTGAGCTATCGCCCCGCGGATGCGAGCGGCAATTCTAGCAGCGGCTCTTGGCGCGGCTGGCGCTAGCATCGAAGCGATGGCGCGAGAAGGGGCGGAAAGCCTGCAGCTGTGGGGAAATCTGGTCCCCAAGGCCGAGTTCGTGATCAGGCGCTCCCCCAAGGCCCGCCGCGTGCGCCTGCAGGTGACCGACGAGGGCGAGGCGCTGATCGTAATGCCCCTGCGAGCGTCTGAGCGCGAGGCGACCGACCTCTTCAACAGGCACCGTGACTGGGTGGCCAAGCAGCAGGCCAAGGTGGAGGAACGACGCATCAGGCTCGCCACGCGGCCGTCACTCGCCGCGGGCCGGGTCCTGATGGTCAACGGCCTCGCGCGCAAGGTTCGCGTCAGCAACCAGGCGGAGCGCGACGCGCTCGAGCGGCAGCTGCGCAAAGAGGCACGCGCGGCGATCGCGGCAAGCATCGCGCTGCGCGCGCCGCAGATGGAGGTCAAGCCGGGCACGCTCCAGATCCGTGACCAGAAGTCGCGCTGGGGCAGTGCGTCACGCCGTGGCGGCTTGTCGTTCAGCTGGCGGCTGATCCTGGCGCCTGTGGACATCCTCGACTACGTCGTGGTCCACGAGTTGGCCCATCTGCGCCACGGCGGCCACGGCAAGCGGTTCTGGAGCCTGGTTGAGAAGCATTACGGCGATCACCGCGCGGCGCGCAAGTGGTTGCGCGACCACAACGACGAGATTCGCCAGGCGCTCGACTAGGCCTTGGCCACCGAAACGACCTAAACCTCCGACTGATCCTCGGTCAGCGAGCTCCACGGCCGGACCAGCACGGCCTTTTCCGCGTCGTCGAGCGCGTCTCCAGCCAGGATGGCCGCCGCGTAATCGATGAACGCCGGCGCCGCCGTGCGGCGAACTCCAGCCGGTCCACCTGCGCCGCCAAGCAGCCCATCGATACCCTGGAAGTCGGCTGCGCTCGCCTGCATCCACTCGCCTACGGCGATGCGGACGCGATCCAGCTCGCGCATGAGGCCGGCGTTCTCGATAGCTGCCTTGGCCTGCATCCAGGCTGATCGTCGGGCGTCCTGGTCTTCCTTCTCCCACAGCTCGGCCAGGAACGCGACGTCGTCGTCGGGGAGCAGGTCGATGCTCGCCAACAGCTCGTCGAGCTCAGCCTGGGCGTGGTCGGAAAGGGCCATCAATACCTCAGGAAGGATGGTGGAGATGAGGGTGTCTGAGTTCACGACATAGGCGACAGATGATAGGCGACACGTGAGTCGCGACATGCGTGACAGTCGGGCGCATGTCGAAGCATCGAGTCGTCGTCCTAAGGGTCGTTTCCAAGCAGCTGTCCGTCACCGCCGCCGCGGCTGAATACGGGATGAGCCGCGGACACCTGCAGCGCCTCCTGCGCCGGTATCGGGAGGGCGGCCTCGATGCCCCTCGAGGCGCGCTCCCGCAGGCCGCTGACGAACCCGCGCCGGACACCCGATCCGGTGCGCGAGCGGATCGTCGGGCTGCGGACCGAGCTCACCGGTCGCGGGCTCGATGCTGGTCCGGTCACTATTGCCTGGCACCTCGGGCGCGAGGGCCTCGGCGTCCCGTCGAGCTCGACCATCCGGCGCATCCTGCACGCGGCCGGCCTGGTCGTGCCCGAGCCACGCAAGCGGCCGCGCAGTTCGTGGATCCGGTTCGAGGCAGGCGCACCCAATGAGCTGTGGCAGTCCGACTTCACCCACTGGCGTCTGGCCGACGGGAGCGAGGTCGAGATCTGCTCGTGGCTCGATGACCACTCGCGCTACCTGCTCGGCTGTACCGCCTTTCGGCGGGTCGCCGGCGACGACGTGGTGGCCACGTTCGTGGCGGCGGGCGAGGAGCACGGTTGGCCGGCGGCAACGCTCACCGACAACGGCTCGGTCTACACGTCTCGCTTCACCGGTGGTCGCAACGGGTTCGAGTACCTGCTCGCTTACCTCGGCGTGCGGCAGAAGAACGGCGCGCCCGGCCACCCCCAGACCCAGGGCAAGGTCGAGCGCTTCCACCAGACCTTGAAGCGCTGGCTGGGACGGCAGCCGGCACCACGGACGCTGGCCGAGCTGCAGCTCCAGCTCGACCCGTTCCGCGTCGAGTACAACGAGCGCCGGCCACACCGGGCGATCGGGCGGGTCACCCCCGCCGAGGTATTCGGAGCCACACCCAAAGCTCAGGCCGCCGGGCGCGGCGCCTTGGGTCATTTCCGCCTGCGCTACGACCTGACCGACAGGAACGGCGCGATCACCCTGCGCCGCGGCGGCCGGCTGCACCACCTCAAGATCGGCGCTGCCCACGCCCGCCGGCGGGTCCTGGCCATCGCCGACGAACACGACGTGGCTGTCGTCGCCCTTGACACCGGCGAGGTCCTCTCGACCCACCGCATCGAGCCCGACAAAAGTTACTGGCGCAACACGCAAAGAGACCCCGGCCGATGGCCGAGGTCCCCGGCGACCGGCTGACACGTGATGTCGCAGATGTCCCGACTCACATGTTGCACATGTCGCGACTCAAGACAATGGTGGAGATGAGGGGACTCGAACCCCTGACCCCCGCGATGCGAACGCGGTGCTCTCCCAGCTGAGCTACATCCCCACGCGAGCGGAGTATACCGACGACCCGCCGCGGAGCCGCGACGCCAAGGGGATCGCTGGCTATGAGCACCATGCCTAAAGAATGGGCTTATCGGCGGTTCGTGGGCCGCAAGCCGCTGACACGCGGCTGCCCGGGTGGTGGACCCACGCTCAACGTGAGCGGCACGGGGCCATGGACGCCCACGAACGGGTCCCACATCTCGAACACGCCGGTTCTCATGCATGGCACTCATAACGGAGCAGCGCGGAGCGGCGCGGTGCGGGGTGGCTCCGGCGCGCTATCTTCTCGGCTGCCACTCATCGTTCATTACGTTCGGCCCTGCACCGCGTTGGGCGCGCGTGCAACCATCGCGTTGGAGGTGTGAGATGCGTCTCATTCGGGCACTCTTGCTGGCCCTCGTGTCGGCCTTCGTCGCTTCGGGCGTCGTCTATTTCGCCTTTGTGCGACCCAAGGTGCGCGGCTGGGGGTTAGACCCGCACGAAGCTGAGCTGCCGCTCCCCGGCGACGATTTGGTCGCCGATCCATCGCATGTCGAAACACGCGGCATCACCGTCCACGCGCCGGTCTCAAAGGTTTGGCCGTGGCTGGTCCAGATGGGCTTTGGCCGCGCCGGCTGGTACTCGTACGACATGCTCGACAACAAGGCCGCAGTCGAAGAGATCAAGCCTGAGTTCCAGACGCTCAGCGTGGGTGACGTCATGCCGACTCACCCAGGCGGTGGCTTCTCCGTCAGGGTCGTCGACCGCGAGCGCGCACTGGTGCTCTACACGGACAGCGACCTGCTGCGCAGCCAGGCCGAGCGGACGGAGAACGAGTCATATCCGGAGATCAAGGCCTCGTGGGCGTTCTATCTCCAGCCCGAGGACGGCGGCACGCGGCTCATCGAGCGGTTCCGCGCCAAGACACCGGGCAGCGGCCCGGCGACCGCGGTGCTGGGCGAGATCATGGGCACCGGCATCGTGCTCATGACGCGCAAGCAGATGCTCAGCATCAAGGAGCGCGTCGAGCGCCTTGAGCTCGCGGAGACAGAGCCGACCGACACAGAGCCGGTTTGGCCGGCACACGATCTGGCACCCGCCGCCACGACGGAGTCAGCCGACTAGAGGTCGGGCCCCGACTCGTGCACCCAGAAGTCGATCAAACGCGGGTAGTCCGGCTCAGTCTGGGTGGCCTGGCTCATGATGTTCAGTCGGTTGTCCGTCCAATAGAGCGACGTCTGGCCCAGCGCCTCGGTGCATAGCCAGCGGCCGGCGAGCTGGCCGCCGACGTTGAAGCCGTTCTCGGCCGGCCACGAATCGTGGTCGTTGCAGTCGCCCGTGTCGGGCTCTATCTGGGACGCCAGTCGGAAGCCCTCGTAGGGCAGGAACATCGAGTCGTAGCTGTCGTACTGGAAGTAGGTCAGCGCGATGTTGCCGTCGTCGGC
>JBDTUR010000105.1:0-7141 GCA_040007635.1 Chloroflexota bacterium
GGCCGACCAGCCGCTCGGTCCTGTCGCGGTCGACGTGACCATCACCTACAACGGGATACCGAACGCGGTGTCCACCTTTAACGCCCGGATCGTTTCCGACACTGACGGAGACTGAGCCGGTGGCTCGCCCCAGCGGGCCACTGCCTTAGGGCAAATTGGAGCGGGCGTCCGGCAACGGGCGCCCGTTCTATTTCTTCTCCCCCAGGGCTCGAATCGCGTTAGTTCCGCTCAAGCGGAACTAACGTCCGGATCGGCATCATCGACTTGAAACTCGAATGTTGGATCAGGTGAGAGCACCCTGGCCCATGCCAGAGTGACTCAATGTCACTAGACGCTCAGAATGTCTGCATGACCGATACCGCGATCTATGTCCGCATCTCAGACGATCGCGAAGGCTCCGCTCTCGGAGTCGCCCGACAGGAGGCGGATTGCCGCGCACTCGCGGCTGCCATCGGCTGGAACGTCCTCGATGTCTACGCTGATAACGACTTGTCCGCGTACAGCGGCAAACGGCGTCCCGAATACGAGCGCCTACTGGCGGACCTGGGCGATGGTCGAGCGGGTGCGGTACTAACTTGGCACACCGACCGGCTGCACCGTTCTCCGCGCGAGTTGGAGGCCTTTATCACCCTATGCGAGGCGCACCGCGTCGAGGTGCGCACCGTGCGCGCGGGTGTACTCGACCTCTCCACCCCATCCGGCCGCGTCGCCGCTAGGCTCTTTGGAGCCATGGCCCGCTACGAGTCCGAGCACAAGGCCGAACGCCAAGCCCGTAAGGCCCTAGAACTCGCCCAGGCGGGCAAGATCGGCGGCGGTGGCACTCGACCATACGGCTATGCCGCAGACCGCCGTACGGTCATTCCTGACGAGGCCGCGATCATCCGCGAAGCCGCCAGCCGCATCCTTGCCGGAGACAGCCTGCGTTCTCTTACGACCGATCTCACCAACCGCGGAGTTACCACGGTCAAAGGCGGTCCTTGGTCAGTCCACCCCGTGCGACGCCTTCTCCTGTCTGGGCGCATCAGCGGCCAGCGCGAGCACCACGGCGAAATCATTGCCCGCGCTGAATGGCCGCCGATCATCACTCCCGAAGAGACGACCCGCCTCCGCGCCCTGCTTACCGATCCCGGACGCCGCACGAACCGCACCGTCCGCCGCTACCTGCTCGCTGGCCTGCTCGCATGCGGCCGTTGCGGTACTCGCCTCGTTGCCCGCCCGCGCGGCGACGGCGCTCGCCGCTACATCTGCCCAAAGGGTCCGGGGTTCACAGGCTGCAACGGTATCGCGATCCTCTCCGAGCCCATCGAAGAGCTAATCATCGAAGCCGTTCTGTACCGGCTTGATACGCCCCAACTGGCAGCCGCCCTAACGGGCCACGCCGCCGCCGACGAAGAAACCGCCGCGACTCTCGCGGATCTCCAAGCCGATGAAGCCCAGCGCGACGAGTTGGCGCGCGCCTACGGCGGTCGCGCCATCTCATTCGCTGAGTGGCTTGCCGCGCGCAAGCCCATTGAGCAGCGTATGGAGGCCCACAGGCGGCGGCTCGCCCGCGCGAGCCGAACCAGTGCCCTGGACGAATACGTGGGCCACGCCGACACCCTGCGCCAGCGCTGGACGGACCTACCGCTAGCCCGTCAGCGCGCCATAGTTGCCGCACTCCTGGACCGCGCCACCGTTGGGCCTGCGCTCAAAGGACGTACCAAGTTCGACCCCTCACGAGTCGTACCGCTGTGGCGCCGCTGAGCGACCCGGCTTTCTAGCAGCCCAGCCACCGCCTCAACCACGACGGGATCAGACACCTTCACCGGGACGCCCTGCGCCGCACAGGACGCCTCAACCCACTCGGCAACGCTCAGCCGTTCCATTGAGCCCACAGCGCCGGCGGCCGCTGCCAGCGCTCCATATCACTCGACCGCCAGACCCGGGCCGGTTCGCGGCCCATGACCGCCGTCGCCTGCCCTAGTACCTGATCCGCGCTCGTTCCTGCCAACGCCAGCCGCTGCGGCTGAAAGCCGCGCGCCACGTCGTACCGATGGAGGCCCGCCATCGGCCCATCGAGGTCCTTGCTGACGTACTTGGACAGGTAGCGCGCAGCCTTGCGCGCCTCGCCGAGCACGCCCGAACCTACGGGCAGATCGCCGAGCAACTTGATGTGGACGAAGCCTTGCCCCCAAGCCGCCTTGATCTGACTGTGATGAATCCACCGTGCAACGGCGAAATGAGCATGGAGTCCATGCCCGCCCGCGTGCCACTCCGGCACCCACAGGTACGGGAACGGTTCACCCACTGTCCTGCGGAGCCGCCGAAAGAACCCGGCCAGATCATCGCGCAGCCTGGCCGGATCATGACATGCCGCCGCGTACGTGAGCGTCCCCAGCTTGTTTAGCCGGTTGCCCGCGCAATACCGGCGCACTTGCCCCCGCGCTCGGCGCGCTGCATCCTCCCCGCTATCAGTCGGCTCGAGACTGTGCCCCGGTCGGCTAACCCGATAGGCGCCCGAGTGGAAGGAACCGACCGCCTCCGCAGCCTCCCTGTAAAGCCCTAGCTCCCAGTAGGCGCGGTCGCTTTTCGTCCTATGTTCAAGTGAAGTACGCCGCATTTCTGCCACGCGCCCGACGCTAGCCAGTGATCCACGAAAAAACGAGTCTTGTTATTCGCGCGGGCCGCAGGCAACATCAAAGACAAGACGTAAGACGTTATGACGTATAAGCATCTACTACTAACGTAGTGATTCACTGATTCATATACGTATAGACGTATATATAAACCCGCGCGCGCGTGCGCGCGCGCGAGACCACTGCCGACCGAACCTCTACGGTCTCTGTGTCAGGGACGCGGGCGAATGACCGCCCGCAGCGATCCAGCCTCACTGTCCTGCCCCGTCAAGGGTTCGCGGCAAGACCGCCCGCCGCTCAGCAAGCCTCGCTGCGCTCGGGCGCGGCGGCCCTTGACGGAAACAACCTGCTCCCTCCTGCTACGCTCGCCGGAATCGTGGCCGATAGCAACGTCCTCTACTACGGCGACAACCTCAACGCACACTCGCCCACGGCAGCGCCGACTTACCTGCCGCCGTGCGAAATGCGTGCCCCATCGGGAGCCCCAACACACTTGGAGATCTGTAGGCGTCCTAGCGTGCGATGAGGCATCTTCTGATCTCGCTGCTGCTCATCCCAACCGCCTTTGCGGTTGGTTTTGTGCTGGCATGGGTCGTGCTGTTCATAGTGAATGCCTTGCTTCCTCCGTTCAGGCCCGAGGACGACGATACGTGGCGCGAATTCGTCCCTGTTGCGCTCGCCTACGGAACATGGGCAGCGACCACTCTCGGCGGCATCATCCTCGCGTGGCGTCGCGAGCTACAGGCTAGAACGGTTCGGTCGAGCTAGCCGCTCCTTGCGAAGTCGAGTGTGTTTAGCGCACGCTCGCCCATCCGAGGGTCACGTATTCGCTTCGAACAGGCCACACACATCCCAGGTTCCGGTTTGCGAAGTTGCACCGCCTCCGAGCCGGACCCTGTCACCTTCCCGGGCTACGACCCAGCCGAAGATGTTCACGACGACGAGGCTGTCGCCGTCCCGACGGACGGCATGACCGGCCGGCCAGTTCACTCTCTCGGGAGGACCGCCGCCGTCCGGTATGACAACAAGCTCTCCTGCCTGCTCACTGAGCAACCCTGTGAGCAGCGCTGCCGGGCAGGCCTGCTCGCATCCGCCAAAGATGGTCGCCGCAACCACTGCCAAGATCAGTAACAGCCGTCTCACGGCCAGATGCTAATCCGGCGACATGGGTGTTCTTAGCGAACACTCGCTCACAAGAAGGTCAAGACACTTGCCCTCGGATGACCCTCGGGCTTGTCGAGCTTGGCGCGGCCGTGCCTAAAGCGGGTAGCAGCCTTTGAAGATGATGCCGTAAGCGCGATAGGGGTCGGCGTACGTCCCGGCGCTTCGAGTTGTTCGCCTGTGGGAAGGTGACCGTCTCGCCCTGACGGGCCACAGGGACATCTTTCTCGTTGTACAGCACGGCGTCCGGTTCGAAGCGGACATGGAAGCCCTGCGGCCATACCACAGAGATGCGCGGCTTCGCGGGGGCAACATTTGCGCCGACAAGCCAGACTCGGTCCGGGTCGTTCGGGTCCCCGGCCAGCACTGCTGAGAAACCGGGTAGGTAGGCGTCTGCGTTGCAGATGACGTTTGGATTAGTGGCGAAGGTACGCAGACCATCCGGACCGGTTGAGATCGTGCCGGGCGCCTGGCAGCCTGTGACGCTCATGGCCAGCAACACCGTTAGCCCTATGACCGCCATACGTGCCATGGACGTTGACTGTAACTGTCCGCCGGTGCGCCGGCGCGCATTCTGTGCTGGTGACATTGCGGCACGCTCGCACATGACGCAGTGCGCTCGTCAGGTCCACAGGGCGTCTCCTCATCCGTGGCGTGGCTGGACCGGCTCGGATAAGGCGCGAGCGCTCAGTGGCCGGTAGCAGGCGTCTCGATCAGACGCACGTCCGTGCAGGCGCGGAATGGGTATCCACCACCTCCGGTTGCGGTGACAACGTCGCCCTCGCCGGCAACCTGCGTGCCGCGCGGATCGAGAAGGACGGCTCTTCCGTCGACGACTGTCATCGTGTAGCCATACGGCCAAATGACAGGCTCCACGGAGCCTCCATGATCCAAGCCCAAGCCAGTTTGGTCGTTTCGCACAAGCGTCCCACCGGCGAGTGCCATGGGACAGCCTGCATTCACACCGGGTGGTGGATTGGTCGCCAGCCGGATTGGTACGCCGTCCTTTGGAAGCGCGCTAGTGCAGGCCGCTGTCGCGATCGCGAGGCTAAAGGCCGCGGCTAACGATCTCACCAGGCAATCATCGCGGCAGCGGAACCCCGATAGCTAGTAATCCGAATGTACCTGCGGGCGCATGGCAAGCAGACCGAACCCAGTGACATTCGCGCACGCTCGCTCATGCGAGAGCCGTCGGTCAGGGCATTGCCGAAGGTCAACTGGCCGGGCGCTATAGCGGGGGAACCCTGTACGGCTAGAAGGGCGGTGTCAGATGCATGACGCCCTGGTGCGCAGTCACACATGCGCCGCTGATCGGGCTGTTCTCGCGGAGCACGACCTGCCCTCCTGGATCGAATACCAGGAGATCGGGTGCGAATCGTGCCTGATACCCAGCTGGCCAGGTGACCTCTTTTCGATGTCCGCTCAGTCGATCGACGATCCACGCGACGTGAGGGTCGGCTGGATCACCGTGCAAGACCGCGTCAAGCCCCACGCCGGCGCAGCCCATGTGGGCGCCCGGTGGGAGCGTGAAGGGCTCCGCCGTGGGAAGGGCAAACTCGACTGACTGCATGAAGGTCGCCATTGGCGTGGGCGTCGTTGAGCATGCCACCAGGAACAGCAGCGCTGGGAATAAGCGGAGCTTACCCACGACATTACGACGGTCACGATGCCGGCCCTGTTCCGGGGAGAGACCTTTAGCACCCGCAGGCTTGTCTGGCGTCATTTGCGCACGCTGGCCCAGCGGAGCGGCTATGGACCGGGGCGCCTCCTGCACACACAGCGACCACAGACGCCCCGCTATAAGCCCTCGCTGGACAGCGGCGGAACCCCGACACACTCTTGAAGTTGTGCAAGAGTCCTAGCGTGCAATGAAACATCTTCTCGTTTCGCTGCTGCTCATCCCAACCGCCTTTGCGGTTGGTTTTGTGCTGGCATGGGTCGTGCTGTTCGGACTGAATGCCTTGCTTCCTCCATTCAGGCCTGAGGACGACGACACGTGGCGCGAAATTGGCCCTGTAGCGCTCGCCTACGAAACATGGGCAGCGACCACCCTCACCGGCATCATCCTCGCGTGGCGTCGCGAACGACAGGCCAGAAGGACACCTCCGTCGAGCTAGCCACTCCTGCGAATGCAGTCCAGTGTGCTTAGCGCACGCTCGCGTAGCAAGCGGCCCCGTCCCCAGAGACCAAACCAGAGCCAGGCTCGCTACACCGTCGGGCGACGCCGGCGAATGAACGTCATGTACCCGAACGCCAAGCCGCCGATGACGAGGACCGCTGGCACTACCAGGAAGGGCCGTGGTGTGTTCAGGACAACCATCAGCGTCAGCCACGTAGCACCCAGTGCCAGGACTGCTCCGGAAAGGTAGGCCCACCGCGGCATCAAGACGCCGGACAGAACGACGAAGAGCAGAGCCGCTGTCCAAGTAATCGGGCCATAGATGAGAGCCAGCAGGCCGGCGACGACGCCAGCTCCGACGCCGAGCAACAAGTTCTTAGCGTTCGAGCGTTGCTCCATGGCAGTAGGCATTCATGGGAGATTATCGCTGGCCGCCAAGTGTCATTAGCGGACACTCGCCCATGCGAGAGCCGTCGGTCAGGGCATGGCCGCGATGAACTGCTCGGCCAGCGACCTGTCATCCGAATCGGCCCAGTAGACGGTGGATCCGCGCTGATACGCCAGGAAGAAGTAGCCGCCGCGCTGCTCGAGCACCCAAACCTCCCGGTCGCCGATGGTCGTCTGCGACCGACCGACAACGGCGGCTGCATGCCACGTCTGGGAGACGGTGTCGAGCGCGACGTCACCGGGGACTCCGTGTACGACGAAGGCGCCAATGTCGCCGCCAGCGCCGTCACGTGGGAAGCGTTCGACGACCGTCGCGTCCGACCGGCGTTTTCCGAGCGCGGCAAGAACGTCGTCAACCGGGTGCCCGCTCATGAACGAGTCATCGATCACGTGTGTGCTGTCGAAGTTGACTCCACCCGCACTGGTTGGCAGTGTCGCGAGCAAAGAGTGCGATTGAACAGCGCTGCATCCTGCGGCGGCGAACAAGGCGGCCATGACAAGACCGATCAGGACTCCGTGGAAACCCGGGCGGGTGGGCGTCATGGTGCCACCGTGCGCCTGCCGAATACGAACGTCAACTGGCTGGGGCAGGCGGCTCGATCGGGCGGAGTAGATGTCGATGCACGCGATAGTTCTTGTTGAGCGGAACCATTCCGAATCTGCCGTCTAGGGAAAGTCGGTGCCGATTGCCTCAGCGCAGGCGCAGGCGGGCGATGATCAGCGCGCCGAACGGCCAGCTCCAGTGGCGCGGCGTGACGCGCGACGCGACGCCGTCCGAGAAGCGCTTCGAGAGCGGCGC
>JBDTUR010000106.1:0-7082 GCA_040007635.1 Chloroflexota bacterium
CCGTCGGCAGTGACAAGCAAGGTGGCACCCGCGTCGTTCAGCCTGCTCGCAACCGCCGGGGCCGCATAGCCGGAGAAGATCGGGATGTAGATCGCCTTCAGTTTCCCAAGCGCCAGGACGGTCATGACCGTTTCTGGCAATAGCGGCAGAAAGATGCCCACGCGGTCGCCTTCACTGACGCCCAGCCGGGCGAGCATGGCCGCCGCGCGATCGACTTCGGCCTTTAGTTCTGCGTTCGTGAAGCGGCGGACCGTGCCGTCCTCGCCCTCCCAGGTGAGCGCTCGGCCGTTGGGGTCGCGTTGGGTTCGGCCATCGATCGCGGCGCTGGCGTAGTTGAACGCGCCACCGCTCCACCAGCGCGACCACTCGACGCCGCCGCTCGTGTCGAGCGTGAGTGTGGGGCGGCGCTGCCAGTCGAGGTGGAGATCGTCCGCGGCTGCGCCCCAGAACCAGGCTGGATCGCTCTCCGCGTGTCGCTGGAGCGCTTCTAGGTTCGGCTCGCCCGTGGCGCGGATGAAGCGGCCCAGCCGAGTCGCGTCCTCAGCATTCGCGGCCGGTCGCCAGGCAGCGTCAGGAACGTCGCGCCCAAAGATGGGCCAGTCGCGGGTCATCGCCCGCATCGTACCCGGCATTGCTCATGTGCTACCGTGTAGCACATGGCCCGCATCGGTATCCGCGAACTCCGCCAGAACGCGAGCGAGTACGTGCGCCGGGCGGAAAAGGGCGAGGTGATCGAGGTCACCGACCGCGGCCGTCCTGTCGCGCAACTGACTCCTCTGCCACGGCCCATGAGTGTCCTCGAGCAGTGGATCGCCGAAGGCAAGGCCACGCGGGCGATCGGCCGGCTCGAAGATCTGCCTCCACCCGCGCCTCTCCCGCCAGGGTCTCCATCGACACAACAGATCCTCGACGAATTGCGTGAGGACACGATCTAGTGGCGGCCGTGTACCTCGACGCGTCAGCGGCCGCAAAGTTGTTGCTGGATGAACCCGAATCGCCAGCTCTGCGGACCTATCTGGGTAGGCGCTCGTCGCAAGCATCGTCGGCGCTGCTTCGTGCTGAATTGATGCGCGCCGCCCGTCGTTCCGATATCGAACGTGTGGGTGAGGCGACGGCGATCCTCGCGCGGATCAACTTGCGCGAGGTCGACGACGAGGTCCTCGTCCGAGCAGGGGAGATTGCTCCTCATTCATTGCGGACCCTCGACGCGATCCACATTGCGACCGCCACGTTGCTCGGCCCAGATCTCGAAGCAGTCGTTACCTACGACCGGCGGATGATCGAGGCCGCCCGAATGTACGGATTGCCGGTCGCCTCGCCCACCTAATTCCCCGGCCGGGAAGAAAGAGCCTAAGGCGTCGGGCTGGTGCTCACCTGACCGTGGACCGATGTCAGGGCATTGGCGAGCTTCGTGTAGAGCTGCGGCGTCCAGCCCGGGCCGTACGCGCGCCACGGATAAGCGTCCAGCTCCGTCACCTCTGAACTCTGGTTGCTCGTCTTGAACTCGGACATGCACGCGGCGAAATCACCTGCCGCGGCGTCGTACTTCGCCTGGTTCTTCCAGTTGAAGAAGTAGACCTCGTGAGACGCGCTCTGCGCGCCGATCACCAAGGTCATGTGCACTGCATTTTCGTGCAGCGATGTAGTCGAGCAGCCGGCGTCCCCGCTCGTGAGGTGAAGCACCGTGATCTCCTGCAGGACGATCGCGCCAATGACGTCGTCCATCGTGCCCGGCGTTGGCCCGGGCCCGGTATCGCCGTAGCAGCCACCGACCGCCACTGCCAGCACCAGAACGGCCAACGGGGCCAACCACCTGCTCATAGTGAGATTGTCGTCCCGGCTCCGATTAACCGCCGTCGCGCCGGCGCTCCTTGGCCTCGCGTAGGCGGGCGATCGTGTCGGCCTGCTGAACGGAGGGAGTTGGCGCGACTGGTTCTGCTGGGGCCGGCGTTGGGGCAGGCTTGGCCGGCGGCGGGTGAGTCGGTTCGGCCGTTTCGGCAGGTGCCTGATCGGTCGAGCGCAGCAGGGCAGCCCGGGATGCGGCGCCACCGGCGCGTTCCTTGGTTGCGAGCATCTCACCGACCTGCTGGGTGCGTCGCGCCGGGCCGCGCCAGGCGTGCCAGCGAGCCGCGGTCCACGCGCGGGCCAGTCCCACGTCCCCGCGGGAAACGCTGACACGCCGGATGCCCACGTCGAGCGGCCACAAGAGAAGCGCGAGCAGCAGCAGCCACGGCACCATGTCCGTGGACGCGGTGGTCGTGCCCAGGTCGTGCGTCCAGGCATCCTTGCCGATCGCGAGCTCGCGCCCGTTGGTCGAGCTGCGCAGGGCGGCCAACAAACGTTCGTTAGTGCCCAGCAGCCGGTACTCGGCCGGGGTGGGCGCGACGAGCATCACGGTTCGCGCCAGCGGCGTGTCGCCCGGCTTGGTCTGGACGAAGCGCATCGCGTACGCGCCCGGCGTGAGCGTCCCCAGATCAGTTTCGTAGACGCCCGGCGCGACCTGGGTCAACTTCACGCCTTCACGCAGGGTCAGGTCCGGGTCCGTGATGTTCACCGCGCTGTCATAGAAGTTGCGCGGCGTGCCATCTGATTCGACCGAGTGCAGCCGCAGCACGGTCTGGTCGCCGTTCTGGACGAACTCGGCCTCCATGCCGCCCGACTCTTCGCCGGGGAACGTCCACGACACCATCTGCGAGAAGAACTTGTTGAAGCCGCTCCACGCCACCCAGTTGGTCGCCCAGCGTCCCTGCGCGTCCGACGTCCAGGCGACGCTGCGGCCCAGGCCGTACTGCCACTGGGCGAGCACCGGGTCGTCGCGTGACGAGACGAGCACTGTCTGCGCCGCGTCTTTGGCGGTCGTGCCGTTGTAGCCCTTGAGCTGCGGCAGGCCGTCCTCGAGCCCGCGCAGGATGGGCGAGGACGAGGTCAGGATGGGGAAGAAGTCCTCCTCGACGATCTGCTGGCCGCTGACCTGCTGCGTTTCCTTCAGGAAGATGTCCGGGATCGACGCCGGGTCCGTGGCCGCGTAGTAGCGCCCGCCGCCCTGCTCGGCGAGGCCGGAGAGGAAATCGCCCGCGCCGCCGCCGCCCGCGCCCACCGTCGAGAGGGTGATGCCCGCGGCCTTCATGCGCGTGATGAGGTCCGCGTATTCGCCAGAACTGGACCAGCCGTCGGTGAAGAGGACGATGTGGCGGCGGGTCGCGGAAACCGTTGAGAGCTCGTCCACAGCCGCCGACAAACCGGCATAGATGTTCGTCTGGCCATCGGGGTGAATGGTCCCGATCTGCTGCTCGATGTCGCCTTGCGTGCCCAGCGGCGCGGTGTGGACGACCCAGTTGGCGTTCTCGTTGAAGGCGACCACACCAAACTCGTCACGCTCCGTCAGCGCGCTCACCGCGCGCAGGATCGCTTCCTTGCCGATATCGACCTTGGGCACGCCGTTGATCTGCACGCCGTTGTCGCGGTTGGCGGTGTTGCAGTGGCAGGCATCCATGGAGCCCGACTTGTCGATGACCACGACAAGCGCGATGTCTGGCTCACGCTGGCGATCGCGCACATCCATGTCGACCGGCAGCGCTTCTTCGAGCGGCGTGCGCTTGTAGCCGCCGGCGCCGTACGAGTTGGGGCCACCCACCATCACCAGGCCGCGGCCCAGGTCGCGCGTGTACACCTGCAGCGCGACCATCCGGTTGGTGCCCAGGCGACTGGCTGGCACGTCGGCCAGGACGACCGAGTCGTAGCTGGCGTAACCGGTCAGGTCCGTCGGTGCCTGCTCCGGCGCGACAACATCGACATCCTGGTTCTCCGCGGTGAGCGCAGCGGCGAGGTTCGCGCCCGCGTCCGCCTCGCCGGCGATGATCAGGATGCGCGGATCACCCTTGACGATCGTGTTCGAGTCGCCCCGGTTGTTCGCGCCAAAGGTGTCGTGCTGCGCCTCCACCACGGCACGGAAGGTGTGGAAGCCCGCTTCCGTGGCGCGCGTCGTGAAGGTCACGTGGTTAATTCCGGGCACGAGGTTGACCTGCTGCTCGCCGATCTGCGTGCCATCGCCGTACAACCGAATCGACGCGGGCTGGGCGATCGTCGAGGAGACGGTCACGTCCACCTCGATGTCCTCGCCGACGCGCGCGGTGGCTGGCGAATGGACCTGTTGGATGATGACTTCATCTGAAGCGCCCAGGCCCACCACATACGTCTCGACCTGGACACCGCGCGCGGCGGCCAGCGCGGCCTCCGATTGGCCGCGGCCGGTGGTGTCGTTGCCGTCACTGACAAGGACGATGCGCTTCTGCGTCTCGTCGGGGAAGAGCGCGGCGGCCAGGCGCAGGGCGCCACCAATGTCGGTCGCGCTGGTGGCAGGGACGGACGCGAAACGGTCGAGGTCGGTCAGCTCCGCGGGCAGCCGCTCCACGAGGGCCTCGCCGCCGAACGCGACGATCGCCGCCTCATCGGATCCCTTGCGCTGCTCCAGTGCGTCGCGCACGAAGGCGAGGGCCGATTCACGGCCGGCATTGCCGACTGAATCGGACAGATCCACTACGAACACGGTCGTCAGGCGATCGACCGGCCACACGATGGCGAAACCGGACAGCGCCAGGATGATGCTGGCGAGCATGACCGAGCGGATGATGAGCGACGCGCGCCGCCGGCCCTTGGAGAGGTGGTGCCGCGCGGCCAGCGACAGGCCGAGCGTAAGAGCGAAGAGCAGCAGACCAACTATCAGCAGCTCGGGCCGGCTGACGCTGAACGGCAGGCTCATGCGGCGCGCCTCCGCGGGAGTCGCAGCGCATTCCTCAGGCCGTTGAGCACGCGCCGCGCGCCGTCGCGCTCGTACACGAGCCACTCGATGATCAGGAAGAGCAGCGTCAGTGTGGCGAGGAGCGGCCAGAACTCGTCACGCGCCGTCCCGGCCGCGGCCTGATCTGGCGGAGCGGCCGTCCCCAACGCCACGAGCCGCTCGCCATCGCCCGGGCGGAGGTTCGACTCGTCGTTGCTGAACATGTCGACCGCAAAGAGCAGCGGCTCGTCTTGGGTGCCGACCTGCCCGCCCGGGCTGGCCGACGCGTCCGGCGTGGGCGAAACGGTGGGGGTGGCGCCCGGGGAGCCGCTCGGCGCGGGCGCTGGGATCACCTCAACGCGATACACGCCCAGCTGGCTGGTCGAGACGAAGGTGACGCTCGACGCGCCGGTGGCCCCAGGCGGCAGCGTGACGACCGATTTGTCCGGCAGCGTGACCCGCACGCCCTGCGCGTCAGGACTGATCGGGATGTCGACCGGTGACGATGGCGACAAGGGATCCAGCGCCGTGGAATTGAGCCCCAGCAGCTCACCCGCGAGGTTTGACACCATGATCGGCCAGGCCACCTGGAGCGGTAAGTCCGACTGGCGGATGTCGAAGGCAAATACGGCGGTCGGCACTCCCTCGCGCAGGCCGGCATAGAGCAGCGGTCCGTCCGACCCGGGCAGCACCGCCCGTGCCCACGCCGGCAGTTCCATCTGCTGGGTCTTGGCGATGTGCAGCCGCGTCAGGTCAACGCCGCGCAGCAACGGATCGTCCGCCAACGGCTGGCCCATGCCGAACTCCGTGAGCGTGCCGGTGACCACGCCCAGCGGACTCGTCGCAGGTGGAGCAAACGCCAATACTGGCTTCTTGGGCAGGTCGGTCGGGACGAAGCCGTCGAAGACGATGAGGTCGAATTTGTCCTTGCCGGTGGTGGTCGGCCATTGTTCGGCCGTCGCTCCGTACAGCTCGACGTTGGGCAGCAGCGAGAACGCGTTCTGGATGTACACGTTGCCCGGCCCCACGAGCAGCACGCGGCGCAACCGGTCGGGCGGCACGATCGCCCACGCGGCATCGTCGAGCGGCAGGTAATCAGGCGGTCCGGCCGGTTGATCGCCACCGGTCACAGGCGTCAGCCGCGCTTCCACGACGGACGTGCCGGCGGGCAGCTCGTCGATCACGACGTTGGCACGCGTGAGTGGATCTAGGAACAGGTCGCGCGCCGTCACCGGTGTGCCGTCGGCCAGGATCTGCAGGCTCCGGCCGACCGTGGATGCGGAATAGTTGGCGACGCTCACGAAGAGCGTTCGCTTCAGCCCTGAGGGATCCGCGCGCACCGCGAGCGCGGCGATTGCCTGGTTGTCGCGCTCGCGGCCCACGGTCAAGACCCGTACCGGCACCTCCAGGTTGACGTCCGGCGAGTTGGAGAACGCGTCGTCGGTCACCACGAGCACCTCGGCACCGCGTGCTCGCTTGGCGAGCGAGTTGGCCAGCTTGAGGGCATCGGTGAGATCCGACGCCGACGTGGACGGCTGGATCGACTCGATGGCCTGGCTGATACGGCCCCGATCGGTCGCTTCGTTGGCCACTACACGGGCGGTATCACCCGCGGAGATGACGCTCACGCGACCGTCCGATGGGACCTGCGCCAGCTGTTCCTGGGCCATGCGCTTGGCGGCAGTGAGTCGGTCGGGGAAAACGTCCGTCGCGCTCATGCTCGCCGACGCGTCGATCACCAGCACGAGGTCTTTGGCGAGACCCGCCGGATGCTCGCTGAACGGCCGCGCAACAACAAAGGCGAGCAGCAACGCGAGCAGGAGCTGCAACAGCAGCAGGAGCGAACGGCGCAGCTTCTGCCACGGCGCGTTCGCCTCGACATCGCGCACCAGCTGCTGCCAGAGGAACGTGCTGCTGACCGGGTGCGTGGGCCGGCGCAGCCGCAGCATGTAGAAGGCGACGATGATCGGGATCGCGATGAGTCCGATCAGTGCCAGTGGTGCGAGCAGGCCCACTTGATTACGCCGCCCCGATCACGCGGCCACGACGTTGCGGCGGCGCAGCTCGGCGAACACCAGATCCGCCAGGGGCAGCGTCGTGGGCACAGCCACGTAGGCCACACGGCGCTTCGTGCTCACTTCCTCCAGGCGCTGCTGCCACGCGGCGAGGCGGCTCTTGTAGGCGTCGATCGTGTACAGGTCGGCCGTGACATTGACGCCGTCGCCCGTCTCGCGGTCGACCAGGCGCAGGTCGCCTTCGAGCGGCGGATCGAGCTCATCGGTCGAGAGCGTGTGCAGGATCGCGA
>JBDTUR010000107.1:0-7042 GCA_040007635.1 Chloroflexota bacterium
CGCAGCCGGATACCGGCGAGCAGGCGCTCGAGATCACGGAGACGCTCATCCGCTCGGGCGGCGTCGATTGTGTCGTCCTCGACTCGGTGGCGGCGCTTGTGCCGCGCGCCGAGATCGAGGGCGAGATGGGCGACTCGTTCATGGGCATCCAGGCGCGCCTCATGAGCCAGGCGCTGCGCAAGCTGACCGGCGCGGTCAGCCGATCGAACACGGCGCTCATCTTCACCAACCAGCTGCGCGAGAAGATCGGTGTGATGTTCGGCAACCCGGAAACCACCCCCGGCGGCCGCGCGCTGAAGTTCTACGCGAGCGTCCGGCTCGACATCCGGCGCATCGAGACCATCAAGAGCGGCACGGACTCGATCGGGTCGCGCGTCCGGGTGAAGGTCGTCAAGAACAAGGTCGCGTCCCCGTTCCGTGTCGCCGAGTTCGACGTCATGTACGGCGAGGGCATCAGCCGCGAGGGCGGCCTGCTCGACGTCGGCGTCGCCTCGGACCTCGTGAGCAAGACCGGTGCCTGGTTCAACTACGGCGACGTCCGGCTTGGCCAGGGTCGCGAACAGTCCAAGGAATTCCTGCGCGCCAACCAGGATGTCGCCCAAAAGCTCGAGACCGAGATTCGCGCCAAGGTCGCGACGATTCAGGTTCCGGTGGAAGGCATCTCGGAAGCCGAGTAACCGGAGCATGATGCGACCCGATAGCGTCGTTGTCGGCCTCGACCCCCTCACTTCCGCACACGCAGTGCGCGCGCTTCGGGATCGAGGCCTCCGCCTTGCTCTCGGGATCGCCTGCTGCTCCGGTGTCGGGCTGACTAAGGAGGCCGTTTGCGGCGTTGGCAGCTGCGTCGCCTCGCTCACGCACAGAAGTGCGCTCGTTCGGCAGCCTCGCTTCCGCCTTGCATTCGGCTCGCCTGAGTCAGCCCTCAAGCACAGAACCATGTGACCCGCCCTCTCGCTGCGCGAACCGGAGGGAAGTCGCCGACCTGGCCGTGCTGCCTCGTGGCGAGCTGGCGCTGTCCGCACGAACCCGCCAGGTTCTGCCGGTGAGCGGGTCAACTGTCCGGGAATGGACGTCAGCAGGGGTTCCGGATAATGAAATGGCGGCGAATTGCCGCCCAGCGGCAGGTCATGAGCCGGAATTCGTGACAGGGAGGCGGGTTTGTTCTGGCGTAAGCACTTCGTGACCGACTTTGCGGACGGATAGCCCGTTCGGCGGCAGGAGAGGAACGTGAAGAGTCGCAAACGGAGCACGCCGGAGTCGGTTAAGGCGCGGCGTGAAGCCAGAGGGACGTTGACCGAAGCGGGACCGGTAGTCGAGGCCGCGGCCGCATTCCTGGCTGTGCGGCCCAGGTCCATCGGCGAGACGCGCCGCAGGTTGGGCCACCTGGGATATCCGCAAGTGCTGATCGATGAGGTCCTCGAGCGGTTCGCCGAGGTGGGCTATCTCGACGACGAGGCCTTCGCGCGCACCTGGGTTGAGAGCCGCGACCGGGCAAGGCCGCGCGGCGAGATTGCCCTTCGGCGCGAACTGGCTCAGAAGGGCGTAGGGCGTGAAGTCGTGGACGAGGTACTCGCGGATCGACTCGACGAGTCCGAAGAGGGTGACCCCAACCTTGCAGCCGCGACCGCGCTGCTCCAGCGCAAGCGCGCGTCGTTGGAACGGGAGCCCGATGAGCGCAAGAGACGCCAGAAGGCCTACGCGCTGCTGGCGCGCAATGGCTTCGATACCGAAACATGCCGAGCGGTGAGCGCATCGCTTGCGACAGATGTAGGCGAAACTGATGACGATGCGGATCGATAGGCTCGCGCTTGCACTGCTCATCGTGTATCTCGTCGTGCTCGCCGTGTTGACGCTGCGGCCGGTTGGGGCGGACCTGGACTCGAACGTGCGCCTCAACCTCAAGCCGTTCGCCACGATCCTGCCGGCGCTGCGCCACGGCCCCGGCTCGTTCGTGTTCGGCAACCTCATCGGTAATGTGCTGGCCTTCGTGCCACTCGGCCTGCTATTGACGGTGGCGTTCAGGCGCGTTCCGTGGCCGCTCGTGATCCTCGCCGGCGCTGCGCTCTCAACTGCGATCGAGACGACGCAATACGTGCTGTCGATCAATCTGGGCCACGGCTACCGCGCGGCGGACATCGACGATGTGATCGTCAACGCATGCGGCACGGTCGTCGGCCTGGCGCTGTACGGTGTTACCGCCCTCGCCACGACGCTCATCGGCAGGACGTGGCACAAGACCTGACTCAGACCCCAGATACAGGCCTCAGCGCGACTGAAGTCCTCGCGCGCCGGGCGCGCGGCCTGGGCAACGATGCCCGCGAAACCGGTGGTCGCTCATACGGCCAGGTCGTCGTCGAGAACACGTTCACCTTCACCAACAACATCATGTTCCTGCTCGGGCTGGGGCTGGTCATCGTGGGCCGCCCGCTCGACGCGCTGGTTTCGGTGCTGGTAGTCGGTACCAATGTCGTCGTGGGAGTTGTGCAGGAGGTCCGTGCGAAGCGCACTCTCGACCGGATCAGCCTCCTCACGCGGCCCACCGCCAGCGCCATCCGCGACGGGCAAGCCACCACCGTGAATCCGCATGAGCTGGTCGTGGGCGATCTCGTCCAGGTCAACGCGGGCGACCAGTTCGTGCTCGACGGCAAGCTCACGCTGGGTCGGCTCCAGGCAGATGAATCACTGCTGACCGGCGAGTCGGACCTCGTCCGCAAGGGCCCGGGCGACGAGGTCTACTCGGGTTCGTTCTGCGCGACGGGCAGCGGCAGGTACGTCGTCGAGCATGTCGGCGCCCAGAGCCTGGCCAACCGCATTACCCAGGGCGCCAAGGCATTCCGACGAGTCCTCACGCCACTTCAGCGCAGCGTCAACAGTGTTATCCGCCTGGCGCTCGTGCTGGTCATCTACATGGAGCTGCTGCTTCTGCTCACCGCCGTCGTCCATGTGGCGACGCCGGGCGAGACGATCGCCCAGGCTTCGGTCCTCGCCGGGCTGATCCCCAACGGGCTCTTTGTCTCGATTGCCGTCGCGTACGCATTGGGCGCCGTGCGGTTGGTGCGCTTTGGCGCGCTGGTCCAGCAGGCGAACGCGGTCGAGTCGCTCAGCCGGGTAGACGTCCTATGCACCGACAAGACGGGCACCCTCACGGCGAACCGCCTGGCAATGTGCGAGCTGGTCCCGATTGGCACCGATGAGGACGGTCTCAAGCTCTCGCTCTCCACCTTCGTCGCAAGCACCACCGAGCGCAACAAGACGGCCGAGGCGATCGCCGCGCAACTACCTGGCGAAGCTGGTGAAGTGACGCGCGAAGTGGCTTTCTCGTCGGCGCGCAAGTGGAGCGGCGCAACGATGGGCGACGGCACCTCATATGTGTTGGGCGCGCCGCAGCTGCTGGCGCCGGCAGTGGCCACGCAACATCGTGACGGGTGGCCGGGCATCGAGCAGCAGGTGAACGAACGCGCGTCGCGCGGACTGCGCGTGCTCCTTCTGCTGAGCAGCGACGACCCGGGGGCGATCAGCGGCGATGACGACGACGCGCGCCTGGCGCCGTCCTTTGCGCCGTTAGGCCTGGTCGTCCTGGAGGACGAGCTGCGGCCCGGCGTCGGCGCCATCCTCGAGCGCTTCCGTCAGGCCGGCGTGCGCGTCAAGATCATCAGCGGTGACGACCCCGACACCGTCGTGGCGCTGGCCCGCCAGGCCGGCCTGGCGGGCGACCTGCCGCAGATCTCGGGCACGGAGCTGGACGATCTCGATGACGCGGCGGTCGGCGCCGCCGCGCAGCGCAACATCATCTTTGGGCGCATCACGCCCACCCAGAAGGAACGCCTGGTTGCGGCGCTGCGTGCCGGTGGCGCCTACGTCGCGATGATCGGCGACGGCGTGAACGACGTGCTGTCGCTTAAGAAATCGAACTTGGCCATCGCCATGGCCAGTGGCAGTCAGGCCAGCCGCGGCGTGGCCGACATCGTGCTCACCGAAGACTCGTTCGCCGCCCTGGCGCCGGCGGTGGAAGAGGGCCAGCGCATCGTCAACGGCATGTTCGACATCATCGGCCTCTTCCTCGCGCGCATCGCGACCATGGGTCTGGTCATCGTCTCCTCGCTGGTCGTGGGCATCTTCCCCATCGCGCTGCGCAACGCGTCGGCCATCACGCTCCTGTCGGTGGGCATTCCGGCCGCGCTCCTCGCACTGTGGGCGCAGCCCGGCAAGATCCAGCACGAATCGATGACCCGCCTCGTGGTGCGCTTCGTGCTGCCGGCCGCGCTGCTCTCGAGTGCCGCGGCCCTGGCCGTGTTCTACGGCAGCATCTGGTTGAGCGTCGCCGCAGGACCGGCATCCGCAACTAATGCGCTCCAGGACGCGGCCGTTGCGGCCGCGATCCCCGCGGCCCAGTCGTCGCTCACGGCCTTCCTGGTGTTCATCGGCCTCGGCCTGATCGTGTACGTGGAGCCCCCGACAAGCTGGCTGGCGGTGATCCAGCCGCTCAGTTCCGATCGACGTCCGACGATCCTGGCGATCGTCCTGGGGCTCGCCTTCGTGGCCATGACCTTGTTTGAGCCACTGGGCGGGCTGTTCGCGTTGACACCGCTTGGCGTGTCCCAATGGGCACTGGTCACGGTCGGGTTCATCGCTTGGTTCGTCGTCATACGCCAGGTCTGGCATTGGCGGTTGATGGAGAGGTTCGTCGGCGCCTGATGGCCAAGAAAGAGACGCCGGCGCCGGGTCCCGACGACCTCGTCCGCGCAGGCCCGGGCGGCTATCGCTCAGGCGACGATCGGTTCGAGGTCCAGAAGTCGGACCAGCGCTGGTTCATCGTGGACACCCAGCAGGCCAATGAGTTCGGCCAGCAGCTGATTCACGGCCCCTTCGCCACGCTTGACGACGTGCGCGGCGCAATCCCGGCGTCGCGTGACATCAAACCGTTGCTGCGCACGCCGCGGCGAACCGCGGCCGCCAAGCCAGCGGCCGGCCCGACTCGCAAACCGGCGGCGCCCACGAGCTGGATTGACCGACTACCGGCCAAGGAGGCGGACGAAGTGCGCGACCTGATCCATGCGCTTGAGGGTGCCGGCGTGACTGACGCGGACACGCTTGTTCGGCGCGATCGCGACTCGCCGTTCGCCCTGGCCGCGGCCGCGCTGATCGAGCAACGGCTCAAGGCCCTGCTCCGGGACGGGTCCGAGGTTGAGCGTCAGCGTTTGCGCCGGTTGATCAAGCGAGTCGTGGAGATCCTGACCGACGACGGGGTCGCGACCGCGCGTCCACTGCCGCGCTGGGAACTGGTCGAGACGCTGCGCGACTCCGCCCGCCCGCCCCGCCCCGTCCGGCCGCGGCCTTAGAAGTTTGACGGGGCGAATGCCCGGGGCGTAGGTTTCGCGTCTGCCGTGAAATAGGGGAGGAGATCACCATGCGTCGTCGCTTCGCTTTGATTGCCACTTTCGGCCTGACTCTGTCGCTGCTGCCACTGGCGGGCGTGGTCGTCCTGGCCAAGACGCCAACCGGCTGCATAACCGGTGAGGGCCTCGTGTTCAACCCAAACCCGGTCGTGACGAGCGGCAATCTCGGTCTCACTGACCAGAACGACGCCGACTATCCCGCGCTCAACAACGAGCGCGTCAGCGTGCCGCTCATCGGTCTCGACGGCAGCGGCTACCTGCGTGGGACATGGGCGTCGGTAACCACGGGCACCGGCGACCTCGCGTACGAAACGGACTGCACGTTCGACTACAGCCGCCACGACGACCGCTTCGAGCAGGTCATGGCCTATTACTGGGTCACCAAGTCGCAGCTGTACCTGCGCTCGCTGGGCTTCGGCGTCACCCCCAGTTGGCCGGCCATCAACGCCGATCAGCAGGCGGTGCGCATCGACCAGTGGGGCCAGGACAACTCATTCGCGACCGACCACCCCAAGGATGAGATGCGCTTCGGCAAGGGTGGCGTCGACGACGCCGAGGACGCTGAGGTGATCCTCCACGAGCTAGGCCACCAGATCCATTTCAGCCAATCAGCAACGTTCTTCGCCAGCAACGAAGCGGGCTCGATCAGCGAGGGCTTCGGCGACTACTGGGCAGCCGACGTCAGCGAGTGGGCCGCCGGTGTTCAGCCGGATCCCAAGTGCATCGCGGAGTGGGACTCGGTCACCTACACGGCAGGGCCGGTGCACTGCCTGCGCCGCCTCGACTCGACCCGCATGTATCCGTCGGGCCTGACCGGTGAGGTTCACCGCGACGGCACCATCTGGTCACACGCCTTGTGGAATCTCCGATCGGCGATCGGCGCCAATCACGCCGACACCTCGATCCTGTGGGCGCAGTTCGGTTGGACTGGCACTACGATGCCGGACCTCGCCGACCTCGTCGTGGACCAGGTCCGGTCGCGCTACGGCAACAAGGAAGCCAACAAGGCGATCGCCGCTTTCCACGAACGGGGCATCCTCTAGTCGACGCCGCGGCCTCGCGCTAATCGAGGCCCACGAGGTCGCCCAGCCACAGCTCCGACGCGCTCGTGACCAGCGACCAGGAGCACGCTGGTGCCGCCTGTGGTGCGTGTGACAGCGAGAGTGTGGATGCCTTGGCCTCCGGGAACGTCATCGCCTGTCAGCAGCGGCTGATGAATCAGGCGGCGCCAATCACTGGCACCAAGGTCGGCCGCGGCGGCACCGCCGAGCTCTGAGGCGCGCACAACCGGCGCGTCGCCGACGATCTGAATTCGAGGTGCGCCGGCCTGGCTGGGACTCGGCGAAGTAGTGGCCGGTGCGACCGTCGGCGGCGAGGTCGGAACAGTGCTGGGCGAGGCGGTGCTTGTGGGGCCGGCGCAACTCGCTGACAGCAAGCCAATCGCCAGCAGGACGCACACAAGGCCACGCATCAGGTCCTCCCCCAAGGCTTCGACGTTGCTCCTGCAAACCTCGGCGCAGTGTCGCTGGTTCCACAAAGTCCGGGCCAATTACAAAGTTTCCGAAACCGGCGTAGCCTTCCGGCCAGACAGGTCAGCGTCGTCTCCAGGCCAACGGCAGGGTTGCCCGGCCAGCGGCAGGAGAGGG
>JBDTUR010000108.1:0-7026 GCA_040007635.1 Chloroflexota bacterium
CCGCGACCTCCTCGACGAATGCGGCGTGAACGGCGTTGCCGAGCGGCTCCTGGAGTGCGGCGATCTCAGGAGTGAGGCGTTCCGACACCCAGGCGTTCACCTCTGGCATCACGACGTACTGGGCAAAGGCGCCGGGCACCTTCACGCCGAGCGTGCGGTTGTTCTGGCAGACGTGGGCACGGCCAGTGCGGCACTGATAACACGTCCAATCGACCCAGTGCGTCTCCGCCGCGACCAGCTCGCCAATCGGGATGCGCGTCGCGTCCGGGCCGCGCGTCGCGTCCGGGCCGCGCGCCACGACGATCCCGGCCATCTCGTGGCCGAAGATCATGGGCGGTGGACCGAAGTTCTCCTGCGCCCACGGATCCCAGCGCTCGATGTGAACGTCCGTCCCGCACACGCTCGCGGCAAGCACTTTGACGAGGATTTCATCCGGGCCGGGCTGTGGGACCGGCACTTCGCGGATCTGTGCGCCGGGGGCCGCGCTTTCCTTGACCAGCGCGCGCATGGTCGTCCCAAGCGGCGGGGCGTCGAGGACGGCCGCCGCTTGCGTGGTCATGCGGTAGTGGTAATACCCCGGCGCGTGACGGTGATAGTGCCGTCAGTCATCTCAGCAGGTACCTCGTTCCGGTGCGGCTAGTTGATCCTGCCATTGTTGGTTGAAGAGCAGCGCCGTGTCGAGATCAAAAGTGTCAGTCAAGAGCGCGCGGCCCCAGGCCAGGAGTGCAAATTTCGTCGACATTGAGTCGAACCGCGCAACCAGGACCTTGGTTGTGCAGGACGGGTTGATCGAGTCGGGCACCTGGTCATAGAAGGCCTGGAGCCGATCCATCTCGGCCTGGCTGATGCAATCGCCCTGGCCCAGCACGCCGCTCGGGCAGCGGTACAGCGCGATCACGTAGCCGTGCTCCAGGTTGTGCACCCAGCCACCGGGGATCTGCTCCTCGTTGGCGGGATAGACGGCACCGCGGATGGGGCCGCGATTGGTGACGTTGTAGTGGTCGCCCGACGTGGGCGGGCAGTAGGTGTAGTCGATCACCGTGCCCACGTCGCGAATGTGATTGCGGCCCAACAACCCGGTGCTGAAGCCCAGGCGCGGTGTGGGCTCAGGGATGGCCGTGGCTGATGCGGTGGGTGACGGCAGCGCGCTTGGCGTTGCACTGTTGGACGGCGGCGCGGTGGGCCCGCTGGGTGCAGCGGTGATGGACGGGACTGGTGTGGCTGATGGAGTGGGGCTGGGGGTTGGAGTCGGTAGCCCCGGGGTGATCGACTCGCTGGGGCCCGGGGTCAGCTTGGAATCGCAGGTGTAGCCGGCCCGGGCCCCGCCGCCCTGGAGGAAGATCCACGCAACTATGAGGACGCTCACGACCGCGGCGCCGCCGTAGATCAGAGTGCGGTATCGCTCGAGGATGCCCGGCTGAGCAACGGTGCGTCGTGGCCGCGTGGTGCGGGTAGTTCGCGCGGTGACCCCAGCGGAGCCTGGCGTCTCACTTGAGGTGAGGCTGGCTGGCTCTTGGTGCCCCGGGCGACGTGATCGTTTGGCCACTTCTGACTGATCTCCGTTAGGTCGTGACGTCAGGCCCGCGAGCGCGCAGGCGCAATGGAATTCGCCGAATTGGGCGCCAAGCGTACGGCAGCGGCGGCATCTGTGCCTGTACGCGGGAGGTGTTTTGGGTTAAGGCTCGTTGAACCACTGGCGTGACCGCGCGCCGCGCAGCGACCAGAAGAGCAGCACGGCCAGAGCGATGCCCATCAGCAGACCCGGCAGCCACGCCCAGAAGTAGAGGATCAGCGCCAGCGGCACGCTCAGCGACGCCAAACCAAGGCTCAGCATCCACGCGGCCTGTTTGCGCTGCAGGATGAGCGTGAGGGTGAACACCAGGTAGGCCAGGAGCAGCATCCATAGCAGGCCGAGCGGCGAAACCGGCGATTCGATCGCCTGATTGATCACGAGCGGCAATGTCAGGCCCACGCCGGCAAGCAGGACAAAGCCAAACGCAAGGACGATGCGTACGCCGCCGGGCATCTCGCGCATTAGCTGGAACATCAGAGCTTGATTCTCTCAAACGGCCCTTGACAGCGGGCGAGTCCGTATCCCATGGTTTACTAAACCGGTTTGCTAAACTGGTTCAGGAGGACGCTTGCAACGGCCCGGACTAGTCGGGAGCGACAGTCAGGCCCTGCGATGCAAGCGTTGGAACTTAACCGGAACTAAGAGGTAACGCTTGAACAAGCGTGTGTCGGAAGCGCCGACGCCCAGGGCACGAATAGCCGATGTTGCACGTGAGGCGGGGGTCAGCAAGGCCGCCGTCTCCTTCGCGTTCAACTCGCCGGAGCGGCTGAAGCCGCAAACGGCCGATCGAATCCGCCAAGTGGCCACTGTGCTGGGATATCGGCCGCATCCCGTCGCGCGCATGCTCACCGCCGGCTCGACGGCGACGATAGGCATCCTCTCGCCCAACCCACTCGTCCAAGTCTTTGCCAACCCTTTCTTCGCCCTCTTCACAGAAGGGGTCGTGACCGTCATCGAGGACCGCGGCTTCGATCTGCTGTTCATATCACCGCTGCATGGATCGCTTGAGCGCGCGATGGAGCGCGCCATCGTCGACGGTGTCATCGT
This sequence comes from Chloroflexota bacterium, assembly GCA_040007635.1. Classification (GTDB taxonomy): domain Bacteria; phylum Chloroflexota; class Limnocylindria; order Limnocylindrales; family CSP1-4; genus JALYGJ01. The sequence continues at coordinate 2,621 of JBDTUR010000108.1, forward strand.
GATCGGCCTCGACAGCGACCATCCCGAGGTGGAGGCGATCCGGCGCGTTGGCGTACCCACCGTCCTGGTGGACGCGCCGGCCTGGCCCGAGCACGGTGTGATCGGCGTCGACGACACGGCCGGCGCGCTGGCGGCGGCGCGCCATCTGCTGGAGCTGGGCCACCGCGACCTCCTGGTGCTGACGATGGAGCCTTCTGAGCCGCGGGCGGACTCCGGTGCCGATGCCGGCAGTGTCATGGGCCGGCGCATGCGCGGCTATCGGCTCGCGTTGGAGGAATTCCAGGTCGAGCTTGGCGCGGACTGCGTGCGCCAGACGCCCGCGACCATCGAGGGCGGTGAAGCCGCCTTCCTGCGCGCATGGAACGACGGGCTGCGTCCGACCGGCGTGCTTTCAATGAGTGACGCTGCGGCAGCAGGAGTTCTGCAGGCCGCCCGTCATTTGGGTATGTCAGTGCCCGACGATCTGAGCATCGTCGGCTTCGACGACCTGCCATTCACGCGCTTCACCGATCCACCGCTCACCACCGTCCACCAGCCGGTGCGGCGCAAGGGTGAGGAGGCGGCGCGGATGCTGCTCCGGGCGTTGAACCCCGAGAATGGCCGCACAGGTGAACACCGTGTCCTGGAAACGCGGCTGGTTGTGCGTCGCTCGACGGCGCCACCGGTCCATGGAGTCAGGAGGTGATCGGCGACGGCTGATGCGATGAGTGACATCGCGGCCTGAAGCCGCAACCGCCGGCGCACAAGTCGTGCGTCGTGTCGGAACAGTCCATCGGCCACCGGCTAGGACGGTGGCCATCCAAGGAGGAACTACAAGGAATATGTCTCGAACCCTCAAGTTGGGCGGCTCGCTTGCGACGCTCGTCCTCGTACTCGCGGCTTGCGCCGGGCCAGTCGCATCGCCGACTCCGGCGGCGTCAGGCACGCCGGGCCAGGCGACAGGCACGCCGGGCCAGGCGTCAGGCACGCCAGCGCAGGCGACAGGCACGCCCGGAGCCAGCGCAAGCGCGGTTCCGACGATCACGCCTGTCCCCACCGCTCCGCCGGCAACCGTTGCCTGCGCAGGCGGTGGCACCGGCGGCACCCTGACCGGCGAGCTGACCTTGTGGCACTCGTACGGATCGGGCGCCGGCACTGAGGTCGACGCCTTGAACCAGGGCCTTGCCCTGGTCTGCGCGGAGAACCCAGGCCTGAAGGTCAACGTGGTTGGCCTCGACTTCAACTCGCTGTTCAACGTGTATCAGGCGCAGGCCGCCGATGGCGACCCAGACCTGTTCATCGCACCGAACGACTCGATGTGGCAGCTAGCCGAGGTTCCTGTCATCCAGAACGTCAAGGACCAGCTCGACACGTCGAAGTTCCTACAGCTGGCCATCGATGGCTCGTCGTACACGACGACCACCAGTGAGGCCGGCATCTGGCAGGTGCCCGAGTCGCTCAAGGCCGTCGCCCTGTACTTCAACAAGGACAAGGTCGCGACTGCTCCGGCAACGACGGCGGATCTCCTGACCGCTGTCCAGGGCGGGGCCAAGCTCGGCCTGCTCGGCGGGACGAACATCTACCACAACTTCGGCTGGTGGGGCGCCTTTGGCGGCCAACTGATGGACGACTCCGGCAAGTGCATCGCCGATCAGGGCGGTGTGGCTGACTCGATGCAATTCCTGGCTGACCTTCAGACCGCCGGTGCGACCTTCTATCCGGCGTACGCTGACATGGCCGCCGACTTCAAGGCCGGCAGTCTTGACATGATCGTTGACGGTCCGTGGGCTGCCGGCGGTTACGTCGAGAGTATTGCCAACCTTGGCATCGCGCCTATGCCTGCCGGACCCGCAGGCCCGGCGCTGCCTCTGACCGGCGTCGATGGCTACAACATCAACCCCTACGCCGACACCCCTGACCTCGCGGTTGCGTTCGCGCAGCGCATGGTCCAGGCGGACGTCGAGGCGATCTACGCCAACGTGGCGTACCACATCCCGGCGACGGCAGACGTGCCGCCCAGCGACAACGCCATCAGCGCCGAATTCGCCGCGGCCGTTCAGAACGGCTACCTGCGCCCGCAGCGAGTCGAGCTGAACAACTTCTGGGGCAACTTCGGCAATGCGCTCAGCCAGGTGCTCGACGAGGGAGTCGATCCCACAACGGCCGTAGCTGACGCCTGCTCCGCCATGAACAGCACGAACGGCCTCTAGGCAGAGCCGCTTTCGCACAGGATCCAAGCGGGGGCATCGCGCAGGCGGTGCCCCCGCCTCTTATCCGGACCCTTACCATGCGCGTACAGATGGGAGGGATGACGTCTTGACCGCGGTGGCTCAAGCCCAGGCAGCAACTCCCCCGCCCCCGCGCCGCCGGCGCTGGCTTGGCCGCGACACTCGCACCGCTTGGCTGTACCTGCTGCCCGCGCTGCTGGTGATGGTCACGATCACCTTCTACCCGCTCATCTTCCAGACGGCGATCAGCTTCTTCGACTACCGCCTGCCTAATGTCGTCCGCACTCCCGCCTTCCCGGGCGGCAAGCCAGCCGATTTCGTTGGCCTCGACAACTACATTCGCATCCTCCAGGACAACCTGGGCATCCCGAACTTCCACTTCATTCGGATGCTCCTGTTCAACATCTGGTGGGCGTTCTCGAACGTGGTCATCCACATCGTCATCGGCGTTTTGATCGCGGTTGTCCTCAACGTGAAGGGGCTCTGGTTCCGCGGCATCTACCGCGCGATTTACATCATCCCCGTCGTCATCCCACCGATCATCGTGGCCACGATCTGGGCCAATATGTTCAACAAGGACAATGGAGTCATCAACCAGGGTCTGGCCGGCGTCGGGGCGCTATTTCACATTCCTGCTGAGGCCTTCCAGGTCGACTGGCTGCGCCAGATCCAGGACCCGATCTCGTTCATCCCGCTGCCGCTCGCATACTTCGCCCTGTTGACCGCGAATACATGGCTGGGGTGGCCGCTCAACTCGGTTGTCGCCACGGGAGCGCTGCAGAGCATCCCCGGCGATCTGTACGAAGCGGCTGAGATGGACGGCGCATCTGGCTACCAGAAGTTCCGGCACATCACGGTCCCGTTCCTGCGGCCGGCCATGATTCCCTACGCGGTCTACGGCTTCGTTGTCACGTTCAACCTGTTCTACCTGACCTACTTCATGAGCGGTGGCGAGCCGCGCGGGCGGACCGAGCTGCTGGTGACCCAGGCCTTCCGCCTTGTGAACGAGCGACAGCTGTACGGCGTGGCGGCCGCCTTCTCGGTGTTCATGTTCTTGATCCTGCTGACAATCACGCTTGTATTCAACCGGGTAACCAAAGCGACTGCGAGCTACAACGAATGACCGCCATCAGTGCAGAGAAGCCTCGTCGCAGCGTGTGGCCATGGGCGCGTGCCGGAACGCGTACGGGTGACAACCGCCCGCTAGGCATGCGCAAGCAGATCCTTCTGCAGGCCATATGCATCTTCGTCGCCATGTCGGTCCTGTTCCCGCTGCTGTGGGTGCTGGGCCTATCGCTCGATCCCACCAATCCGCTGCGCCCGTCCGGCATCATTCCCAACGGCGCGACGCTTGACAACTACATCGACGTCATTCGCCAGCCGACGATCAACCCGATCTCGTTCTTCGATCTGGCCAAGAACAGCTTCATCCTGGCGACGACCGCCGCGACCGTCTCGGTGGTGCTTGCCGTGGCGGCCGCCTACGCCTTCTCGCGTCTCCAGTTCAGGGGCCGGCAGGTGCTGATGCTGGGCATCCTGTCGGTACTGATGTTGCCCGCAGTGGTGAGCATCGTGCCGCTCTTCATCCAGCTCAACCAGATCCGTATCGGCGACTTCAACCTGCGTCGGTCACTGCCCGGCGTGTCGATCGCGATCATCTCCGGCCTGCTGCCGTTTGCGATCTGGAACCTGAAGGGTTATCTCGACACAATCCCCAAGGATCTGGAGGAAGCAGCTTCCGTCGATGGCGCCTCGCGCACCCAGGCATTTCGGATGATCATCCTGCCGCTGGCCGTGCCAGCGTTGGCGGTGACCGCCTTTCTGGGCTTCCTCGCCGGCTGGACCGAGTACTACTTCTCGGTCATCTTCCTGACCGGCGACGTGCCACAGTACACGCTCGCGCTGGCGCTCAATGGCATGGTCGGCCAGTTCGCGACCCAGACGTCGTGGACGCACTTCTCGGCGTTCGCGATCCTGTTCGCGCTGCCGGTCTCGCTCGTCTACCTGTTCCTGCAGCGCTACATCGTTTCAGGCCTGACCGTCGGCGGCGTCAAGTAACGTCAGACGGCGCCTTGGACGACACACCGGCCTGGGTCGCGGACGCGGTCTTCTATCAGATCTTTCCCGACCGCTTCGCGCCATCGGTGCGCGTGCCCAAACCCGGGCCGCTCGAGCCCTGGGCTGCACCGCCCACCACCA
>JBDTUR010000109.1:0-7019 GCA_040007635.1 Chloroflexota bacterium
CGATCTCGTCCAGGACGCGCGTCTTCTTCTTGGTCGCGCCGTCGCTCGCGCCACCGTCGCCCGCGTCGTCGTCATCGCTGGGCGCGCGCCACACGTCGAACTGCGAACCGGCGGCCTGTTCCAGTGCCGCGCGATAGTCCCGCGCCGCGCGGTCGATGGACCAGGCGTCCTCGCCCGAGAAGTAGGCGAGCGGCGCGGGACTGGTCACAGGGCGGCGGTCGCCTGCGCGACCCACGCTAGCCGACGCACGTCCTGGGGCGTAATGCCGGCCATCGCGCACAGCTCGGCTTCCAGTCTGCGGAAGCGCTCGTGGGCGAGGGGCTCCATGGGGTTGTCGGGGTAGCGCGCATACCAGCGCTCGAACCGCTGATCGAGGCTGACGACGGCCTGGTGACAGCGCTTGTCCGCATAAGCGACAAGGCGCCCCTCGAGAGTCGTGGCCGCTTCCCAATCCTCGTAACTCGTAGCCGTGCCGATGACGTTGACCGGGTGATCTCTGACCGCGGGAGCGAGCTCCTCGTAGCCGTGGTCAATGAGCCACTGCGCACCACCGGCGCCATGGCCCAGCGCGCGATACGGATCATCGGGCGGCAGCGCCTTGTCGATGTCGTGCAGCAGCGCCGCGCCCTCCGCGAGGTCGGAGTTCAGCTCGACACCGTGCTTCTTCAGGGCGGCGCAAACGAACGCACATACCTCGGCCGTGGCCCATAGGTGGTCGAGCAGCTTCTGCTTCCGGACGAGGCCAGCAAGGATCTGTGCGGCTTCGGGGCGCGTCGGGACGGACATCGCCGCGATTGTAGGTACGGGGCGTGCTGCGGCTCCAACGCGGCTGGTGGCAGCGCCGGTAGAGTCGGGGTGGGCTGAGGTCGGCCCTTGTCGGTTCGTGCCAGTAGGTCGGTTCCGTCGGTCGTGATCTCGATTGAGCCGTCGAGGTCCGTCCGGAAGACCTGCGCGCCGCTTTCCTGGAGACGGGCGACGGTTTCCGGTGCCGGGTGGCCGTAGTCGTTGTCGGCGCCCACGCTGATCAGCGCGATTCGTGGGTGCAGCGCATCGAGCAGTGCCTGCGTTGTCGCAGTGCGGCTGCCGTGATGCGCGACCTTCAATACGTCGAGCTGCGGACCGAGGCGCAGCGCAAGACCGGCGGCGAGCTGCGGATCAATTTCTTCCTCGGCATCGCCCGGGAAAAGCATGTCGCGCGCGCCAAAGTGCAGCTCGAGGACGACCGACGCGTTGTTGATGTCCTTACCGCCGTCCGGCGGGTGGCGCGGCACGGACCCCGGTAGCGGCCAGTCGACGTCGAGTCGCGCCCCGTCGAGCCACAGCCGATCACCGGCGACGACTACGCGCGACGCCCTACCGCGCGCCGCGAGCTCAGCCCGGTACGCGGCGTCGCTGGGGCCGGGACCAAGCATCCCGTCCTCAATCACCTCACCGATCTTGTATCGAGTCAGCAGCAACGCCAGTCCGGCGACGTGGTCCTCGTGCGGATGGGTCAGCACCACCAGGTCGAGTCGGCGGTCCCACGTGGGAATCCGCTGGTCCAGCAGTGTGAGAAGGCGGTCCGGATCAGGGCCGGTATCGATCAGCATCCGACCACCGTTTGGCCCCTGGAGCAGGATCGCATCGCCCTGGCCGACATCCAGGACGGTCACGTGCAACCGACCGTCCGGCCGACTGCCGCCGACCAGCACGAGCAGAACGCACAGGCTGACTGAGCCAGCTGCACCGATCTTGCGCCTGGAGAGCGCGGTGGGTTGCTCCGGCCTGCTGTGCTCAGGCTGGGTCGCTGGCTGCTGCGGTCTGCGGCGCGCGATAAGGAGCACAGCCGCTGCCGTGACGGTTGCGGCGACGTAGTTCCAGGGCGCGGGAACGTCGAGCGTCGCAAAGGGGAGGGCGGCGCAGAAGTGAGCGATCTCGACCATCGCGCCGATCCCCAGCGCGCACGCAAAGGTCAACGGCGCGAAGAGAAGTGCGGGCATGCCAACGGTTATGAGCCCGCCCGTGACGAGCGCGACAACGGTGAGCAACATTGACGGCGCGACCAACGGCGCGATCAGCAGATTGGCGAGCGGCGCCACCAGCGAGACGCGCTCGAAGTCGAGCAGCGTCAGGGGCAGAGTTGCCGCTTGCGCGGCGAGCGAGACACCCAGGGTTTCGAGCAGCCAGGCGGGCGTGCCCCCTGGCAGGTGGGCGGCCAGCCAATCGCGCATGCGGCTCGCCCAGGCGAGCAGCCCGGCGGTCGCGGTTGCGGACAGCTGAAAGCCGGCGTCGGTGATCGTCGCGGGGTCGAGGAGCAGAAGCGCGAGCACGGTCAGCGCCAGCGCCGCCTGCGCCCCACCGCGCCGGCCAGATTCGCGCGCCACGAGGACGACACTCGCCATCACCGCCGCGCGCAGGACACTGGGTGAGGCGCCCGCCAGGATGGCGTAGGCAGCGATCACCACCAGGACGATTGCGCTCCGGCGGCGCCGCGTCAGGCCGCCCAAAGCGCCGCTCACGACCGCGCCAATGAGCGTGATGTGCCAGCCGCTGATCGCCACAACGTGGCTGAGTCCGGAGGCGCGGAAGTCGGCCGCGACGTCGCGCGAGACGAGGTCGCGCAGGCCAATCGCCATGGCCGTGGCGAGGCCCGCCTGGGGCTCGGGGAGTGCCGTGGCGATGAGCGCTGCGATCTGGCGCCGGAAGTCCTCGAGTGCGGCCACCGGCGAGCCATCCGAGCCCGCCAGTTCGACCGTGCGCGAGCGCAGTGTGTAGCCGATACCGCTCCGCGCCAGAAACGCGCCGAAATCGCTATCTGTGGGCGCGGGCTGAAGTGGCCCGCTGACCCGCACGATGTCGCCGGCGAAGACCGGTGGATAACGTGGCAGCCACGCGTACACGTGCTGGCTGCGGTCCGGCGGACGCAACTCCACGACGGCCCGCTGCAGCCCGTCGCCCGGAGTACCGATCAACAGCACGACCGCCTCATGGCTGCTGCCGCTGCCTACAGCCGACCCATCGGTGGGTGCTTGAAGCACCGTGCCAGCGGCACCGCGCAGCAAGACGAGAGCCAGTCCCACGCAGAGGGCTCCCACGGCGGGCCGCGATCGTCCGGTGAACGCCAGAACACCAGCCGCGACAGTGCCCGCGAGAACCACTGCCAAAGGCAGTCCGGCCTGGGCGCTCAGCGCCCCAAAAACCGCGCCGATTGCTACCCAAACCGAGCGCTTCATCGCGCTGCCGCCTAGGGCGTGACGACGATCAGTTCGCGGATCTTGTCCAGCGTCGAGGGCCCAACAACGTCGCGCGTGTCCAGCTCATCGATCGTCGCGAACGGCCGCGCGGCAATGATCTTGGCCGCGGTCACTGGGCCGATGCCCGGCAGCGTGTCCAACTCATCGGCCGACGCGTGATTGATGTCGATCGGCCCGGCCGGCAACCCGCCCGGCACAGGCGTGACGCTATCGGGGAGCGATGCGACCTCGCCGCGCGCCGGCACATGAATCTTCTGACCATCGCTCAGCGGCTCAGCAAGGTTGAGCGCCGCCGCCGCGGCAGCGATATCAACCTCCGTGCTGTAGCCACCGGCGGCTGAAATGGCGTCGGCCACTCGGCTACCAGCGGCGACCTGATGGACGCCGGGACTGACAACCGCGCCCTCAACGTCAACCACGAGTCTGGCCGCAGCCATCGTCGGCAACGCGAACCCGGGATCAGCTGTCGACACCGGCACCAGGCCAGGCCCACTCGCGAGGTCGAGCTTGACCCCTCCCTGGGGCAGCGTGGCCCAGATCGCAACACCCGCGACCCCGAGCACCGCCGCCGCCACTGCCGCGATCACCAGCCGCGCACTTACCGGCGGCTTCTCCGCAATAGCCGCCTTTGCCGGGGCAGCCTCATCCGGCTCCTCGGACTCGATCATCCGCCACTCGCCGACCCGTTCCACGGTCACTCCTTGCTTGGGATGGCGGGCGCTTCACGGACCGGCGGTTGGCGGAGCTTCGCCCGCCGACCACCCGGGGCACTTCGGGCAGTCAGGCGGGCGACATGGCCAAATCTAAGAAGGGGGTCTTATCGGGGCCTTATCGGTCCAGTCGAACTTTTCCACCGCCTTGCTGGCGGTACGAGCGCGGCCCACGCTCGCGGTTCCAGCCCATGCGCAGTAGCACAACAGCCCACATGCGGTACGGCCGCCAGGCTTCTGCTATTTCGAGGAGCCCGGCGCTGTCCAGCCCAGGGCGCTCGTACAGGTCGGCCACGGCCTGCAGGCTGAGGTCCTCGCTCGATGGAACATCGTCGACCACGCCGCAGCCGCGCAGCAGCACTGCCTCCGCGGTGAAGGGGCCAACACCCGGTAGCAACCGAAGGCACGCCAGCGCCTCATCGCGTGGCATGGCGCGCAGCTCGTCGGTGTTCAGCCGACCATCCAGCGCCGCACGCGCGAGCCCGTGCAGCCACTCGACCTTGCGCTCGGGCATGCCGGCCAGCTCGCGTGTCTCAAGCAGCCGCGCCGGCCGCGGGAAACAGACGTAGGGATGGCCGCCCACCGTTGCTTCGTCGCCCAGTGCGTCACCCAGGCGCTTCTTGATGCCGGCGCTCTGGCGCATCGAGATGCGCTGTCCGATCACGAACGAAGTCGCCGCCTCATACGCCGAGTAGAAGCACACTGGGCGCAAATAGTCGTGCGCCGCCTGGAGCCGGCCGATGACCGGATCGCGCTTGCCCACGTCGGGCCAGCCGCTGCCATCGTGGTCGAGCGACAGCGAGCGCGCCGCCTGCCGTTCGACCTGGTCGAGCAAAGAAGACGGAGCATCCGTCCGACCGACCACCACGCTGTCCGCCCGCTGGCTGAGCTCGACTGCTGCGGATAAATCGGTGCCTTCAACAGGGAAGGCCATTGCGATCGACTGCTCGCCGACCGCGCCGCCACCGATGCTCGCCGGGAAGCCACCCGCAAAGGACTGCGCCGCGGCCAGGCTGAACGGGCCGCGCGGCTCGATCTCGAAGGTATTCACTTGCCGGCGCTTACCAGGCTGCCGGGATCGCCGCCAGCTTGGGCTGAACGTCAGTGACGAGCCGCTCCATCGTTTCGCGGTCGTACGGGGCTGGGAAGCCGAACACGATGTGCCGGTAACCGGCCGTGACGAACGGCGTGAGCAGGTCGATGAGGTGTTCCGGCGTGCCCGCGGGCTGCGCCGAAGCCGGCCGACCGGACCACGTTGCGGCGTTGCCGTTGTGCTCGTAGGTCTCCTGCAGCACCTTGATCGCCTCCTCGGATGAGTCGCGGATCAGCACGGGCCCGGTGTTGAGCGTCCGCTCGATCTCGCGATGGTCGCGGCCTACCTCCTCGCAGTGCCGCCGCAGCGCGGCCTCCTTGCGCAGGAAGGTCTCTTCGCCTGACGCAAAAGAGATGTTGTTGGCGTCGCCATAACGGGCCACGAGGCGCAACGTGACCTGCTCGCCGCCGCCACCAATGAGCAGCGGCATCTTCTTCTGGAGCGGTGCCGGCTCATTGCGCACGCTCTCTGCGTGGTAGCGCGGCCCAGCAGCACTGGGCTCCTCGCCATGGAGCATGCTGCGCATCACCGGCAGTGCCTCGCGCAGCCAGCGCAGTCGCTCCGCGGGTGACTCGCCAAACGCGATGCCAAAGTGTTTGGCCTCGGTCTCGTTCCACGCCGAGCCAATGCCCAGGTATGCGCGGCCGCCGCTGATGTGGTCGAGCGTTGTCGCCATCTTGGCCACGAGCGCCGGGTTGCGGAACGGATTGGCACCCACCATCAGGCCAACCTTCACGTGCTTCGTTGCCTGCGCCCACGCCGCAAGCGCGAGGTACCCCTCGAACATTGGCCCCTCGTCCGAGCCGACGATGGGATACAGGTGGTCCCACGTCCAGAGCGAGTAGAAGCCCAGCTCGTCGGCGCGCAACCCTGCGGCGAGCATCGCGGGCCAGTCGCTGTACTGGTTCCAGCAGAGAGCACCCATTCTCAGTTCGTTCGTCATGGGTTGGAGGCTACCGCAGCAATTTCACCTTCGCAGCGACGCCTGCCGGCTGCTGCTACGCGCGAACCGGTCGGTTTCCGGCGTGCCGCCGGCTACCGCCCGCTCCGCTTGTGAAACGAAACGACCCGCCGGGAGGGGGGTTCCGGCGGGTCAGGTCTATTGGGAGCTTGGTGGCGGTCTAGCGCCGGCTGAGGAACCTCAGTCGGTCGGGTCGATTGGCCTTGTGGAGCGGACCGCTGGCGAGCCGGCGGGCATCGGCGTTGGCCTGCTGGGCCTCACGCTGGAACCGCTCGTGGCGCTCGCGCGCGACCAGCTCCATCTGCAGAAGCATCATCGAACGTCTCCAAGGGCAGTGCGGGGCTCATAGTCGCGGGAGTCATAACCGAAGCTATCGGCGGCCGCGGCGAGCACGACAATGACGATGATCAGGGCCAACGCGACCATTTCGTCCATTCTTCCGTAACTCCTTCCGCTGCCTATGACGGTTACTTACAGCCCGAACAATAGGGCCTTGTGCGTAACCTGTCAAGAGCGCATAATCGGTTACTGCATGGAAACAACGTTAACTCTCGAACACATATCGCTTGACGCTGAGGACCACGGGCGACACGGCCACCAGGCGGCCCTCTTGGACGGTCTCGACTTCGTCAACACGCTCTCGTACAACAAGGGCGAAGCGATCGAGCGACTGCCCGACGCGCCCACCGCGGTGACCTGGCTGCAGCGCCATGCGCTGCTCCACCAGGAGATGGTCGACGCGATCCTGGCCGAGGCCAACGACCCGGAGAGCGAGGAGCGGCTGTTGGCGCGCATCCGGCGCGTGCGCGATGCGCTGCGCGAGTTGCTCGACGCGGCCGTCGAGCAGCGGCCGCCTCAGTCTGCGGCGCTCAAGGAAGTCAACCGCGCACTGCGCGCCCCGTACGTGATCGAGCTCGTGCCCGCGGCCGACGGTGTGTCGCTCGACCACCGCCACGAGGGTGACCCGATCAGCGGCGCCATGGCGCGCCTGTCGGAAGCGGTTACACGCGAGCTGACCGGCC
>JBDTUR010000110.1:0-7013 GCA_040007635.1 Chloroflexota bacterium
CGGTTGCGCGACGCGCCGATCAGCGCGATCGAACGCGGCCGCAGGATCGCGGCTACACGGTCAGCGGCGGGTACGTCGGGACGCGGCTCGACGGCAGCAGTCGTGAGCATCTCGAGGGTAGTGTGCTCCGCGCGTCGATGTCCGCGCGGGGCCATGAGTCACGCCCGCGCGGTCACGTTGGCCCGCGCCTTGGCCCATCAAAATGCCAGTCTGAAGCAGCTCCGGGCACTACTTTCGCTTACCGGTGAAGCTGACCGCGTCGTGCTTGGTGGGATCGCCACCCGAGCTGATGGTCACCAGGCGCGTGGTCGAAGAGCCCTTGGTGGCGCTTGAGTTGACCTTGACCTTGACCGTCACGAGATAGGTCTTGCCCGGTGCTAGTGAAGGCGTGCTGAAGGTGCCGGCGACGACTGCGGCGGTGATGTTGGTCGTGCCGTGCCAGTAGGTAACTGTGTACATCGCACTGGACGCGCCGCTGACGGCTAGCCTGAAGCTGTCAGCGCTTGAGCCATCGTTCTGGATCGAGATGCCGAACTTGATCGTCGCCCCGCGCAGCTTGGCACCGGTCTTGGCCTGATTGAGCCCGGTCGTGTTGTAGATGTTGTTGCCGATGAAGGTCCCGGTGCCCAGGCGGATGCGGCCATCAGGCTTGAAGCTGCCGGCGGGCGGTGCTGTCGGCGTGACCCCCGCCGAGGGCGCTGACGCCAATCCCGGGCCGACCGCGTTAGTGGCGACGACGGTGAAGGTGTAGGCGACACCGTTGGTCAGCCCGGTTGCGGTACAGCTCAGGATGATGCCGTTAGGCGTGGTGCAGGTCTTGGCGTCGGGTGAACTGGTGGCGCTGTAGCTCGTGATCGGCGAGCCGCCGCTGGAGGCCGGTGCGCTCCAGTTGACGGTGGCCTGGCCGTTGCCGGCGACTGCGGTCACGCCACTCGGCGCGCCGGGGACGGTGGCGGCGGCAGTGAGCGAGTAGGCCAGGTAGATGGCGCCATGCATCGACCCGTAGCCGTCGACCGAGATGAAATACGTCGTCCCGTTGGCCGCCGTGAAGGTGGCCCGACTGGTGAGCCCGCACCCCCCGTCGTCGTCGCTGGATATCAGCATCAGGGTCGCTACGGCCGCGCCGGTGTATACGCCGACGGTCGTGTCGAAGGAGCTCCCGCACAGGTCAATGACAGCCACCCCCGTAGCAGGGGCCTGCCACCGGTACCAGATCGACTCGATCGGCGACGACAGCGTCGTGTTGAGCGGCTCGCCGCTCTCTCCGGTCGCGTTGACGTTCGATCCCGAGGCTGCCCCAAACACACCTGTGATCGACTCTGCGCTCGCGAAGTTGTCGTTCGCAGGGCCTGCCGGGGCCATCGGCGTGACGCTGTTCGACGGCTCGGAGGGTGACCCCGTCGCGACCGCGTTCGTCGCTGTCACGGTGAAGGTGTACGGCGTGCCGTTGGCCAGGTCGGTGACCGTGCAGCTGAGGGTGGCCCCGTTGGCCGCGCACGTCTCGGCATCTGGTGAGCTGGTAACCGAGTAGCCGGTGATCGGGCTGCCGCCGTTGGACGACGGGGCTACCCAGCTGACGAGTGCCTGGGCATCGCCCGCGACCGCCGTGACACTGATCGGCTGGCCGGGGGCGGTGGTGCTACCGGTCAGACTCCAGCCGATGTCCTGGAATAGCGCGAGCGTGAGCGGTCCAGGGTCATGATTGACTTCGCCGTTGTCGAGATAGGGCGTCATCAACGCGTTTTCATTGCCCGCAGGAAAGGCAGCCTCGTCGAAGTGCGAGTTGCTCGAGCCGGCATCCCACGGGTCCGGTGCGTAGAGCAGCGCCCTGGTGCCACCGTTGGCCGCCACGACGTTTGCACCGCCAAAGTAGACCTCGCCGTCGGTTAACTGCGTCTTTAGTGCGGCCGAGTTGTTCGGGTAAACGCTGGTATTCGTCAGCAGGTTCCCGTCTGTTGCGTCACTCCATTCGTCGCGGTCAAAGCCAAACGGGTAGGTGACGCCACCACTCGGGTATCCCCACTTTCCGGACGAGCCGCTCACGACAAAGCTACTGACGAACCCAAGCCCGTGGCCCAGCTCGTGCAGCACGACGGAATAAAAGTCGTACTTGTCCGCAGGCGCGTTGCCATCTGTGCCGAGATACCAGTCGGCAAACGCGCTGTTGAAGTCTGCGTCGATCTCCGTGGCGAAGAGACTCTCGCAATTGCAGATTGCCTCGTACAGGGCTGCTGGGTACCACCTATCGCCGGCTGGCAGGCGATAGAAATTCGTCGGTCCAGCCGACCCAAGAACCCCCTCGCCAAGCGGCGTCCAGGCGGCGGTCACATGGATGATCTTCGGGGAGATAATCAGGCTCTCCCAAACCGCAACCGCCGCGTCGAACGCAGCCTGTGCGTCTGGGCTAAAGCCTGTGTAGGCGACCTGGATGTCGGCCGTCGCGGCGGGCAGCTGCCCGTTCAGCGCTCGCGCGGGCAGCGGGGCTGGTATCCGCTTGGGTGTTATGAGCGTGTGGCCCGCGCGCACGATGACCTGCCTGCCGGGGATGCTCTGCGCGTTTAACTGTCCGGCCGAGCGAGCTAATGTCGCGAATGGAAGTGCGCCAGACGACAGGACCGCGAGCACGAACGCAAGTACGAAACGCCGGCGCACATCGTCTCCTTCAGTCCGCCGACCGACCGGAGCCTGCTGCGTCGGTGCGCTCAGGTCGCGGGGGCGCGACTAGCTAGCGTGGTTTCCCGCCCCTCAGGCTGGCGCGCGGCCGCGCCCCGCACAAGTGCCCTTCGGCCCTACGTGCGTCAGTGTTTATTCGCTCACGCCCCTGACGGGCTTCTCTCGGGCGGGCTTCCGATCTTTGATCACGTGCTGAATGGCGAGGATCGGATGCGACCACAGCATGCGTGGTCCCGCGTAGGCCATGACGCCGCGTATGGCTTCGCGCATGGCGGGCTTGTAGCAGTGAACTGGACAGCGCCGGCAGGTGGGCTTGTCGGCTCCGAAGACGCAGCGCTCCAGGCGCTCAATCGCGTAGGCGTGGAGCGCGACACAGTCGGGGCAGACCTCTCCGCCAGTCCCGTGCTTGCCGTGGCAGAAGATCTCGATCATGCACTCGATCGTGCGCCGTTCGCGCGTGATTGCCGCGGTGGCGGGAATTCGTTTCACGGGCGCCACACTGCATCCGTGATGCTGCCGCGTAGCAGTGCCAATGGACGTGAAAACGGCAGGCATCAGCCGTTACGACCTTGGGACGGGATGGTGGGCGACACTGGACTCGAACCAGTGACCTCTTGCATGTCAAGCAAGTGCTCTAACCAGCTGAGCTAGCCGCCCGGGATCATCCATTCTAGACGGGCCTGCGTAGGTTGACCGAGATGGACTTCGTATTTGCTCACGGCAGCCTTGGACTGCTGCCCGACCACGAGGCGGTCCTGTTTCTCATGCCGCTGCTGCCCGCGATGCTGGTGGGGACGATCGTGGTTGGTGCAGTTCTGACGCGGCGCGGAACTTTTGGCGCAGCCGACCGAACGGTCGCGCTGAGCAGGCCGCTGGCCGTCATCGCCGCGATGCTGAGCCTCGCGGCCGCGGGTATCCACTTCGCCGTCATCCCCGAGCACCTCGAGGAGGACGTCCTGTTTGCCGTTCTGTTCTTCGCCTTGGGCTGGTTCCAGCTTGTTTGGGCGCAGGTCTATCTCGTCTGGCCACGCCGCTCCGCGGCGCAGGTTGCGATCCTGATCAACCTGGGTACGGTCCTCGTATGGGTCATGTCGCGGACCGTGGGCTTACCGATCGGCCCGGAGCCATGGGTGCCCGAACAAGTGGGTTTCGCCGACCTCCTCTCGACATCGTTCGAGCTCGGGATCATCGGCCTGCTGGCACCAACGCTGTTGCGCCAGCGGTTCGCGCCCGCGCTTGATGGCCAGATGCCAATCCAAAAGGCGTTCGTGCTCGCCGCCTTCACAACCCTCGCGGTAGGTCTCCTGACCGCGATGGCGCTGGTGCCACCGGCGTTCGAATTCCTCGCGTTTTCGTAAGGCGTCCGTGACCGAGCGTCACTGATGCGAATTGAGCCGCCCAAACGCCCTGTCGACGGTCGTTTTGCGTTGTGCGGCGGCGTTTGGATCAGGAGGGTGCGGCAGTCGGGAGTTCGGTCACGTCCGGCATTTGCGTGGGCGTGGGCTCCTGCGCAGGCTCCCAGAAGCTCACCCCGATCGGGTGGCCGGTTGAAGCAGTCCGATAGAGCTGGACGACGCCCTGGCCGTTGACCTGGTCGATGCGCGCTTCGATTGTCATCGTGCCGCTGCCTGGGTTGGTGCTCTTGACATCGACGAAATCGCCGTTGATCACCCCGTCCCCGTTCATCGTTCCGCGGAACGTCATGATCCATTCCTGGCCCGGGTACTGGCCATCGAAGTTGGACTGGCCCGACCACCAGACGCAGGTCCCGATCTGCTTGATGTAGTAAATGCCACCGTCGTTGCCGCTCCACGCGCCCGATAGGTCGAGCGGCTGACCATCAGGGCCGCTGCGCTGGACCGGCGGGCAGCCCGCATCGCCTGAAGCCTGCGGGCTGGAACCGCCGCACGCAGACAGGGCCAGGACGACGCTCGCGATTGCGAGGGCGGGTCGAATGCGAGTCACGCCGGAAAAGTATCAGAGGGCGCGCAGGCGCCCGTAGGCCGCCACGGATTCAGCGCGTTCCAGGCTATGGGTCGAAACGCGCGTCGCGGTGGACGACCTGGCCATCGATGAGCGTGGCCAGGGGACGCGTGGCGGCGAGCGCGGCCGCGTCCATCGGTTCGGCGAAGCCGGCCGATGGGACGATCAGCAGATCGGCGCGGGAGCCTGCAGTGAGGCGGCCAAGATCCCTTTCACCGGCGACGAATGCCGGGTCGAGGGTTGCGGCGCGCAGCGCACGGGCCAGATCGATCCTTTGGCGCGGGCCGACCTGCGGGGCCGACTCATCGCTTGGGTTGCGTCGCACCACCGCTTCAGCCAGCCCGGGCCACGGGTCGGGCGGCTCAACCGGTGCGTCCGTGCCGAACGGAATCAGCGCGCCGCCGTCCAGCAGTGCGCGCAACGGGATGGCGTTGTCGCCGCGGTCGCCCCAACCCGCGCGGATCTGTGGTTCGTCACTGCGCAGATGCACCGGCTGGACCGACGCGGCCACGCCCAGCAGGCCGAAACGCGGTTGGTCCTGTGGATCGACGAGCTGGGCGTGTTCCACGCGGCGCATCAAAGGGACGCCGTGGGGCGCGGGCGGCAGCTCCTGGAAAACGTCCAGCACGACGCGCACGGCCGCGTCACCGATCGCGTGGATCTGGAGCGCGATGCCGTTTGACTCGGCACGCCGGGCGAGATCGGCCAGATCGTCGCGCGGCGTCAGGAACATGCCTCTGGGCCCGCCGGTGGGCGGATTCGCCGCCGCATCCGTGTAGGGCTCGAGCATCGCCGCGCTGCGCGAGCCCAGGGAGCCGTCCGCGAAGAGCTTGAGCCAACCCATGGTGTAGCGGCCGGTCTGTTGGCCACTGCGCAAGCCTCTGGCGATTGCCATGTCGAGCTGCGGCGCGCGAACCGACGCGTGAACGCGCAGAGGCAGCCGCCCCTCCACCGCGAGGCGGCGATAGAACAGCGGGCCGCGCGCGATCTGGGTATCTGCAGTGAGCTCACCCGGGTCGTGGCAGCCGGTGATGCCCAGCGCGGCCAGCTCCTGCGCGACGGCGACCAGTGACTTCTCGACTGACGCGTCAGGCGGTTCTGGAAGGGCCGGCTCGATGAGCGCTCCGGCGGTTTCGTGAAGGATGCCGGTGGGCTGGCCAGCCGCGTCACGCCGCACCACCCCGCCTTCAGGATCAGGCGTCGTTGCGCTGATCCCCGCGGCCCGCACGGCCGCCACGCTGAGCCAGCTTGCGTGATGGTCGTGGGCGACGAGCTCCACGCGCCGACCGGGTGCTACGCGTTCGAGCATCGCGCCAGTCGGCCAACCACCCAGGTCGTGAGCTGACCAGCCGTGGCCGAATAGCCAACCTTCTGCGTCGCCGCTGTCGAGCATCGCGCGGTGGCGTTTCGCCACAGCGTCAAGTGCCGCTCTCAGATCCATTCCGGTGAGGACTATCTGGCCCGCCGCCAGCGTCAGGGTCATCAGGTGCAGGTGGGCGTCGGTAATTCCGGGCACAACGAGCTGATCCGGTGCCAGGCGCCAGCGCTTCGTATGAGGGCCGACCAACGCCACGAGATCGCTTTCACTGCCCACTCCGACCACCCGGCCTTCGGCAATCGCAATCCCGTCGGCCCAGCCAAAGCCGTGGTCGCCGGCGAGCGTCGCCACTCGGCCGCTGATGTGCAGGTCGGCCGTTGTCATGTGGGCCTAGGCGGGTGGTCGGCCGGCCAGAAGCTCGGTCAATTGCCGAAGGTTCAGACCTGCCGCCAAACCAAGGGCGAGCGCGACGCGCGTCTTTGGCCCATCGAAGACCGACGGTAGTGCACCGGCGCGCTGCCACATCGCGCCACCGCCCGCATTGGCATAGATCGGCGCGACCGTGCCGTGGGCACAGCGCGTCGTCTGGGCGACGATCGTGCCGTCGCTCATGAGCTCGCTCGCCGCGGTCAGCAGATCGGCGCCGGTGTTGCCCGATCCGGTGGCGGCGACGACCACGCCCGCCGGGTGGAGCGGCCGCAGGACGCGCAGCAGCGTGCCATCGATGCCCGCGACCGCTGTGATGAGGTGCACGTCCTCGACCGCGTGATCGGGCATGCGCGGCAAACGGCCGCGGCGGGCTGGCGCGCCATCAAGGACAAGCCGCCCATCAACAACTCGCCCCGTGGCGGCACCGTCGTGCGGCTGGAAGGTGTCCAGCGCGGTCGAGTGCGTCTTCACCACGTCGCGCGCCGCTACAACGAGCCCGGCAAGGACAACCTGCACGCCAGCGCCCACCAGATCAGGCGATAGCGCGCACACGGTCGCGTCGGCCAGGTTCTGTGGCCCGTCGAAGTCGGGTGACGAACCGTCACGCATC
>JBDTUR010000111.1:0-6969 GCA_040007635.1 Chloroflexota bacterium
GGCGTCCTGTGAAGAACGCAGCAGCCCCGGTTTTGTCGTTCACACCAGCGGCGCACCAAAAATGGCGCTCACATGTGCTTCGGCCGGTGGGTCTGTGGCTAAGATACCGCCGTGGCTATGGCACTGCGGCCCGGGCTCTCGATATTCATTTGCTATCGGCGCACGGATACAGGCGCGGAGGCCGTCGCGCTGTCGGACAAGCTCCAACGTCGGCGCGGATTCGATGTCTTCAAGGACGTTGACAACATCCCGCCCGGGCAGGACTGGCTGGAGGTGATCGAGGGCTCGATCGCGAAGTGCGACGTCCTGCTGGCGCTGATCGGGGCCGACTGGGTAGGTGTCGCCGGGGAAGCGGGACACCTGCTCGACGAGAATGACCACGTCCGGCTTGAGATCGAGGCAGCGCTGGCCAGCAAGTCGGCCGTCATACCGATCCTCTTTGAGAACGCCAAGCTGCCGCGGTCCGACGCGCTGCCCGAATCATTACGGCCGCTGCTGCGCCGGCATGACCTGCGCATTCGCAGCTCGACGTTCAATCGCGACCTCGACGTGCTGGTCGATCAGCTCAAGGTCATCGCGCGCACCAAAGCCGCTGCCGCCGCCGAGGCCGACGAGCGCCGCCGCCTTGAGACCGAAACGGGAGACCAACGCCGCCAGGAGCTAGCCACTGCGGCCAAGGCAACCGCCCCTGTGGCCGAGGTGCGCCGCCGCCAGGAGCAAGCCCCCGTGGCCGAGGAGCGCCGCCGCCAGGAGCAAGTCCCTGTGGCAGAGGTCACCGCCGCGGCCGCCATCACTCCTCCGGCACGTGTCGTAAGGCCCGCGCCGTCGACCTCGCCAGCGCCGCGCCCGCCGGCTGAACCAATCGCGCCGGCGCCTGTGATGCGACCGGAAATCGTGTCGAGAGAGCGCGTTCCGACATCAATGTCCGTCCGCCCGCGGCGTAGCCTGAGCGTTCCGCTCCCGCCGGTCCTAGCTGTTGGCGCTGTTTCGCTGCTTGCCGTGTCGGCCGTCGCCGCGTACCTCGTCTCCGGCGGTCGCATCGTGCCAACGATGGCCCCAACTAGCGGCGCTGTGGCCTCGTCAACGGTGGCGCCGATCGTGTCGCCGACAGGGACTGCCTCGCGGACCCCAACTCGACCTCCAACGCCGATGATCTCATCGCGACCCCCCGTTGGTGGCCAGGTGACCATGACCACCGACTTCCCCGCCCAGAGGGGCGCCGCGGACGACACGTTCACCTTCGACCTCGAGGTGCGCAACGAATCCAACCAGCAGGTCACGCTCAGCTTTGAAGGCAGCGGCCCTCCGGGCTCCACGGGCTGGCGTGTCACCGGCAAGCCGGCCAACGACGACCTCGCCACGACGGCAGTGGTCGACGCCGGCGGGCTGTCCGCCGCCCGCTTCACGATCGATCCGCCAGCGGCGGTGGCGGTGGGCAGCTACCCGGTGACGGTGCGCGCCCTGGGTGGGCCTGGGCCTGTCGAGGTGACTTTGGTCGTTGAAATCGTACGATGAACTTCTCGATAAGGCCAGACAGGTGGCCGTGCTCGCGCTTCGACTTATACCGCCGCAGCCGCAATTGACGCGTAACGATCCGGCACGCGCAGTCCAAGCGGGTACCCGACCAACCGCCGCTGAGTATCGCTCAGCATACTGTGCGCGACCTAAAGTTTGTCGGCGCGCGCGCGCGTCTCTTGGCCGGACTAGTGGACAGCGTGCACCTACGTACGACGCCGACTTCGTGAGTCGCTTGTTTTCGAGCTCATCCGGGTGGTTCCTCTAGGAGCAGAGTAACCGCGCCAATCAAGCGATGCGATCGCGGACCTGGAGGAAGAAATGGAAAGCCACGAACCACGCGAGATCGCCCCGGTGCGCCGGCTGACGCGGCTCACTGTGGCCCTCGTGGCACTTCAGGCGCTCAGTGCGGCCGGCTGCAATAGTGGGGCAGCACCGAGTAACCAGCTGACGTCATCGCCTCACAGTGACCCGGTGGCAACGCTCGCCGTTGTGGGCAGCGGAACGGTCCGCTGTACCTTCCCCGAACACGGCTGCCAGCCGACACTGGTGCTCGCCCCTGGAAGCTGGACTCCGCCTGCGAGTTGGTTACCGGCGCCCGAGGACGCCTACTTTGCGACTGAACGTCACGACGGCGTGATCTGGGTTACCGGTCCGGTCATCGCGGCGCCGACCGTGCTCACGCCTGGCCACTACACCGTCGGGATCGGCGTCGCTGAGTCAAACGACGTTATCGGCGGTGATAAGTATGTCGGTGCGCACATCGACTGTCTCGAGGAATTCAACGTCACATTCGGTCAGGCCGTACAGGTCACAGCTGTTTACGGCGAACCGTGTCGGCTCGACGTCAGCGTCAGCCATTGACGAGACATCAGTCGTCACGGGTGAGGACGCCCAGTTCGTCGCGGCAGTCAGTTTGATACCGATGATCCATTACTGGCCGGCCACTGGCATGGCTTGGCGTCGCCCACACTGCCGACATGATCGAAACGCGTTTGCCGTCGCCGCCCAAGAGCACGATCGCAGGGATCGGCCCTTACGGGTGACGCGACATCGTCCCTAGGTAACGCGGAGGGCCTTGGCGTCCGCAAGGATCCGCGCGCACGTCTCCTGACACCAACTTCCGCCGGCGACTCCGCGATGTGTCTGTTGATCGCCTCGGGTCGAACAGCATCACGAGTGGCGTTGAGCTTGCGGCCGTCCCAGTCAGGCCGCTTGTCGAGAGCTCCGGGCGGCCCGTATGATCTGGGCAAGAGGCAAAGCTCGGACTCTTGGGGCCCGCAGCTTGCGCGTACGGGGGGCTCCAATGGCGATTCATTTCAACGGCCGAACCAGCGCGAGGCCGGCCCGCGCGATACTAGGTGGCACCCGCAAGATGTGGACGACCATCACGGCAATCGCGATGATTCTTACTGCTTGCACGGCCCCCGTGCCACCCACTCAGCGCCCGCCTACGCCGGTTCCACCAACGGCGTCGCCTACATCGGGACGCCAGCCTACTCCGGTTCCACCAACGGCGTCGCCGACATCAGAACCCACGGCCACCAGCCCCGGTGGAGGTGCGACTTCTCTGGAGGAGTTGTTCCAGCGTGCGTCGGATTCCCTAGAACCAATCCCCATGGACGATCCGCCGGGCGAGCCGACAGAGAATGGTCGACCACGATTTGAGTCCTCGGACGTTATCGGGGATCAGATCTCTACGCAGGAGTGGGAGCCACAACCGTCGACCGGTTCTCTTACGTGGCACGGCTTTCCTGATACGCCGATGCCACAGGTTGGAGCCGTCTGGGGAGATCCTCCGGGCGATTTGGAGGAGGGCGTGGTCCAATACTGCAGCGGCACTGTCGTCTCCCGGGCCCTGGTTCTCACAGCGGCCCACTGTTTGTACAGCCAAAGGGACGGACAATTTTACGGCGACATCTCGTTCGTACCCGGGCAGACTTGGAACAACACGCAAAGTACGGACCCGCTCGACATCTCGGCTCCCGCAGGAGTATGGGCTGCCAGTCAGTGGTGGGTACCGGAAGGTTACCGCGACGGTACGGTGGACCTCGACTGGGGACTGATCGAGATCGAACCCCAGAACGGACGCTACATCGGCGACGCCGTCGGAGCCTTCGCAATACAGACCGGGATCACCTTTAGAGAAGGTGCCCACATCTGGGCGGCAGGTTACCCGCGAAGCGGATGGTGGGCCACGCCGGAGGGAAGGCTGGGCCGCGGACAATACTCATGCGACACAACTTGGGACGGCTCTTGGAAGACCCACGAAAACGGCGAAGGAGTCGAGCTGTGGATCAGGTGTCCAATGAACGGCGGCGCGAGCGGTGGTCCGTGGTTTGTCGCGCTGAACTCAGGACAGTGGGTAGTCGGGGGCGTTAATAACTGGTGCAACGACGACTTTAAGGATGACGACGAATCACCAGAGGCCTACTGCACACCCGTATCTGAGGATCTCAGATCTCTTGCCGTCGATAGTCGATTTCTCGAGTTCTGGAACTCCGTCCAACCGCTGCTTACGTTGTAGCTTGCCCTGACGCCGGGGTGCAGCTCGACGTCGTCAAGCAACAGTTCCAGCAACCGCTCGTTTGGTTCCGGTTGAGATCGATGAGAGGACCCCGTCCAGCCCTGTTGCGGGCGTCATCTACGCCACGTTCATGGAGGGACGCGAAGAAGGCAAGATCCTCCAGAGTCTTAAGACGATATTGAGGCAAAGTCCAAGATCCCTGAAACACGAGGTAACAAGACGCGATGTTGCGAATACCTGGTTCAATCATCTACGCGATCATCGTCGGCGGCGGTGCCGTGATTCGAGGCATCATGGAGAGTCGCGAGCGTAGGCAGCAGAAGGCCGCGGCTGATGTAACGCGCGTTCTGGAACCTACGCCGACGCTGACGAACGAGGAATTGGAGGCCGTCAAGCGCGCCGCCGAACACGTAAAGTAAGCGCGGGCCGGGGGCGTCGGGCGAGGGAGATGAGGCATTGGAAGCGGCACTGATTGGCGTGATCGCGGGCGGTGCGGCGGCGTATGTCGGCGTTTATTTCCGTAATCCGCTGTGGGCCGTACTGACGTTCGCGCTGGGAGTCGTCGTGATGTTCGGCATTTCCGTTGGCCCGACGTCGGCGCCTAGTGCATTCCTTGAACGAGCAGGGGCGCCTGGAGTCGTCGGCTTCGTCGTCGGCGCTGTGATCGGCGCTGTCGTCGCCCAGCGGATGCGCGATCAGAAACACTGATGCGAGACGAAGAAGCGACAGAGGAGAACTTGATGGGTAAGGCGCCGCCTGACAAGGTCTACCAACGCCCGGGAAAGGCGGTCGAGGACTAAGCGCTCGGGGCAATGATGCCACGCGACCAGAAGCCCGCAGAGCACCACCATCGGACCCTCCGCTCTAGGTTAGCTCCGCGAGTTCTGCCGCGTAACGCTCGAGCAGCGCGACGCCGGCCGGGTCGCTCTCCTCTTTCGCAAGGGCCGCCTGCTTGCGACTCAGCTCACCCATGAGCGCCAGCACAGGCTCATGGACCAGGTCACAGATCGCGAGCACCCGCGCGATGAGCGTCCCAACTGAGTCGCGCGTCAAACCCGTGGCCGGAACCTCCGCGGTCAGGACCGGCCGCTCATCGTCCGAGAGCGCGAACTTGGCGAACGGCAGCTCGTCGTTCCAGCGCAACAGCTGGCGGTAGGTCTTGCGGAAGTTGTCGGCGAGCGGCGGACCGAAATGGACCCACGCCAGTAGCGCCAGATGCGGATCGAAGATCAGGGTCACGCGCACTGCGCGGCGGCGACGGCCATCGAGCACGAGGTCCCACGACGTCGCGCCTTCGCGCTCGGCCCGTTCGACCGGGGTGAGCCCCAGCTCAGACAGCCAGCCCTCGATCTGGAATGCAACGCCCTCTGTCATCAGGTGACGTATCTTCGCCGACTGATGAGGAATGAGTTGCGCGTCCTGATCGAAGAGCCGCCCAAGGGCAAGCGCTGGGTCGCGATCGCCGCCGACTGGCCGGGCCTCGAGCGCAACGGCAAGTCAGCGGCGGACGCCATCGCGAAGCTCGACTCGTACCGGCCGCGCTACGCCAAGGTGGCGCAACGGGTGGGCCTGGGCACCGACTTTCTGCGCGAGACCAAAGCGACCGTGGTCGGCCAGTACACGGGCACGGGTTCGACCGACTTCTGGGGCATCTCCTTCGCGCCGTCCGACGAGGACCGCGAACCCGTTGACGAAGCCACGTTCGAGAGGCGACTCAAGCTGCTCCAGGCCGCGTGGGCCGAGTTCGACGAGACGGCGGCGCGCGTCTCAGAAGAGCTGCGGCCGGGCGTACGCGGCGGCGGTCGCAGTCGCGACGCAATCATTCGCCACGTCCTGGTCGTCGAGGGCAGCGACTTCTCGGCCAGAGTCAACGCCGAAACGGACTTCGAGGTCCCTGCGGTGCGGACGCCGGCGCATCGCAAGAAGCACCGCGAGCGCTACCTCAAGGCACTGCGCGCGTGGCGTCCCGAGAACAAGCCAATCGGTCGAACCTGGACGCTGTCTTACCTGCTGAGGCACTCGGCCTACCACGTGCTCGACCACACGTGGGAGATGGAAGACCGCGATCTGAGCGCGGCCTAGCTACCTGCCGCTGCGACCTGACGCGGTCATGCGGCCGGCCATGGGCTCGCCGTCCGTTCGCGCCTTCGTCGAAGTCTTCCCACCCTTGGTCCCGGCACCTGCGGGTAGTCGGTGCGCTTCGACTGTTCCACCCGACGCGATGGTGCGCTTGCCCGCGTAGTCGGCCGGGCGAACGCCTTCGTTGATCTTCACGTTACGACCGATTCGTACGCCTGCCGGAACGACTGCGCGCTTGCCCACCACGGTGATGCCGGTGTTGAGCCGCGACGGTTCCTGTTTGTTGACGGTCGTCATGTCCGAGCCATAGCCAACGATGGCGTTGGGGCCAATCGAGACGTTCTTGTCGACGATCGCCCGGTCCACCACCGCGCCGGCACGGATCACCGTGTCGAACATAACGATCGAGTCGCGCACCACCGCGCCGGGGTCGACGCGCACGCCGGGCGAAAGCACGCTCCGCTCGACCGTGCCCCAGATCTGGCAGCCGTGGCTGATGAGCGAGCGATGGACCGACGCGGTGGGGCCCACGCGCGCGGGCGAGCGCTCCTCTGAACGCGTGTGGATCAGCCACTCGGTGTCATACAGATCGAGCCCGGGATGCTCCTCCAGCAGGTCCATGTGGGCCTGCCAGTAACCAGCGACGGTGCCCACGTCCTGCCAGTAACCGTCGAACTGGTAGCCGAAGACGCGCGCGCCGCCGTCGAGCATGGCTGGGATCACGTCCCGCCCAAAGTCGGTGCGTGAGTCATCGAGCCAGGCGAGCAGTGCCTTCTTGCTGAACACGTAGATACCCAGCGACGCGAGGTCGCTCTTGGGTTGCTGCGGCTTCTCCTGCCAGTCGGTCA
>JBDTUR010000112.1:0-6946 GCA_040007635.1 Chloroflexota bacterium
CTTCGACGGTGATGACGCCGTCCTTGCCGACCTTGTCCATCACGTCGGCGATGAGATTGCCGATTTCCTTGTCGGCGGCGCTGACAGTCGCCACCTGGGCGATCTCGTCACGGCCCTTGACCGGCGTCGCGGCAGCCTTGATCGATTCCGACACCGCCCTGGCGGCCGAATCGATACCAAGCTTCATCTGCATGGGGTTGGCGCCTGAGGCCACGTTCTTGAGGCCCTCGGTGACGATCGCCTGGGCGAGCACCGTGGCGGTCGTTGTGCCGTCGCCGGCAACGTCCTCGGTCTTGGTCGCGGCTTCCTTTAGGAGCTGTGCGCCCATGTTCTCGAACGGGTCGTCGAGCTCGATCTCCTTGGCGACGGTGACGCCGTCATGGGTGACGGTGGGCGCGCCGTACTTCTTGTCCAGCGCCACGTTGCGACCCTTGGGGCCGAGCGTCGTCTTGACCGCGTCAGCAAGCGCGTCCATGCCGCGCTTCATTGCCGCGCGGGCTTCCTCGTCATACGAAATCAGCTTGGCCATGGTGGGTTGGAGTCCTCTCTGGATGTCTGTCGGCGTTGGGCAGCGGCCGCGTCAGTAGGGCGGCGGCGTAACCCTAGGTTAGCACTCTGCGTATGAGATTGCTAACGCACCCGGTGCGCTACCGTGCTTTGTGTGAGACCGATTGAGACCGCCACGATCCTTGCCGTCGGTAGCGAGCTCACGACAGGCACCACGCGCGACACCAACAGCGGCGACCTGGCGCGTGAGCTGACCGCGTTGGGCGTGCGCGTCCTGCGGAGCGTGGCGCTCCCCGACGACCTGGCTATCGCCACGAAGGCGGTAGGCGACGCACTGGCTGACGCGGACCTCATCCTCACAACGGGTGGCTTGGGTCCCACGCCGGACGATCTGACGCGCGAAGCGATTGCCGCCGCGTGCGGGGTCGAGCCGCACGTTGATGCAGGCCTTCTCGCCCAGATCGAGGCGATGTTCACCAGGCGCGGTGGCGCGATGCCCGACGCCAACACCAAGCAGGCGTGGCTCATCGACGGTGCCCTCGCTTTGCCCAACGCTCACGGCTCCGCACCCGGCTGGTGGGTGGAGCGACCGGACGGACGCGTCGTCATAGCGCTGCCCGGGCCACCGCGCGAGATGTGGCCGATGTGGCGCGAGCATGCCCTCCCCCGCCTGCAGTCGGGACGGTTGGGCGTTGAGCGCGCGACCCACACGCTGCGGCTGTCCGGCGTGGGCGAGTCCGCGCTGGTCGCGTTGATCGGCGAGGACATCCTCCGTGCCGCCAATCCGCAGGTAGCAACCTACGCCCGGGCAGACGCGGTCGATGTCGTCGTGAGCGCGGTTGGGGACGGCCGACTATCCGCGGCGGCAGCTGTCGAGGACGCGGTCGGCCGGCTACGAACGGCGATTGGCGAGTTCATCTTTGCCGAGGGTGACCAGTCGTGGGCTGATGCTCTGGGCGTCCGACTGGGCGGACGGACACTGGCAACGGTCGAACTCGGGACCGCCGGCCAGCTGCAGGCGCTGTTGGGTGGCGCGTCATACCTGCGCTTTGGCGAGCTCGTGGCGGATGCGGAAAACGTCCACCACGCGGCCCATGATCTTGGCCACTTCGCGGCCCGTGTGCGCGAAGTCGGAGGGGCGGATATCGGCGTGGCGCTCTTGGCGCGTCAGGACAAGGACACGCATGTGCGTGTCGCGATCTCTACGGCGGATGGCGTCGAAGAGATGACGCGCGTCGCTTTCCTGGCTGGCGATGAGGGTCGGCGCCGTGCGGCGCTCGCCTGTGCCGCGGCCCTCTGGCAATTCCTGGGCGACCGGACCCAAAAGCCTTAGCTAGTAGCAGCGAGACAACCGTTAGCCGGCTCGGCAGCGGTAAGACTCCGCCCAATTTCCGCTCAGCGAAGATTTGAGGGAAGCCTCGTGCGGCGACGCTGCCTTCGGCGGCCGAACTTATTGGATTGCGGTCGCCTGCCTGCAGTTAGGCCAGGAACACCGCCCTAGCTGATCGTGATCGCCGGGGCTGCCTGGGCGGCGCGGACGCTCATGCGCGCGGCCACCTGACGCGCGAGGGCGCGCAGCACTTCTGCGGCCGCACCTGGTTCGCGTTGGGCCACCGCGGGCACGCCCGCATCGCCGCCCTGACGGACCTTCACGTCGATCGGCACCCCGCCGAAATACTCCAACTCGTTGCGCTGGGCGAAACGCTCGCCGCCGCCGCGACCGAAGATCTCCGTCGCCTCGCCGCAGTGCGGACAGATGAAGTTGCTCATGTTCTCGACGATGCCCATGACCGGGACGCTCATGCGCCGGAACATGGCCAGCGCCTTGCCCACATCGGCCAGGGCGACGTCCTGCGGGGTCGTCACCAGCAGCGCGCCTGAGATCGGTACCGCCTGGGCCAGCGTGAGCTGAGCGTCGGAAGTGCCCGGCGGCAGGTCGATCACGAGGTAATCGAGCTCGCCCCAATCAACATCGCGCAGGAACTGCTGGATAGCGCCGCCGATCAGTGGCCCGCGCCACACGATGGGCTGGCCTTCGGGCACGAAGAACTGGATCGAAATGACCTTGACGCCGTAGCGCTCGAGCGGCGTGATCTTGCCATCGCTCGAAGCGGAGGGGGCGCCTTCGAGGCCGAGCATCATTGGGATATTCGGCCCGGTGATGTCCGCGTCGAGCAGCCCCACCGAGGCGCCTTCCATGGCGAGCGCGACTGCGAGGTTGGCCGAGATCGTGCTCTTGCCCACGCCGCCCTTGCCCGACGCGACGGCGATGATGTTCTTGACGCCGGGCAGCAGCTGCTGTGCCTGGGCCGGCTGGGCACGCCGCACCATCGCGCCCCAGGTCACGGTTACTTCCTTTGCGCCAATGTCGCCCAACACGCTATGCACGTTGCGCTCGATCTCATCCTTGAGCGGGCATGCAGGCGTCGTCAGCTCGATCTTGAGCGAGACCTGTGAGTCGGTGACCTCGAGGTCCTTGACCATGTTGAGGGTCACGATGTCGCGCCCCAGCTCCGGCTCCTGCACGGTGCGGAGCGCGTCCATGACCGCGGCTTCCGAGAGCGCCATCAGCGGGCGACCTCAACGGTCGCGAGCGAGGCCGGAAGCGGCCGCGAGTGGCGCTCCGTCTTCACGTAGCGCGCCACCATCTCCTTGGAGCCAGCGATGCCCAGCTGCTCGTACAGGAAGCTGAGCTTGCGGTGCTGGTCGGCCAGGATCTCGTCCTTGGTCGGCAGCTCCCACAGCTGGCGCTTGAATGGGCCGAGCGCCTTCTTGCGCGTCTTATAGAGGAATACGTCAGCGGCCTCGCCGGGCTTGCGCTCATCGGCGCAATTGGAGCCGCACCAGGCCTCGATCTCGGCCAGCAGGTCGCGCGGGAAGGCGGGATGCTCGTACAGTGCATTCTGGAAGCCCGTGGCGAGGTGAATCTCCGCCGTCTCGACCTTGGGGAAGTGGTGGAACAGCTCGTCGGGCAGCGTGGAAGCACCGTGTTGGACCGCGCCCGCCAGGCCGTACGAGCGCGCCACTGCCGAGAGGCGCTCCAGGGTGCCAAAGTCGAGCTTGACAGTCGCGACCCCGCCACCGGGGAGCGGCACACCACCATGCGACGTGCCGGTCTGGACGCTCACCTTGGAGATGCCCACGGCATCCGCGCCGGCCAGGCGCCGGAGCTCGCCCAGGTAACCGTCGAGATAGGCGCGCAGCTCGGCCTCAGTCGAGTTCTCCTTGCCGACTTCGCCGATCTCGCCGCCGATGCTGACGGTCATGCCCGGAGGCTCGTGCTGGCGAATTAGCGCCGAGATCTCGGCTGCGCGCTGGTAGTTGGTGCGCTGCTGGTCGTCGACGGCCGGCAGGGAAAGGTCGACCAGCGTGGATGAGTCGATGTCGATGTTGCCGTAGCCCACCGCCAGCGCTTCGCGGGTCAGCTTGCGAATGCCTTCAGCCACCGCGTCGGGGTCGGCGTTGTACTTCGCCGCGTTGAACTGGTAGTGGTCACCCTGGACGAAGACCGGCCCGCGCCAACCTGCCGCGATGCAACCGGCAAGGACGCTCGTGATGTATTCGCCCGGTCGCTGGAACGTGTATTCCTGCTCGCTCCGTGCAAGCTCGAAGACGATCGTGCCCGCGTCGATTGCCTGCGCGGCGCGGCACATCGTGAGGGCCATGTCGAAGACCTGCGTGCGCAGGTTGACCGCCGGCACGGTGAAGCCATGCACCTCGGCCCGGCCGCGCGCCATGTACAGCTCGTGGATGCTCGCCGACGGCGCGCCCAACTCTTGTGACGCTTCCCAGACGATCCAGCGCGCAGCCTCGACCACGTCCTTGTCATCGCTGAACGTCGCTGACCAGGCCAGCGCGCGAATGCCCTCGTCGCGTAATCGCGCCTCGTCATCGATCACCAGCGCGCCATCGGCGATGTGGGCGCTGCCCGCCAGGGCGGCCATGAGATCGCTGACGGACGCAGCGGGCGTGGGATAGGACATCTCGAAACGGCTCCTTCGACTAACTCTGCTTGTGATCGTAAGCGCAACCCAGAATCGGTGGGTCAGACGAGGGGCCTTTGGCACAGCGATGGCTGCCGTTGGTCACCGACTATCCACCCCCAGCCGTCTGTAATAGGCTGGCCAATACCGGGCGCTGCGCCCACTCTCAGGGAGGGGTCGTCATCCATGTCACATCGGAACGTCGTCCATTGAGCAAGCGTGTCGAAGTCCTGGTCGGCACCAAGAAGGGTGCCTTCATCCTCGAGAGCGACGAGTCCCGAAATGATTGGCAACTGCGTGGTCCGTTCTGCCACAACTGGCCCACGCACGACTTCATTCGCGCTGCAGATGGGACGCTCTATGCCGGGGGCGGCAACAACTGGTACGGGCCTGCCGTTTGGAAGTCGACCGACAACGGCGAGGCCTGGACGCAATCGAGCGCGGGGCTGACCTACGGCGACGGCCCAGACGATCCCAAGATCACCACTATCTGGAAGCTGGCCGACTCAGGCGCGAACGGGACGATCTATGCCGGCGTGGAACCAGCCGGACTGTTCCGAAGCGACGACCACGGCGAGACCTGGAGCCACGTCGCCGGGCTGCGCGATCATCCCTCGCGGCCTGAATGGCAGCCGGGCAACGGCGGGCTGTGCCTGCACTCGATCGTCACCCACCCGACCGACTCCAACCGGATGTGGGTTGCCGCGTCGGCCGTGGGCACATTCGAGACGATTGACGGCGGCAAGACCTGGGAGACACGCAACAAGGGCGTCCGCGCCGATTTCTATCCCGGTCCACCGCCCGACTTTGGGCAGTGCGTCCACAAGCTGCGGTTGCATCCCGATCAGCCAGAGTGGCTCTACCAGCAGAACCACTGTGGCGTATATCGCTCCGACGATGGCGGCAAGCAGTGGACCGAGATCACCAACGAGCTGCCGTCCGACTTCGGCTTTCCGATGGTCGTTCACCCGCACGATCCCAAGACGATCTACGTCATCCCCCACACAGGCCCCGCCGATGGCCGGCAGATGATTGGCGGACACGCCGCCGTCTTTCGAAGCCGCGACCGGGGCGACACCTGGCAGCGGCTGTCAGATGGCTTGCCGAGTGACGGTGCCTTCGTGACTGTGCTGCGCGAGAACATGGCCATCGATTCGCTCGATCAGCCGGGCGTCTACTTCGGCACCAGCACCGGACAGGTCTTCGGCAGCGCCGATGAGGGCGACAGCTGGACCTTGATGGCCGACTATCTGCCTCCGATCTGGTCGGTCGAGGCTGCCGTAGTCGAGGGCTGACCCGTGGCGACAGTTCATCTGCCGCGCTCGCTGGTGACGCTCTTCACCGACCCGCCGCCGCGCCATCTTGAGTTGGCTTCAACCTCGCTCGGGGGCCTGGTCGAAGACCTCGATAGCCGCTGGCCGGGCATGCGCGACCGCCTCGTCGAGCCAGGGCCACGGTTGCGCGAGCACATCAACGTGTTCGTGGATGGCGAGCGCGAGCGTGATCTGGCCGCGCCACTTGGAGAGCGCGCTGTGGTGCACGTGATTCCCGCGGTGGCGGGCGGTTAGGCGCGGCCGCTACCTGCCAGCTGGTCGCGGCGCGAGTCGCGTTGGTCTTCCAGCTCCTGGCGCGTGAGGCCGGCGCGGTTGGCCAGCTCATCGGTGACAGCCCACGAGAAGTCGTCAATGCGGCCGGCGCGCTCGTTCCAGTCGGCGAGCACCGCCGGCGGGCGGCGCTGCAGGTGACCGGCGCCATCACGCTCGACCGGCCGCACGTAGTGCGTACTGCGCACGCGCTGGCCGTCGTGGATCACCACAAGGCCAAGTTCGCGCGTCGCGTCGTTGAGCGCGGCATCGCCGCCGAACAGCCGCAGCACTCCTTCGAGCGAGTCGGCCAGCACTACGCCACCGGCCGGCGCGAGTCGCGCAGCGCGGCCTGTGCCCGCGGCAGCCACCAACGCTGTGCGCGTCCGTTCCGCCGCGGCTCGATCAGTGGACGCGACGGTGAGCGGCAGGCCGTGTTCGGCCAACAGCCACAGCAGCGCCGCCAGGCCGGGATCCAGCTCACCCATGGCCGTCAGCTCGCGCAACGTTGCTTGGTCAGCCATACCTGGTTCGCAGCCTACGCGAACGTCCGTGTTTCTGGCTGGGCACTATTGACTGTGCGACGCTCAGCCCGCACACTGCGAATGCTCTCTCGGGTACGATTGAGCACGGAAGCCCGTCGCTACGGGTGTAATAGGCCGGTCCACCACGACGCTCCTCTCACGGGTCTTACGCGAGAAAAGTCGCGAAACCCGGCTCGAGAAGGAGTGTTTTTCTTTGCAAGCCGATCGAACTCTGACCTGTGCCGATTGCGGCCAGGAGTTCGTGTTCACTGCCAGCGAGCAGCAGTTCTACACGGAGCGTGGTTTCTCTGACCCGCGCCGCTGCCGCTCATGCCGCGCCGCCCGCAAG
>JBDTUR010000113.1:0-6932 GCA_040007635.1 Chloroflexota bacterium
CCGGCGATCATCCCGGCGTGCGTCGAACCGGTCACCGTGCACACGATGATCGTGTCGAAGAATGTGCCGAGCTGGCGCTCCTGCTCGCCCACCTCCAGTACCCAGTTCGCAAAGCCCAGCCCGCCAAGCGGGTGGTCGGAAGCCCCAGCGGGAATGGGATATGGCTTGCCGCCGGCCGACTCGACCGATTCCAGCGCTTCCTTCCAGCTGTCACGGATGCCGATGTCGAAGCCGGCCCGATCCATGCGGATGTCGCCGCCCATGATCCGCGTGAGCTGGATGTTGCCCACGACCTCGTAGCCCGGATCGTCCCAATCGACCCAGTGCTCCTGGACGGTCACGACCTTCAGGCCGAGATGCCTTGCCACTCCAGTGACCGCTCGGGTGTGGTTGGACTGCACGCCACCAATTGAGACGAGCGTGTCGCAGCCCTGCGCCAGGGCGTCCGCGGCGAGGTACTCCAGCTTGCGCACCTTGTTGCCGCCGAACGCGATGCCGCTGTTGCAGTCCTCGCGCTTGGCGCAGATCTCGACCTTGCCGCCCAACGCGGCCGAGAGGCGCGGCAGCGGCTGCAGCGGTGACGGCCCAAACATGAGCGGGACGCGCGGATAGTCGGCCAGTTTCATGACGACAAACCTACACGACGCCGTGACCGGCCCTGAGCGGGGCGATTTGTATCAATTGGTCGACATAGGTCCAGGGTTCGCACTGTTCCGCCTTGTTTTGTGTCAGCTGGACCAGATGCGTACCAGTTGAGGCAAAAACCTGCCACCGCGGCGGAATCGTGGACGTATCCGGTCCATTTGATATATCGCTGGGCCGGCTGACCGGTTCTGGGCGTCACCGAGGCTAACCTGACGCTCCTCTATGGAACCGCTCGTCGCCGTCCTGCTGATCCTGGTCGCGATCGCCGTGCTGTACGCGCTGTCGATCCGCGTCAACGTCCCGTATCCAGCGTTGTTCGTGTTGGGCGGCCTGCTGCTCGCCTTCATTCCGGGATTGCCGCGCATCCACCTCGAGCCGGATCTCGTGCTGCTCGTGTTCCTGCCACCGCTGCTGTTCATCGCGGCCATCGAGACGAACTTTCGCGAGCTGCGCCAGAACTTCGCGCCCATCACGCGGCTCGCGTTTGGCCTGGTCATCGTCACCGTGATCGTGGTCGCGGTCGTGGTCCAGGCCATGGTGCCGAACATGGGTTGGGCGGCGGCGATCACCCTTGGGGCAATCGTCGCCCCCACGGATGCAATTGCTGCGACGAGCGTGTTCCGCCGCCTGGGCGTGCCGCGCGTAATCACCGCGCTCGTGGAGGGCGAGGCGCTCTTCAACGACGCGACCGCGCTCGTCATCTTTCACACCGGCGTGGCCGTTGTCGCGGGTTCATCGTTCGCACTGCTTACAACCAGTGCGGACCTCGTCGCGGCGCTCGTCGGCGGCGTCGCCATCGGTCTCGTCGTTGGCTGGCTGGCCGCTAAGCTCCTCGCGCGGCTCGATGAGCCAACGGTCGAGGTGATCATCTCGTTCGTGGTGCCCTTTGCGGCCTACCTGCCCGCGGATGTTTTGGGCGTGTCTGGAGTGCTGGCCGCGGTGACTGCCGGCCTGGTGATCGGTCGGGACTACGCGCGCATCCTCACTGCCCGCAGCCGAACGCTGTGGCTGTTCAGCTGGCAGATGGTCGGCTTCATTCTCAACGGCTTCGTGTTCCTGCTGATCGGCTTGGAACTGCCCACCGTGGCCGACGCGCTCCAGACGCGCGGCCGGGTCGAGATCGCCGCCGTGGTCGTAGTTGTTTGCCTGCTGGTGATCGCGACGCGCTTTCTGTGGACGTTCCTCTCGAGCCAGCTCCCCAACACGCCCTATCGCCGACTCGCCGCCCGAGATGTCCGACTCGCCCGCTGGGGCCGATTCATCGTTAGCTGGGCCGGTCTGCGCGGCGCTGTTTCCCTGGCTGCGGCGCTGGCGCTCCCGGCGAACTTTCCCGAGCGCGAC
Source organism: Chloroflexota bacterium (assembly GCA_040007635.1). GTDB lineage: Bacteria > Chloroflexota > Limnocylindria > Limnocylindrales > CSP1-4 > JALYGJ01. Next base: position 1,987 of record JBDTUR010000113.1, read on the forward strand.
CTGATCCTGCTGATCACTTTCGCGGTGATCATCGTGACGCTCGTCGGCCAGGGCCTGACGCTCCCCTACTTTGTGCGCCGCGCGGCGTTTGGCGGCGTCGACATTGACGGCGATGAGCCCACGCTGGCACGCGAGGCCGCCTACCGAGCGGGCTTGGTCGAGATCGAAAGGCAACGGGCGCTCTGGACCGACCACAAGCCCCTCCTCGACCGACTGGAATCGGGCCTGCAGGATCGGACCCAGCACCTCGCAACGGCCGATCCGACCGAGACTGCTGGGCGCAACCAGGAGCACGATGAACACCGCCAGATCCAGCGCGCGGTGATCGGCGCTCAGCGCGAAGCCGTCATCGCCCTGCGGGATACGCGCGAGATCAATGACGACACGTTGCGTCTGATCGAGCGCGAGCTCGACCTCGAAGAGCTTCGAATGGAGGGCTAGGTTTCCGCCTAGCCGTTGGCGGCCGCCTCCAGATCAGCGATCTCGATCTTGTGCATCTCAAGCATGGCCTGCATCGCACGACGAGCGCGATCCGGATCCGAGTCGCCGAGCAATTCGCGCAGGCGTCTCGGCACGATCTGCCATGACAGCCCAAAGCGATCCTTGAGCCAGCCGCAGTTGCTGGGTTCGCCGCCGCCCGCGATCAGCGCGTCCCACAGGCGGTTTGTTTCAGCCTGGTCTTCGCACAGCACGACGATGGAAGCCGCTTCGTTGAACTGGAAGTCAGGCCCGCCGTTGAGGGCTTGGTAGGGCACGCCGTCGAGCGTGAAGTCAACAGTCAGTGCCATCCCTTCCGAAACCGACGGGTTGTCTGCGGGCGAGCGCGACACTTGGCCCATCGTGCTGTTTGGAATGAGCGATGTGTACAGCCGTGCCGCTTCCTCGGCCTGGCCGTTGAACCAAAGACACGTGTAAACCTTGTTCATCAGTCGATTACCTCGTGCAGCTTCGCGGCGAATTCATCGGGCTTGCCCATCTGGCCGTACTCGCCACCCAGGAAGCCGCCGTGGCCGCCAGGGAACGTGACCACATCAGAACCGAGTTGCTTGGCGACGCCGTACGCGCCGCGGTTGGCCATCGTGCCTTCCTCGTCTTCCCCGGCCGCAATCACCACGCGCGTCGGCGAGGTCTTGATGGCAGCGATATCCGGCTCGAATGAGGTCAGCGCCACCATGGACGCCATCATGGGATCGTCGCGTTTGCGGTCGTCTTCTGACGGCATACCGAACGTCTGTGGGTCGGGTGCGGGCCGCGCGGCCCAGTCGGCTGGGATCTCACCCTGGTGCATGACGACTGCCATGAACTTGGCCATGCCCCAGGCTCCGCCGCGGCTCTCGTAGGTGTCCACGATGTCCTTGACCGCGGCATTGGCCTCTGCGCTATCCGGCAGCACCGCGGTCAGCGGTGGCTCGTGGGCGACGAGCTTGCGCACGTCGTTGGGATGGCGCGCCACCAGGGCAAGGGCGGTAATCGCTCCACCACTCGAGGCGAACATGTCGACCGGGCCTCCACCCAGTGCTTCGATGACCGCGTGAAGGTCGTCCGCGACGAGGTCCGGCGTGTTGCCTGCACCATCAGTCCGGACCGACCGTTCAAAACCGCGTGGGTCGTAGGTGATGACCGTCCGGTCGGTGAAATGGCTCGCCAAAGTGACAAAGCCGCCGGCGCTCATCGGGTGGCCGATCATGAACAGCGGCGTCGTGCTGCTCGCCGCCTTCTCGCGGACGTCGTACGTGATCGTCGCGCCCGGCCGCTCCAGGCTGTGCGTCACCGGCTGGTTCTCGGTCGCGGTCATGCCGGCACCGCCTCTGCCAGGATCGCATCGATCTGGCCCACAGCCTGGGTCATGCCCTCTTCCATGCCCATCGCGAGCATCTTGTCGAGCGCCTCAGCACTTGGGAATTCGTTGTAGATGCTCATGCGCGACTTGCCGCCGCCGATGTCCTCAATGCTTACGCGCATCCCGATGATCGGGAAGTCAGCGTCAGGCGTGCCGGTTTCATCCGCGAACTGGTCGCGCAAAACGATGCTCTTTGGCGGATCCGTGGCCACGATGTTCCACGAGCTGTAAGGCGTCTTCTGCCCGTCTGGACCGGTCATGTAGTAGATGGCGCGGCCGCCCGGTGCCAGGTCCAACTCCACGAATGTCGCCGGATAGGTGGGCGGGCCCCACCAGCGCTCGAGCTGGCGCGGATCCGCCCACAGCTGCCACACACGCTCGGGTGGCGCGCTGAGCTCGGTTGTGACGGTCATCGTCAGCGCCACGGGGTCTTTGGTCACGGTCGTAACGGGCATTGCGTTAGCTCTCCTTGTTCTCTTCGAGAATTGTCGACATCAGGTCGATGCGTTCGCGCCAGATCTCCTCGTAGCGGTCTAACAGCCGCTGCGCGATGCGCAGCCCTTCGAGATGGGTCTGGACGACCTTGCGCCGGCCGACCCGGTGCTTCTCGACCAGCCCCGCCCTTTCCAGGACGGCCACGTGCTTCTGGACCGCCGCGAAGCTCATCGAGTAGTGCGCTGCAAGCTCGACCACGCCTTCGGCACCGCTGATGGCGCGGCGGACGATGTCTCGCCTTGTTGCATCAGCAAGAGCGCCAAAGACGCGGTCGAACTGGGTGGCCGACTGTCCGGCCAGCCCAACTGCTTGCATGGATACAACCATACGGTTGTATCTACGGCCTGTCAAGTGTGCTGCGGATGCGTTTTCCCCGGCATGACCAAAAGCGTCAAACTCCGGACGCATGACAGAGAACCAGCAACCGGAGCCTGTACCGGCGATCGACCACTATCCCAACGGCGGTGTGCGCTTCCGCGGAGCCAACCTGGGCGGCGAGATGCACGGACCGTGGGAATTCTTCCGTCTGGACGGGTCGCTTCTGCGCGCTGGCTCGTTCGACCGGGGCAAACAGGTCGGCGTGTGGCGGACCTATGACCGACTTGGCGCGGTCGTGAAGGAGACGACCTTCAAGTAGATGGCCAGCGAGGGTGTGCGGCTGCGTTTGACTCGCGGCCAGATCCTGGGCCATCGGCGCCGGGTCAGTGCGCTTGACACGCGGCTTCCTGCGGGTAGCGCGTCGCTCGAGGCTGCCGCGTGGGCCGGCCTTCAGGACAGCATGCCGCGCGCGGCGCTGCTGGCGCTCCATGCCCGGGTGGAGGGCGTCCATCCGGGGTCGTGGGAGGACCCGGCGCTTATCCAGATGTGGGGGCCGCGCTACTCGACCTATGTCGTTGCCGCGCGCGACCGCGCCTTGTTCACGATCGGCCGCTACCCCAACGACGCGCGGAGCCAGCAGGTCGCTGAGAGGACGGCCGCTCGGCTGGCGGCGCACATCGGCGACCGACGGGTACCGTTCGATCAGGCCGCTGTCGTGGTCGATGGCGATCCGAACCGGATCCGTTACGCGACCCTTACCGGCACGGTAGCCATCCGTTGGGAGGGCGCACGCCAGGTGGACATCTGGATCGTGCCCCGGCCGACAATCTCACCGAGCGACGCGCGGCGTGAGCTGGCACGACGCTACCTGCACGTATTTGGCCCCACCACCCACGCGTCCTTTTCTGAGTGGGCAGGCATCAATCCTGCACAGGGCCGCGCTACGTTTGACGAATTGGCCGCGGGTGGCGAGCTGGTCGCGGTGGCGACTCCCCTGGGCGACGCGTCCGTCTTGGCGAGCGACGAGCCGTCGTTCCGTGCGCCGCCCGACCGGCCCGCCGCGGCCCGTCTGCTGCCGAGCGGCGACACGTTCTACCTCCTCCAGGGTGCCCACCGCCAACTGCTCGTTGCCGACGCGGCCCAGCGCGCCCTGCTTTGGACGTCGCGCGTCTGGCCCGGTGCCCTGCTGGTGAGCGGTGACGTGGCCGGCACATGGCGGCGAGACCAGCACAAAGTGACGGTAAGTGCGTGGCGCGCCCTCACGCGCAGTGAGGCCGCAGCCGTGGAAGCTGAGGCGCAGTCTCTGCCGTTGCCGGGCCTGACCAAGTCGATCATGGTGAACTGGGCGTAACTCACCTGAACTGATCGCGACCGCACCAGGCCTAGCCCGACAGGGCTATCTGCGGTTGACCCCCGCGTAGGTGCCTTTGGTGCGGTTAAACGGTGTTCTGTGGCCATGGGAGGGAAGCTCCTGGCCGCATTTGTAATCGGGCTTGCGTCGGTCACCGTTTGGGCCGCCGCGGTTCCGTTCGCGATGCCCGCGCCCGTCGCGGTGGCGCACGGCGATGGCGGCCTCGCCGACTACTCGGTTCCAAGTTTCGACTGGCGCACCCTTTTCGCCCCCGAAACGATCGATGTCCCGGACTTGCCAACCCAGACACCGACGGATCAACCGACCGATGCTCCTAGTGCGACCGATACGCTCACGACACCCGAGCCAACCGTCGCGCCTCCGCGCACGTCAACTCCTACTCCGACCAGAACCCCGGAGTCGACTCCACGACCCACGGCAACGCCCGAGCCCACACCAAAGCCCACTGCACGTCCGACCGAAGTTCGCGCACCGTCGCCGACGCCCAAACCGACCGCGGCACCAATGAGCTTCAGCGGCACGTCGCACTTCTGGTACCCGGCGGTGGACATTGATGCCAGCTGGTCGTGGTACGGCTGTGACTATGGTGGCCCCGCGACGTTCCCGATGGGTGTCTTCCGGTGGGGCTGCGGCCCAGCATCCAACATTTACATGCTGAGCCACGCCGCGAGCACCTTCAAGAAGATCCGCACTGCCTTCCATAACGGAACTCTCGACGTGGGCCAGACCGTTTGGTACAGCAACGCCCAGGGCGACGTGACCAAGTGGGAGGTACGCTGGATCCGCCGCGTCACGGCTCAGTACCTGAACGCGACCGCGGGCGACTGGGCCCTCAACGACTCGCCCACGCCGATCATGACCCTTCAGACCTGCGACGGCGCGCAGAGCCAGCTGCGGATCATCGTGAGGCTCGTTCCCGCC
>JBDTUR010000114.1:0-6886 GCA_040007635.1 Chloroflexota bacterium
GCGGGGCCGATTTGGGGCATCAGGCCGGCCAGCCGCATCCGCCCATGCTAGGCAGAGGGTAGGGGAGTGTCAAGACTGAAACCACAACATCTGGTGGTCGGTCCTATTTTGTAATACTGGTCCTAGTGGTCCGGCTCAAATCGCGGTGGACAGCCCGTGGACCGTGTGGGGACCCTGTGGGGATCATTCGTGGAAAGCCGTTGACAGCTTCAGGCGCCTGATATCGGCGACACTGATTGGGTCGCGGCTACAAGACCTTAACGACCGCTGGCAGATCCCGGCTCCTGCACGACCCACCTCCTCGCCTGCATGCCGGGGCGCGCTTAGGGCTCTCTTGCCACGGGCATATCGGCCTCACCGGTATTGAGGCCGGCAATGTCGCCGTGGCCGACAAAAGGAGCCTAACGAAGGCTTAAGGCACCGACTGACCGCCTGGAGTCACGCTCAACCCGCACCGGGCACGCTCACTTGCGGTCTGAGCGCGACTCCTTAGGTGTTGCCAGAGTCACTTTTGTCGGTGTGGGCGACATTTCATGTTTGCCGAACTCATCGAGCAGAAGCTGGATCTCGCCCACGCGCCGGAAACCGACGCCCTCCAATACAGGCCGCGACATGCGCCCGGCCTGTGTGAACAACGTCGGCGTGCCATTGCGGACGGCGTCGTCCCAGCGAGCATTGATCAGGGCCCGATAAGCGCCTTTACCGCGGGCGCTGGGCAGCGTCGCGCCGCCGAACAGCAACAGGCCGTGCTCCGTGATGGCCGCCATTCCGGCCGACACCATCTGGCCGTCGATCCACGCCCCATGCATGACATTCACGGTTTCGCGCCATCTCTCCTCGAGCTTTGGGCGCTCTTCGGCGACTTCCTCACCGGACGAGTCGAACACTGCCCACTGGATCTCGTTCGCCGCCACGTACTCGTCGAATGTCTCGAGTCGGCGCGCGACGACTCCAGGGGGCGGCGCCGGCGGCGGTTCAGTCAGGACGAGCGCTGCCGCGACGGGATCCTTGTCATGGATTAGACCCAGACCGAGCAGCCGCTCCACCAGATCCGCGGGGGTCGCCGCGCTGCCGACCTCCCACTGGGTAGAGGCGCGGCCGCGCTCGCGCAGCAACGCGCGTACCTCCTCAACTGCGGCCTCGACCCCACCGGGCGCAAGCCGTTGACGCTGGACCGTGTTCCATGAAGCCCCGGCGCCCATCCATAGGCTGTAGCCGTCCTTCTCTATCCTTTCATCGCGCGGTCCGAGTGGCGCGAAGGAGTTCGGGTACTCGGCGATCTCGCGCAGCAGCGCGTCATGTGCGGAGAGAGTCACGTGGATTTTGGCGCTCCGACTTCAGCGACGCGGGCGGCGCGGCGATCGATGTATTCCAGAATTGGCGACTGGGGTCCGTAGCGACGGTTGTTCGCTCGGGCCTTTTCCAGGAATTCCTCGGCCTCCGTGTTGCGGCCGTGGCGCAGCAGGAACTCGGCAAGCATCAACTGTTCTTCCCAGATCGAAAGCGCGAAGCCGGTCCGCTCGATTTCCGTCAGGGCGTCGCGCAGCAATCGCTCCGCCTCCGCGTCGTTGCCCTGTGCCTCGCGCAGCAAACCTAGCACCATGCCCGTGCTGGCGATTGTGACGAAGTCGCCCTTGGCCGTCATCTTCACGGCGTCCTCGATGATGGGCTCTGCCTCGTCAGTTCGGCCAAGCTCGATGAGCAGCTGCGCCATCCGCCGCAGCGACTCGGGCTTGTAGCCGACGTGCGCCTCGACATGCTCGAGCGCCCGCCTGTGGAGCGCCAACGCGACCTCCTTCTCGTCTCGCCGCATCGCAATGTCGCCCAGATGGCTAAGAGCGACGTACTGCTCCTCGTGATCGCCAAACTCTTCGAGCGTCGGCAACGCCGAACTCAGGGCCTCCTCGGCTATGGCCGCGTCAACGCGCTGATTGAAGCTACCGAACACCCGCTCGACTTCCGCACGGATCAGGCGGCTGCTTCCCTTGGCGGCGAGCTCGCGCGCTTCTGCCAGCAGCTCTCTGACTGGTTCGAATTCGCCGCCCAGAGCCTTGGCTCGCGCCAACTGCGACACGGCCTCGGCCTCCTGGCTTGCCCAGCCATGCGCACGCGCGACTTCGCGTTGGCGCGACCAGTACCTAGTTGCTTCGCCGAGATCACCGGTCCACCACCCGCCATAGCCGAGCATTTGAAGGACCCCAAGCAGGTGCAAATCGTCCCCTGAAGCCTCCAGCAATTCCAGTGCTCGGGACAGCTCGACGAATGCTCCTTCTCGATCGGCCTTTTCGGGGCTGATCCACTGGTCGCCGGCCTTGGCCAGGATGGCGCGCCCTTCTATGTCGCGCCGACCAAACTCATGCGCCTCGATTTCGAGTTTCGCGGCGAGCTCACCCGCCCGGCGGTATTGGCTTTGCCGACGCAGTGAATCGATGTGCAGCCAGGTGAGTTCCAGTCGCTGTTCCCCTGGCTGGGGTTCAAGCGCCAGGGCGCGCTCGGTGAAGCTCAGTGCAGCGCGCGAGTCATCGCGCGCCTTGGCTCGCTGACCGCTGGCAAACAGGGCATCAATGGCCCGTTGTTTGTCGGTCGGATCTACACGCCCGGTCAACTCTTGCTGGAGGAGCAGCCGCTGCTCGAGGTGATACGCCTCGATCTCGATGAACTCGTCCATCCGCGCGCCGGCCCATGTGCGCAGCCAGTCGGCCACCGCACCGTGCAACTCTGCTCTCTGGGCTTTCGGCAGCGTCGCATAGGCGACATCGCGGATAAGGATGTGGCGGAACCGGAAGGTGGGTTCGGTGGGAACGCGCTCGTCGGTTATGAGGTCGCGCAGGACCGCGTCTTCGAGATGGCGATCGATCGGCCCCGCACCCTCGCCTGGCGAGATTGCGGTAACTGCGGAGCGCTGGAAGATGCGACCGACTACAGATGCTGCCTGGAGGACCTTGCGCTCTGGGGCCGGCAGCGTGTCAAGGCGCGCTCGAATGAGCGCCTCAACGCTTTCCGGGACGCGGACCGACGATGCGTCCTGGTTGGCAACCCAGTGATCGCCTTTGCGCTCGACGACGCCCTCCTCGATGAGCATCCGCACGACTTCCTCGACAAAGAGCGGGTTGCCTTCCGCGCGATCGAGGATGCGCTGGCGCAATTCCGGCGGCAGATCGTCAACGGTGAGAAGGGCGCCCAGGAGCGAGCGTGACTCGGCTTCACTGAGCGGCTCGAGCGAGATGCGGCTGCCTTCCATGCGTCCGGCGCCCCAGGCGGGTCGCGTGTCGATCAACTCCGGCCGCGATGGACAAACCACCAGCAGCGGCGCGTCGCGCGTCCAGGTCACGAGGTACTCGATCAGGTCGAGCAGCGGCGGCTCCGCCCAGTGGATGTCCTCGAAGACGAGCATCATCGGGCCGCGATCGCGCACGAGATGCTCCACCAGGAGCCGGAAGCCCCAGGCGATCTCCCGATCCCCGCCAGAGCTCTGTTCGCCACCGCCCGTCGCGCCACCGCCCGCCGCGCCCACGATCAGGGCAAGCCGGTCCGCGACCTCGGGATCTGGACTGGCGTCAGCGAGCCGCGCAGCCGCCTCATCGATGGACATGTCTGGTGTGATGCCGCACAGCTCGCGCACGATGTCCGCTACCGGCCAATAGGTGATCCCGTCGCCATAGGGCAGGCACCTGCCCTTGACCGTCGACCAGCCTTCGCCCGCGAGTCGCGCTGACGCCTCGCGCACCAGCCGGCTCTTGCCCACGCCGGGCACACCCAGGATCGTGAATAGCGTCGCCTTGTTCTCCTGCTTGGCGCGGCGCGCTGCGTTGAGCAGGAGGTTGAGCTCTTCATCGCGGCCCGTGAGCGGCGCCTCCAGCCCGGGCAGGCCGCGCGGCCGCCCAACCTCGCTCGCGACGTCGAGGACGCGCCAGCCCTGCAGATTCTGGTCGCGGCCTTTCAGGGCAAGATCGCCAAGCGCCTCCGCGGTGACCAGGTCCCGCACCTGCTCCCACACCGTGGGGCCGATCACGATCTCACCGGGCTCTGCCTGCTGCTCGAGGCGCGCGGCCACGTTCATCGTGTCGCCAGTGGCCATCGTGGCGCCACCAAATGGATCGCCCACAACCACTTCGCCCGACTCGATCCCGATGCGCGCCTGGAGGGCGATGCCATGCCGTTCCTGGGTGTCCGCGGCAATCGCGGCGATGCCATCGCGGATCGCGATCGCCGCTCGGACGGCGCGTTCGGGGTCATCCTCGTGGGCCTGCGGCAGGCCGAAGACGGCCATGACCGCGTCACCACTGAACTTCTCAACGGTCCCGCCGCGGCTTTCGATCTGCGCCGTGGCAAGCTCGAAGAAGCGCCCGACCATGCCTCGCACGACTTCCGGATCCAGCTTCTCGCCCATTGACGTGGAACGTGCGAGGTCGGCGAAGAGCGCGGTGACGACGCGCCGCTCCTGGACCCCGACCCGCGTCACAAGGCTGTTGCCGCAGCTGTTGCAGAAGCGCGCGTCAGGGGCGTTGGGCGTTCCGCAGCGCGGGCAGTCGATCACGCTGCGCATGCTAGGTGGTGAAACGAGCCCTCAAACGGCGGGGCGGTCCCAGACGGCGGTGTACCAGAGCAGCGATGAGTCGGAGCTGCGGCGGCGGAGGCCGGCTGCGGTCAGGCGCCGCTCGATGTCATCGAGGCTGTGGACGTAGCCCGGACACTCGTTTTTCTGGAAGCGCGTCAGGAATGACTCGACGCCCCACAAGACTTTGTTCGCGAGGCCGCGCAGGCCGCGCGAAGTGGGCACGCTGAAGGCGACCCGCGCAGGTTGGGCGGACATTGCGGCGCCCAACAGCCCGGGCATGTCCGGGTAGCAACAGAGCGCGCGGTCCAGGATCACCCAGTCATGCGCGGCGTGGGTTGCGCGGGCGGCGTCGCCCAGCTCGAAATGGGCACGCTCACCAACGCCCGCGTCCGCGGCCCGTCGCTGGGCAGTGGCGATGGCCTCCGGGGAGAGGTCGAAGCCGTCCGCGGACTCAGCGCCGCGCGTCAACAGGTTCACCAAGAGTGCGCCGCTGCCGCAGCCCAGCTCCAACACAGAAGGCCGCGCGGTCGCGACATCGTCCAGCTGCGCCAGCAGCCGCTCGGTGACCGCGACCATCGCCGGCAGCACCGTGCCGCCCTCGGTTCGCTGGCGGGTCATTTTGTCGAAGTGACTGGCGATGCGCGGGTCGGGACAGCAATCGGGTGTGTTGGTCGTATCCGCCATGTGTAGCGAGAGTTTGGCGGTTTCTAGATCCCGCCGCTGAAGGTGTCGCACGCGGCCGGATCGCCCTCGCGGTAGCCGGTCGAGAACCATTTCTGGCGCTGGTCGGACGAGCCGTGCGTCCACGTCTCCGGGTTGACGTGGCCGGTTCCGGCCTGCTGGATCCGGTCGTCACCCACTGCCGACGCTGACTGCAAGGCCGTCGCGATCTCCGACTGCGTGAGCGGCTCGATATAGCCCGTGTCCACAGCGTTCGCGGCCCACACGCCGGCGTAGCAATCGGCCTGCAGCTCCACGCGGACAGACGAAGAGGTGGGGCCGGTCGACCCGTCCTGCGAGCGATCGATGACGCCCAATAGGTCCTGCACATGGTGGCCGTATTCGTGGGCCACGACGTAGGCCTGGGCGAGTGGCGCCGACGAGCCGCCGTACTGCGACTGGATCACGTCGAAGAAACCCAGATCGAGATAAACGTTCTTATCCGACGGGCAATAGAAGGGCCCGGTGTCCGATGTCGCCGGCCCGCAGCCCGTATCGATTGAGTTGGTGAACAGAACCGTCTGGGTGTTCTGGTATTGGTGGCCAAGCTGCGGCAGCTCCTGCGTCCAGTAAGCCTGGATGCTGTTGACATAGCCGACGATCCGGCAGTCTTGGCGCGCGTTCGCGTCGGCCCCGGTGCGGCATTCCGTTTGCAGGGTCGAGCTGATCGGCCCGTTCTGGACGCCGGTTGAAGGTGTTGGGCTGCCGCCCAGCCCGCCCGACATGTAGAGGTACACGCCGACTACCACCAGGAGCACGATGATGCCGCCGATTCCGCCGCCGATGGGAAGGCCGCCGCCCGAGCCGCCGCCCGAGCCGCCGCCCATGCCGGGGAAGCTGAAGTTGCCGGGCAAGCCGCGCCGACCGCCGCCGGCACCGCGCATGTCGCGTACCTGGCCTGGATCGAGGTTGGCGTCAGGTCGAAAAGTCATGGGCCGATGCTACCGGGGGCGCCACCCACGGACCGCTTCTGAGCAGGTCCCGTTTCGTTGCAATTTGCAGTCTGGCAACCGTTAACGAGTGGTCGTGGGCCAGGCGAACGCCAAATCCCGGGTTTTACCCGTCGGCTATCGCTGTCGCTGCAATTTGACCCGAAAATGCCGGCTGAGGCGCCGGTGTTTCCAGTTAAGTGTCGCCACGCTGCAGGCTGCCCAAGAACCCCGCGTGGGTCGGCCGCAACCCAGGTGCCTAGCCCGCGAGGACTGGTTCGCCCAGCGCATGCGCGCCCGCGTCGACGCCCAGGGAGGCGCCCAGCAGGAGGGGTCGGCCGAGTCGGTTGTGGTACTGCGGCCGGAAGCGATCGAGGTCGTACATCGTGTCGACGTCAACCTTGCGCGGATTGCCCGGCTCAGGGATGGGTACGTGCGTGTACTTGCCATCCTGGACGCCGATCATCCGCCCGGTGATGCCGCCCTCGCGAATGAGGTCCACCGCGATGTTGGCGAAGGTGATCGCCACCACGGTGTCGAGTGAGTCGGGGTCGCCCGATCGGAGGTCGTAGGTCAGCTCCGACGACACGGCTTCCTCGCCGCTGCGCTTCTTGATCTCGTCCGCGAGCGCAGAGCCGATGTCGACCTTGTGGCGATGGCCAAACGAGTCGGTCTCGCC
>JBDTUR010000115.1:0-6880 GCA_040007635.1 Chloroflexota bacterium
TCATCGAGAACGGCCAGCCAATCGAATTCGCGGCCGACGGCAGCGCCCGCCGCGGTACGCCGGTCGAGGCCGGTTACGTTTACGTGGACGGGCTGTCAGTAGGCGAGGTCGGTGACGTCATCCTGCGCGACCGACGCGACCTGGCTTCTGACGGCATGTTCCTGGTGGTAGTCACGGTCGACAAGCAGACCGGCAACATCATCGGCCGCCCTGAGATCGTCACTCATGGCTTTGTCACCGGGCCTGACGACCCGGTAATCGCTGCGGCGGCTGACAGAGTGCGAACGGCGATCGAAAACCCCGGCGATCACACGTCAGAGGTGGCACTGCTCAAGGCGCAGATCAAGGACTCGCTCAGCCAGTACCTGTATGAGCGGACCAAGCGCCGGCCAATGGTGTTCCCGGTAGTCGTCGAGGTCTAGGCAACCGACTGATGGCCCGAACCCGCCGGAGCCCCAGCCGGTCCCGCTCCAACCGCCAGAGCGCCTTTGGGCAGCTGTGGCAGTCGTTGCGCCTGCCGCCGCACGTCGCACGCTCGCTCTTCGGGCTGGTGCTGCTGGTGGTCGGCGCGGTCACTGCGATTGCGCTTCTGTTCCCCGCCGACGGCGTCCTCAACCGCTACGTCGTCGACGTGCTGCGCCCGCTTTTCGGTCAAGGCTCGTGGCTGCTTGCCGTGCTGCTGCTCGTTGCGGGTGTTGCGGTGGAGCGGCCCGGCACACTGGGTTATGGCTCGAGCCTGACGATCATCGGCGGCGTGCTGGTGTTCGCCGCAGGGCTCGGGTTGATCCACCTCATCTGGGGTCATGGCAGCGACAATGCCGCGCTGCGCGATGGCGGCGGCGTGCTCGGCATCACCCTGTCGCGCGGCCTGTCTGACCTGATCTCGCCGATTGGCGCGTTCGTCGTGCTCCTGGGACTGCTCGTGGGCGGCATCCTGCTGCTCTTCAACATCACCTTGCGGACGCTGTTGACGCCCGTCGCGGGCGGCGGGCGGATGCTTGCCAAGGCCATGGCGACGCCGGCGCGGGCGCTCGCCGAAGGGGCGAGCGCGCGGCGCGCGGAGGCAGTCGCCAACCCACGCACTGCGATTGCCACCACGGCGCCACCGCGTACGAGACAAGAAAAGCCCGAACGTGCGCCGCGCGCGGCTCCGGCCAAGCCCGAGCTGCCCGCGCCGGAACCCCATCTGGCGCCCTTGAGCCAGACGATCTGGAGTGCCCCGCTGAACGGCGCAGCAGGTGCCAAGCCAGCCAAGGTGGAGCCACTGGTACCGACCGATGGCGCGGCTTTGGAGTCGGACGCCCCTGCGCGAGTCTGGTCAGTGCCCGGCTATGAGCTGCTCGATACAGAAGGCACCGGTGGCGGACCAGGTCAGCGGCTGGACCACGGGCGCAACATCCGGATCATCGAAGAGAAGCTGTCGAGCTTCCAGATCCCGGCAGCCGTTGTTGCGACCAACTCGGGCCCGGTCGTGACCCAATACGAGGTCAAGCCCGACGCGACCGTCAAGCTGTCGCGCATCGAGGCGCTCGCCGACGACCTGGCAATGGCCCTCGCTGCGCGCTCCATCCGCATAGAGGCGCCCATCCCGGGCCGCGACGTGGTCGGCATCGAGATTCCCAACCACAACAGCGAGATCGTCGGCTTCAAGCGTCTGCTCGAGGACGCTGGCATGTTGGAAGCGACCAGCAAGCTGACCTTCGCGCTTGGCCGCGACGTCAGCGGCAAGGCATATGCGGTCGACCTCGCACGCATGCCCCACCTGCTGATTGCGGGCGCAACCGGTTCGGGCAAGAGCGTCTGCGTCAACGCGCTCATCGGCAGCCTGCTGATGCGCGCCACGCCCGACGAAGTGCGGCTGATCCTGGTGGATCTCAAGCGCGTGGAGCTCGCCGCGTATCGCGACATTCCGCATCTCGAGACGCCGGTCATTGTCGAGTCCTATGAGGCGCGCGCCGTTCTGACCAACCTCGTGCACGAGATGGAGCATCGCTACGAGCTGCTCGCCGAAGCGATGGAGCGCAACCTTGCCGCCTTCAACGTCAGCCCGCGCCGAATCGGCAAACCGATGCCGTACATGGTCGTGGTGATCGACGAGCTGGCCGACCTCATCCTGCGCGAGGGCCGCAAGGTGGAGGATCCCATCGTCAAGATCGCCCAAAAGGCGCGCGCCGTTGGCATCCATCTCGTTCTGGCCACGCAGCGGCCCAGCGTCAACGTCGTCACCGGCCTGATCAAGGCGAACGTGCCATCACGCATCGCATTCGCCATGGCGTCCAACGTGGATTCACGCACGGTGCTCGACGCGCCCGGTGCCGAGGACCTGATCGGCCGCGGCGACATGCTCTATCAGCCGGCCGACCTGCCGCGGCCGGTGCGCCTCCAGGGCGTGTTTGTCAGCGATCCTGAGATCCGCGCAGTCACCGACTTCTGGCGGAACCAGGCCGAGCCAACCTACAACCGCGACATGCTCGCCGGCGCCGATCTGGAAGATGGCGGCGAGGGTGGCCAATTCGGGTGGCTGGGCAAGGGCACCGACGACGAGCTCGTGCCCAGGGCGGCCGAGCTGATCATGCAGACTGGCCGGGCAAGCACGTCGATGCTCCAAACCAAGCTCAAAGTCGGCTTCAACCGCGCCACTCGGATCATCGACGAGCTCGAGAAGCATGGCATCATCGGCCCACTCGACACGCGCAACCCGGGTGCGCCGCGCACTGTGTACGGGCCGGAGAACTGGATCCGCAACACTGCCGAGGCAGACTCAGAGCTCGACTAGCCTGCGTCCAACCGGCGGGCGAACCGGCAAGCGAGCGTCAGCCGATAGACTCACTCACGCCTTGAGTGCCCGCCAGCAGCAACGACTCGGACTTCGACGCCTTGGCCGTGATCGCCTGCCCGTTGATGCCACTCCAGCGCCGCCCGTCGGCGAGACGCTCCAAGCGGCACGCGAGCGTAAGGGCGTAGACCTCTATCGCGCCGAGCGCGACACCAAGATCAGGCTGCGCTACATCTCGGCGCTTGAAGACGGCGACTATGCCGAGCTGCCCGCGCCCGTGTACACGAAGGGCTTCCTACGCAACTACGCCATTTACCTGGGCCTTGAGCCCGACGACATCCTCGAGCGCTGGCGCGACGAGATGGAGCAACAGCGAACGGCCACTCGCGTCGCGGTGATCCCGCCGCCCATGCCCATGGTCGAGCCAGGTGGCCGCCGTTTGAACATCACGCCCAGCATGATCGTTGCCGGGTTGGTCGGCCTGGTCGTGATCGCGTTCGTGGGCTACATCGGCATTCAACTGTTCCGCTTCGCAGACTTGTCTCAGCCTCTGCCCATGACCATCACCAGTCCGCCAGACGTCTTCTTTCAGACCACCGCCGCAACAATTGAGCTCGCGGGCGACACCGGCTCCTTGGCACAGGTGCACATAACCGGGCCTGCCGACCAGATTTACGACACGAATTCCAATGCGGCGGGCGGGTGGCACCAATTGGTCAATCTGGCTTTCGGTGAGAACGACTTCATCATCCTTGCCACGGATCCTGTTTCAGGCCGCAAGTCGAACAATCTGACCGTGACCATTACCGTCCCGCTGGCTTCGCCAACGCCGGCCGGCCCGGCGACTGCGACACCCGGTCCGCCGGTGCTCCTGTCGCTGACCCTTGGGACCCCGATCGACGGTTTCGTGACTAGCGACCCGAGCGTTGTGGTCGCAGGTACCACGACGGGGAACAGCATCAGGATCACGAGCACTTATCTGGGGACGCCGGATTCGACGCCCGCGCCGTCCAGTTTCCCATCGGCCTCGCCGGCGAGCGGATCGCCGGCGCCCAGCGCGACGCCCGTACCCGTGGGACCCGCGGTCACTGACGTGCCTGTTGGCTCGGACGGCACTTTCAGCCAGGCACTCAATTTCGCGACTCCTGGCCGCTGGCTGTTGACCGTTGTTTCGTCTGGCACAGGGCAAGCTCCAGTGGCGCGCCAGGTCACCATCGTGGTCAATAAGGCGGGTCCGATCACCCATCACCTGCAGTTGACGATCGTGACCCAGCCGGCACTCATCAAGGTTGTCGCCGATGGCTCGCCCGTTGCCAACGAAACGCTCAACGTGGGTGACGCGCGCGAGTTCACCGCAACGAACCAATTCTGCGTGAAGACCAACAACGCCGGCTCGCTCCATCTCGTACTCGATGGCACGGACCTGCCGCTGCTGGGTGCCGCCGGCGAGGCGGGCAGCTGGCTCATCAAGCCCGGCATCGCCCCGGTGCGTGCCGCCCGACCCTGTTGAGCGGTGACCGGCGCCGACGCGGCTGACGAACTGACGCCACTGATCGACCTGGCGCAGAGTGCCGGGGCGGCGCTTAAAGACGCCGGCTTGACCATGGCCACGGCCGAATCGTGCACGGGCGGCCTGATCGGCCATGTGCTGACCGAGGTGTCCGGCTCATCCGACTACTACCTGGGTGGCCTGGTCAGCTATTCGGATGCGCTCAAGCGCAATGAGTTGGGCGTCTCTGTGGAGATGCTCGAGAAGCACGGTGCCGTTTCAGCCCAAACGGCGGTCGCGATGGCTGAGGGCGCACGCAAGCGCTACGCGACTGACGTCGCCATCGCGGTGACGGGTATCGCTGGCCCAAGCGGCGGCAGCGCCGCCAAGCCAGTAGGTCTCACCTATGTGGCGGTCGCGGATAAGGTGGGCCACGAAGTTCGACGTCACCAGTGGAGCGGCGACAGGCACGCCAACAAGGTGGCCAGCGCAGGCGCCGCGCTGACGTTGCTCGTAGAACGCCTGAGACGATGACCCGCGCCGCAATTGACATCGGCCGGGGTCTCGCGCCAGCGCGTCCGGCGCGGCCCATCCGGCCTGGCGAACGGATCCACGTGCTGGGCGCGGCGGGTGCCGGCGCGTCAGCGGCCGCTCTGCTGGCCAAGCACGCGGGGGCGGACGTGAGCGGCTGCGACGCAGGCAGACCTAGCCCTTACAGCGCGGCCCTCACCGACTCGGGAATCCATTTGGCGTGGCAGCACGACGCGGCCCATGTGGACCGGCCCGCCGGCGAGCGGCCCCAGCGGCTCGCTGTGACCAAGGCGCTGACCGCCATCAACCCCGACCACCCTGAACTTCTTGTCGCGCATCGGCTGGGTGTTCCCACCGAACCATGGCAACAGCTGGTCGCTGACGCCGCCGCGACCACCGGCCAGCGTCTCGTCGCAGTGGCCGGAACGCACGGCAAGTCGACGACGGCGGGCTGGCTTGTGGACGTGCTGGTTCGGGCCGAGCGCGACCCGTCGGCCTTCGTGGGTGCGCTGCTCGACGCATCGCTGACCGGTGCCACGCCGAGCACGGCACGCTGGGGGAGGGGCGATGTCTTCGTGGTCGAGGCCGACGAATACGCCGGCAACTTCGATGCGTACCGGCCCAGTGTCATTGCGTTGCTCAACGCCGAGTGGGACCACCCCGATGTCTTTGCCGACGCGAACGCGGTGTACGACGCATTTGCCAACTGGATCCGCGCAGCGGAGAACGCGACGCTCGTCGCCAACGTTGCCGATGAAGGCGTTCGGCATGTGATGGAACGACTCACCGACTGGCCGGGGAATGTCATCGAGCTCGACGAGGCGGCGTTGGCGCATCCCGTTGGCCTGCCCGGGCCAGCAAACGCCGCCAACGCGCGGGTCGTCGCGGGTGTGGCGCGTCTCCTGGGAGTGGCGGAACCCGATATCGCGCGTAGCCTCGCGGAGTTCCGCGGTGTGGGCCGGCGCTTGGAGCTCAAGGGCGAGGTCGCCGGCGTTACCGTCCTCGACGATTACGGCCACCACCCCACGGCCATCGCCAAGACCATCCAGGCCGTCCGCGAGCGGTATCCGGACAGGCGCCTCTGGGCGGTTTACGAGCCGCTCACCTATCACCGGACGGCGGCCATGCTCGAGCAGTTCGCCGAGGTCCTGGCCAAGGCCGACGAAGTCGCGATTGCCGACATCTGGGCGGGCCGCGATCCCGATACGACGGTCACATCGGCCAAGGCCCTGGCGGATGCGGTCACCGGGCGCATGGGGCCGCGCGCCACGTCGCCAGGGAGCGTCGAGCAGACCGCGGACTACCTCGCGACCCAGGCCAGGCCAAATGACGTGGTGCTGGTCATGGGCGGCGGTCGCTCGTACGTGATCGCCGCGCGACTCGTCGAGCTGCTCGCCAAATAGACTGATCGGCATGACATCTCTGACACCCGGCGACGGGCAGGACCTCTTGGCCGCCTGGAAGCGCGGCGTTGAGCGCCGTTCACCCGACGATCTACTCGAGCTGTGCGACAGCGAAATCGACTTCCGACCAGACCCATTCAGCGAGCCGCTCATCGGTCTGAACGCGGTCCACGCCCACTGGAACGAGTTCGCCGCGAGCCAGGCCAACGTCGAATTCGATTCGGAACGCGTTTGGGTCAGCGGCAACACGGTCCTCGCCAGCTGGCACGGCGCCTACACCCGCCGCGCAACCGCTGAGCGTGTGCGCGTGCGCGGCTTCATGACCCTCGAGCTGAGCGATGACCGCCACATTCAGCGCTTCCGGCAGTGGCCGACCGAGCGGGTGGTCGGTACCGATTCGACCTTCGAAGTCAAAGATGACAAGTAGCTGGTGAAGACTGATGGCAGGTGACGTTTCATTCGACGTTGTGAGCGACTTCGATCAGCAGGAGCTGGTCAATGCGCTCGACCAGGCGCGGCGCGAGATAGGCACGCGCTACGACTTCAAGGGCGCCAAAGCAGAGTTGGAGCTGGGCAAGGAAGAGATCATCCTTCGCACAGACACCGATTTCCGCGCCAAGCAGATTCGCGACCTGCTCGAGTCGAAGGCGATCCGGCGCGGCCTGTCACTCAAGATCTTCG
>JBDTUR010000116.1:0-6804 GCA_040007635.1 Chloroflexota bacterium
CGCGGCTCGAGCGGCTCATCGCTGCGGATGAGGTGTCTGTCGTCGAGATCGCCACAGTGGCTTCGCAGCTGGGATTGGAGTTGCGGGTAAGCCTGCATCCGGTTGGAGACGCGGTTCGCGATGCGGGGCAGCAGGCGCTCGCAAAACGCTTCAGGGCGATGCTGGCGCCGGCGTGGCGGGTAAGCGCGGAGGTACTCCTGCCCAACCTGGGCGATCGGCGGTCCTGGGATGTATTCCTGCGGCTCGAGGCGCAGCGAGTCGGCGTTGAATTGGAGACAAGGGTTCGCGATGTGCAGTGGCTGGTTCGGCGGATACGTGAGCGGGAACGCGATGGCGGAGCAGATCACGTCCTGCTCGTGCTGTCGGCCAGCGCGCACAACCGGCGGGTCTTGGCGGAGCTGGTCGAGGCGCTCGGGCCGGGGTTCGCGACTTCGTCGCGGGCGGTGCTCAAGTCGCTGCGCGAGGGGCGCCCTATGCCGGGGTCGGCGGTGATCCTGCTGTGAGGGCGGCTGCGAGCTCGGTCAGCTCCTCCTGGACATAGGGGTCGGTAGTGCCGGCCGCGGCATGCTCGGTGGCGAGCGCCTGCTGAATGGCGAGCGCTTCGTCCAACCGGCCGAGCGCCCGCAGCATCCGGGCGATGCACCAGCGCGCGATCAGTACCTCCGCTGGCTTGCCCTGCTCGATACGCGCGGCGAGTGCCTCCTCGAACAGCCCCAGTGCGGCGGCATGATCGCCGCGGTCGAAGGCCGTCCAGCCCATGTTGTTGAGCAGGCTGGCGCGCCACTGGCGCGCTCGCGGATCGCTTGCCAGTGCCGCGAGTGCGAGCACCTCATCGTTGAGCTTGTCCTGTTCCCCAGGCGGCGCAACGATCGCCTCCATGTGCAACGCGTCGATGGCCAGATGTTCCAGCTGGGCTGTCGTGGCTGCGTGGAACGCTGCCTTGAAGAGCGGACGCGCGTCGGCCGGGGAGCCACTCGAATTCAGGACGCGCCCGCGCTCCAGCAGGGTCCGGACCTCCAGCTCGGCGTTGGATCCGGGCAGCGAATCGAGGAGTGCGGCGGCCTCTTCGAACTTGCCCTGCAGGCCCAGCGCCCGGGCGACCTGGGTCAGCAGGATGGGTCGGTCGGTCAGGTCGGCGGAATCTGCGGCCACCCTGAAGCGGGCTTCGGAGGCGACTGGGTCCTCGAAATCCCAGAGTTCGTCGATTTGCGCCTGGTGGGCGCGTGCGTCGTTCAGAGCGGCAGAAAGACGAAGACGTCGAGGATCATCAGGCCGAACAGAGCGGTCAGGTACGTGATGGAGTACTTGTACAACCGAACCGCTCGCGCATCGGTTCCTTCGCGCCACATCAGGAAGGCCTGCATCAGGAACAGCGCGCCCAGGATCAGCGCCCCGGCGAGGAACACCAGGCCCATCCGCGCCACCGCGAAGAACACCAGGGTGAGACACACCATCAGGACGGTGTAGAGCGCGATCTGGCGTGTCGTCTCAGGCACGCCGTGAGTCACCGGGAGCATGGGCACTCCGGCCGCCGCGTAATCCTTGCGCAAGCGCAGTGACAGCGCCCAGAAATGGGGCGGCGTCCAGTAGAAGACGATCGCGAAAAGGACCAGCGCGGGCAGCGTAATGTCGCCCGTCACGGCCGCCCAGCCGATGACCGGCGGCAGCGCGCCGGCGGCCCCGCCAAGCACGATGTTCTGCGGCGTCGAGCGCTTGAGCAGCATCGTGTAGACGACGACGTAGAACGCCATCGCGATCAGCGTCAGCAGCGCCGCGACGAGGTTGGTCGCAAACGCCATGACGGCGAAAGCGATCACGCCGAGGATCAGCCCAAAAACCAACGCGTCCTCGGGCGAGACATCGTGGGCGGGCAGCGGCCGGCGCCGGGTGCGCGTCATCAGGAGGTCGATGTCGCGGTCGATGTAGCAGTTGATGGCATTGGCCGCGCCAGCAGCCAACGAGCCACCGACGAGAGTCCACAGCAGCAAATCCAGCCGCGGCACGCCGCGCGCAGCGAGGAACATCGCCGGCACCGTCGTGACCAGCAGCAGTTCGATGATGCGCGGCTTCGTGAGCGCGACGTAGGCGCTGACTCGATCACGCAGGCTGGGGTTGTGGTCGGAGCCTTCCCCGGCCGTCTGATTGGCCCCGGAGCCCAGCCCTACCACCGCCTCACCAGCGCGCGCTGCGAAGTAGCCGACGAACACCGCGCTCACCAGCAGTGCCCAGATGGCCGCGCCCAGCGCCAGGTGGAGCGCCACGGCCCACGCCGCGAGCTGACTTGAGATCTGCAGCGCGCCAACGATGACCTGTACGGCGTAGAGCGCGGCGGCCGTGCCGACCAGCGCGAGGAGCGCCTCGCCACCGGGGAGCGGCGCGCCACCTCGCCGCGCGGCGCGCACCCGGCGCCACACGATCCAGGCAGCAACGAGCACGAAGACTCCAACCAGCGCGGCCACGATGCGATGCAGGAAGTGCGCCATCTGGAGCGCGGCGACGACCGGATCAGGCGCGAAAACCGGCAGCAGCTGGCCGTTGAAGAGCGGCCAGTCGGGGTAGACCAGCGATGCCCCGGTCGCCACGACGTGCGAGCCGAATAGCATCAGCGCGTAGGCCGATGCCGCAACGAACGCGATCCCCAGGGTCAGCCGTTGCGTCCCACCTCGCGCCGGCAGAACGGCCGGGTAGCGCGCGCGCACGGCGACGAACGACAGGACGCCCAGCAGCGCAAGCGCGGTCGCGAGGTGCGCGGTCACGGTCTCGCCGGCGTTGCTCGTGTCAACGGTGACCTTGCCCAGGTATGCCTGGAAGAAGACCAGCACGACGGCCAGCAGCGAGCCAAACAGGATGGAGCGCACGCGGCGGTGGTCGAGCCACGCCACCACGGCGGTCGCCACCACCAACAGTCCAACAATGACCGCGACGCCGCGGTGAACCCACTCGATCCACGCCGCCGTATCACCCAACGGTGGCAGCAGAGCGCCGTGGCAGGTGGGCCAGTCGGGACAGCCCATGCCCGAGCCCGTGGAGCGCACGATCGCGCCGATCACGATCAACAGATAGGTGGTCGCGGCGGTGAGCAGGGCAAGGCGCTGGAATCGGGTCATGCGGCCCGTCAATTGTATGGTGGAGTTGTGAACCGACTCGCCGCCGTGATCGTGCTCAGCCTTCTCACAGTGGCGTGCTCCGCTGAGCCCTCCTCTTCGCCGACGCCTGCGTCGTTCGCGGGCTGGCCACCCAATGCGACCTTCGCACTCATTCCCGTTCCGGTTTCGACCGAGATCACCGTTGGCCCCGATCGGTTCCTGGTCAACCTGCTCGACGCGTCGACGAACGCCTCTGTCGCTTCAGCCGACCACCCGGTCCAGCTCAAGCTATACAACCTCGCCGTTGACGCCGCCAACCCGGCCGTGACAGCAGACGCCGTCTTCATGACCACCATCCCGCAGCTCCCCGGCCTGTACCGCGCGATGCTCAATCTGCCCAGCGCGGGCCAGTGGGGGCTGGAGGCGGTCCTGGATCCGGGAACCGCTAATGCCAGGACCGGCCGCTTCATCTTCGACGTCGCTCAGACCGGCACCACGCCGGCGATCGGCGCGGCCGTCAAGCCCGACGACACGCCCACGGCCACGGATGGCGCGGGCATCGCCGCGATCTCGACCGACACCAGCCCGGACCCGGACTTCTACAAGACGTCCGTGTCTCAGGCCCTGGCCGCGCACCAGCCGTTCGTCCTCGTGTTCGCCACGCCCGCGTTCTGCACATCGGCCACCTGCGGGCCCACGCTCGACGTGGTCAAGTCGGTCGCGGCCAGCTACAAGGGCCGCCTCACGTTCATCCACGTCGAGCCATACCAGCTGACGCTGACCGACGGCCACCTCCAGCCTGTGCTCGACGTCAGCAACAACCCGATTCCGGTCCAGGCGGTTGTCGATTGGGGGCTGCCGAGCGAGCCGTACATCTTCGTGGTCGACGGATCGGGCAAAGTCAGGGCGAAGTTCGAGGGCGTCGCCGCGGCCGACGAGCTGACCGCCGCGTTCGACGCTGTTGCCGGCGGCTAACTGGGTTTCGCGCTCGGCGCAGGTCCGGCCGACGTTCCGCTCGAGCCGGGTGCTTCCAGTGGGAGGCCGGCCTTACAGCCCGGGCAGGTATCGGGGCCCGGCTCGTAGGTCGGTAGGCTGAGTCTCCAGAGGGCGTGGGCTCGGTAGGTCTTGCCCGTGGTCGGTGAGATCAATTCGTCGAGCTCGCCGGAGCGGTCGACGATGACCACGATCGCCGCGATCTCGCCGCCGCTCGCCTCGATGAGCGGGATCATCTCGAGCAGCGACGTGCCGGTGGTGACGACGTCGTCGACAAGCGCCACGCTCTCGCCCGGGTTGATGCGGAAGCCGCGCCTGAGTTCGCGATGCGCGCCGCTCGCGTCGGTGACGCTCTCCGCGAAGATGCCGCGCGTACCCAGGTTTTTGCCCACCTCGTGGGCGAGGATGACGCCGCCCGTCGTTGGGCCGATCGTCACCTGGGGCGGCTGGTCGCCGGCCGCGGCACGCGCCGCTTCAGCCATGTAGCGGCAGATTTCCGCGACCCGCTCGGGCCACTGGAGCACCTGGAACTTCTCGAGGTAGCGGTCGCCGTGGCGGCCGCTCTTCAATTTGAAGTGGCCCTCGCGGTACGCGCCGGACTCCGCGAAGAGCTGCTCGACGCGGTTCGCGACGGTCGCGCGGGCCGCAGCGGCGACGCTTGTGGTGGTGCTGGTCACGGCCGGTACTCGCTCTGCTTGACGCTGGGCTTGTCGCGCCGCTGCGGCAGCGCCGCGCCGATGAGTTCGCGATACGACGCCAAGCCGTGCGCGACGCACCACTGGGCGAGCTCATCGGCCAGCTTGAGCGGCAGGACGGGATCGGCGAACACGGCAGTTCCCACCTGGACCGCGACCGCGCCGCACATCAGGAAGTCCAGCACGTCCTCGAGCGAGCCCACGCCGCCAATCCCAATGATGGGGATCTTCACGACCTGCGCGACCTCGTACACCACCCTTAGGGCGACGGGCTTCAACGCCGGACCGCTCAGGCCGCCAAACGTGTTGCCCAATAGCGGCCGGCGGCGCGCGCGGTCGATCGCCAGGCCGGGCAGTGTGTTCACCGCGCTGATCGCGTCGGCGCCGGCAGCCTCAATTGCCCGCGCGATGCCGCGGATGTCCGTTGCCGCGGGCGAGAGTTTGACCATCAACGGCAAATCCGTGGCGCGCCGGACGGCCGCGGTGACCTCGCCGGCCGCGCCCGCGTCCAGCGCGAACTGAAGTCCGCCGGCGCCCACGTTGGGGCACGAGATGTTGAGCTCGATGCCTGCGACGCCCGGCTGGCCGTCGAGGCGGCGCGCAACTTCGACGTAGTCGTCGACCGATTCACCGGCGACGTTGACGATGACCGGCACGTCCCAGCTGGCCCAGGTGCTGCCGTACTTCTCCAGAACGCCGTCGACGCCGGGGTTCTGCAGCCCAATTGAGTTGAGCATCCCGGCCGGCGTTTCGGTGACCCTTGGTGGCGGATTGCCCTGGCGCGGCCGGAGCGTGGTCCCCTTGGAACAGATCGCGCCCAGTCGCTGAACGTCGACGACCTCGCTGTATTCAGTGCCGTAGCCGAACGTGCCTGACGCGACCAACAGCGGGTTGCGCAGCACCAGGCCGCGGCCCAGGTCGACGCTGAGATCGACCTCCGCGAGGCGTGGCTCAGGCCGTGGCGCGACTGCCACGGGCAAATCTCCACCAGCTCAGCGACGCGAGGAGCACCCAGCCGACGATGCCGAGGAGGACGAGCCACTCGAGCACAGTCGCGATCGCGAAAGCCGGCCGATCGCTGCCGGTGCCCGTGTACAGGTATGGGATGTAGACCGACAGGAACATCAGGAAGACCGCCACGGTGATGGCGCCCAGGGCCGGCAACCAGCGCGAGAAGCGCGCCTCCGGCCGGCGCCAGATGTCGATCGACGCCGCGCCAACCGCGACCCAACCCAGGACGAAGAAGCCCAGCGCCATGACGATGTGGATGCCGCGGTTGTTCATGGGAAAGACGCCCACGAGGGCGCCCGAAACGCCGGCCACCAAGCCGACTGGAACGTACACCCACGCCAACCGCGATTGGCGCAGGCGGCCCAGCGCAATGAAGAAAAGGGCGAGCGCGATGCCCCCGACGAACAGGCCCACGTTGAAGGCCAACGCCAGCGACGACACGCCCAGCTCACCCAGCTCGGATACCCAGTGGTTGAGTGGCGAAAAGCCTTCGCCCAAGGTGCCCCTGTATGGGATCGCCGCGACCACGGACGCGACCATGAAGAAGGCCGATCCGATGAAGCCGATTGCCGGCCCGTAATGCATCAGCCGCGCAGTCATCGCCATCCTTCCCAAGCCACCTCGTCGGCGGCAAATACGGGCCCCTCGCGGCACACCCGTTGCGGACCCTGTGTGCCCATGATGACGCACCCCAGGCATGCCCCAACGGCGCAGCCCATGTTCTGCTCCATGGAAACCTGGAGCCAGGCGCGGCGACGCGCGGCCTTGGAGCCCAGCGGTGCCTGCTTGGTTCCTTTGCCGCGGCGTGGACCCAGCCGAGCGACGCCCATACGCGCCTGGCGTCCCGCCGCTAGGTGGGCCAGCGCCGCCAACATTGGCTGCGGCCCGCACGCGAAGCACTGATCGGCCCACGCCTCGAACTGCGGCACCAGCTCCGTCACGCGGCCGTGGTGGCCGAACGAGCCGTCGTCAGTGGCCACGACGTACTCGACCTCATCGGGCAACAGGCTCGAGGGGTA
>JBDTUR010000117.1:0-6759 GCA_040007635.1 Chloroflexota bacterium
TGGCCTGGGGATCCATGTCAACGCACAGAACGCGGTAGCCCTGCTCGGCGAGCGACCCCGCGAGATTGATCGCGGTGGTGGTCTTGCCCACGCCGCCCTTTTGATTGGCGATGGCGATGATCCGTGCCACCAAAATCCTCCTGCCCGGTGATGGAGCGCAAATCTAGCAAGGTTCGCGCTCGCGAGACCATCTGGTTATCCACAGGATCATGGACTTGTTCACCGATTCTGTGGACATCTCACCTTGTTACGATTTGGCCGTGGCACCCAAGAAAGAAGGCTTTGACCGGCTGCGCGATCTGCGCGCCCAGGCACAGCTCGGTGGTGGACAGGAGCGCATTGACGCTCAACACGATCGCGGCAAGCTGACCGCGCGTGAGCGCCTGGAGCTGCTGCTCGACTCCGGCTCATTCATTGAGTTCGACGCGTTCGTCACTCACCGCGCTACGGACTTCGGCTTGGAGTCGCAGCGCTACCTGGGCGACGGCGTTGTCACGGGCCACGGCACGATCGACGGCAGGCTTGTTTTCGTGTTCAGCCAGGACTTCACGGTTTTCGGCGGTTCGCTCAGCGAAGCCCACGCGGAAAAGATCTGCAAGGTCATGGATCTCGCGGTGCGCGTGGGCGCGCCGCTAATCGGATTGAATGACTCTGGCGGTGCGCGCATCCAGGAGGGCGTCGTGTCGCTGGGCGGCTATGCCGACATTTTCCTGCGCAACACGCTTGCGTCGGGCGTCGTGCCGCAAATCTCGCTGGTGTTGGGGCCGTGCGCCGGTGGCGCGGTCTACTCGCCGGCGATAACTGATTTCACGATCATGGTCGAGGGCACCTCATACATGTTCGTGACCGGCCCCGACGTGGTGAAGACAGTCACTCACGAGGATGTCGATCGCGAGCACCTTGGCGGCGCGAGCGTGCACACGACGATCAGCGGTGTCGCTCATCTCGCGGCGGCGGACGAGGTGGCGGCAATGATGTTGGCGAGGCGGATCCTCGACCATCTGCCGCAGAACAACCTGGAGAAACCAGCCGACCGACCCACCGCCGACCCGCGCGACCGGCGTGACAGCGCCCTCGACGAGCTGATCCCCGACGAAGCCAACCAGCCGTATGACATGCACGAGGTGATCACGCGCGTCGTCGATGACGCCGACTTCCTCGAGATCCAGCCGGCCTGGGCCGCCAACGTGATCGTGGGCTTTGCCCGACTTGGCGGACATTCAGTCGGCATCGTGGGCAACCAGCCCGCGGTGCTGGCGGGCGCGCTCGACATCGACGCATCCGATAAGGCCGCGCGCTTCATCCGCACTTGCGACGCGTTCAACGTTCCTCTCGTCACGTTTGAGGACGTGCCCGGCTTTTTGCCCGGTGTGCACCAGGAGCACGGGGGCATCATCCGCCACGGGGCGAAGCTGCTCTACGCATACGCTGAGGCGACGGTGCCCAAGCTGACGGTCATCACCCGCAAGGCTTACGGCGGCGCGTACGACGTCATGAGCAGCAAGCACATCCGCGGCGACGTGAACCTCGCTTGGCCCACCGCGAGCATCGCTGTCATGGGGCCTGAGGGCGCAGTCAGCATCATCTTTCGCGACGAGATCGCCGCTGCCAAGGATGCCGCGGCGGAGCGCGCCCGGTTGCGGGCCGAGTACGAGGAACGATTCGCCAACCCTTACATCGCGGCGGGCCGTGGCTACATCGACGATGTGATCATGCCCGCCGACACCCGGCCGCGGCTGATCGCCGAGCTGGAGATGCTCGCCGGCAAGCGCCAGACGAACTTGCCGCGCAAACACGGCAACATTCCGCTGTAGTGTCTTTGCGCAAAGACAGGCGGCATGCTTCGGCGACCAAGCCGTTCGAGCGGCTGCTCATCGCCAACCGAGGCGAGATCGCTGTCCGAATCATCCGCGCCTGCCGCGAGCTGGGCATCGAGTCGATTGCCGTCTATTCGGACGCGGACGCGGATGCAGTCCACGTCCGGGCGGCGGACCGGGCAGTGCGCATTGGCCCCGCGGCGGCGGCCGAGTCATATCTGCGGGTCGACGCAATCCTGGCGGCCGCCGCGCAAGAACGCGCGCAGGCCATCCACCCGGGTTACGGGTTCCTGTCCGAGCAAGCTGCACTGGCCGACGCTTGTAGCGCAGCCGGCATCGTCTTCGTCGGGCCGGGCCACGAGACACTCGTGTCGCTCGGCAACAAGCTCGCCGCGCGCCACCGGGCGTCCGCGGCCGGGGTGCCGGTCGTGCCCGGAACGTTCGAACCACTGCCTGTTGGCAGCCGCGCGGACAAGGAGCGGATAAAAGCGGAGGCCGCGGGGGTTGGCTTTCCGGTTCTCGTCAAGGCTTCCGCGGGCGGCGGCGGCCGGGGCATGCGCCGTGTCGACGATCTCGCGGAGCTCATGGACGCCGTGGCGTCTGCTGCGCGCGAGGCGGCCGCGGCGTTCGGCGATGGCAGCGTTTATCTCGAGCGCTACGTCGAGCGGGCGCGCCACGTCGAAGTGCAGCTGCTCGGCGACAGCCAGGGCACGATCGTTGCTCTTGGTGAGCGCGACTGCTCCACCCAGCGGCGTCACCAGAAGCTCGTCGAGGAAGCGCCCGCACCCGGCCTATCGGAGACGCAACGCCGCGCACTGCACGACCTGGGCGTCAAGGTCGCGCGGACCGTGGGTCTGCGCAACGCGGCCACAGCTGAGTTCCTGCTCACGCCGGACGGTGAGTTCTGGTTCCTCGAGGTCAATGCGCGGCTGCAGGTCGAGCACGGCGTGACCGAGCTGGTCGCTGATCTGGACCTGGTGCACGAGCAGCTCTGGATCGCCGCGGGTGTGCCGCTCTCGCAGCGCGCCATCGCGGCCGCAGCGGCTGCCGCGACACCGCAACGGCACGCAATCGAGGTGCGCCTCTCCGCCGAGGATCCGGCGCACGACTTTGGCCCCACGCCGGGCGTCCTCACGGCGTGGGCCACCCCGGCCGGCCCGGGTGTCCGCGTCGATGCCGGCGTGGAGGAGGGGAGTGCCGTCAGCCCCAACTACGACCCGCTGCTGGCCAAGCTGATGGTGGTGGCCGAGGACCGGCCGCGGGCCATCGCCCGGCTCCGGCGCGCGCTCGATGAGTTCGTCATTGGCGGAGTCCAAACGACACTGCCGTTCCATCGCTGGCTGGTCGATCAGCGTGGCTTTGCGCAGGCAAGTGATCTCTCCACGGATTACGTCGCGCGCAACTGGCGGCCGGTTGAGGTCGTGGCCGTCGCGGCCCTGCGCGCCACGGAATTGGCGGCGATCGCGATACGTGACCGGACGGTCACCTCAAACGAGGCCACACCCTCAGCGAACGGTCACGGCGCCCCGGCGTGGTGGCGCGCCGGCGTCGTCGAGGGCACGGAGAACCGCCGATGACCGACCGACTCCGGGTAACCATCCCCGACCTGCCGCTCACCGTCCAGCCGGCACCCGCAGATGTGGCCGGCTTCGCCCATGTTGGCCGGGGCGAGTCGGTGCGGCCGTTGCCCAGCACCGCGGAGGATCGGTCGGAAGGTCGTACGCGGCTGGAAGTGGTGGTCGGTGGCTGGCGTTTCGAGGCAACCGTCGAGTCGGCCGCCCGTGCCGAGCTGCGTGACCGCGCCGCCCGCGATGCGGCGGCTCACCATCGCGTGGCCGACCTGACGTTGCGCGCCCAGATACCGGGCCGCGTGGTGAAGCTGTGGGTCGCTGACGGCGAGCAGGTCGAGGCCGGTCAGCGGCTGCTGGCGATCGAGGCGATGAAGATGGAGAACGAGATTCGCGCCCCGCACGCGGGCACGGTGAAGGAGATCAAGGTCGACGTCGGCGCCCTGGTGGAGCGCAACGACGAGCTGCTGACGGTCTCTTAGCCAGGGGACCGCGGCCGGACTCGATGGTGCGCGGCCGCATGTATCTCTTTCGATGTCGCACCCGTCATTCAGGGTAGGACGGGTGCAAATTAGCCAGCACCCACCGATCGCTCGAAGGGAGCAACATCATGACAATGCAGACCCAAGAAAAGCCCAACTGGTTCGCGGCCAGTCGATTCGGCCAATTCATAGCCTCCAGCCTCGGCCGAGTCGTGCGCATCGTGGCCGGCGTCGCGCTCATCGTAGGTGGCCTGGTGGCGATCGGCGGGGTGCCGGGCGTCGTCGTGGCTGCCGTCGGGCTCGTGCCACTCCTGGCCGGGACATTCGACAAGTGCGTCTTCAGCGCTTTGTTCGGTGGACCATTCTCAGGCGCGGCCATCCGAGCCTGCGCTCGCCGCTGATCGACCGTCGCATCAGGAGGGACTCCTAATCGCCACCCAACACCTCGTTGGCACGGCGTCGGCTGCGTCCGACTTCGGGGCCGCCCTCGAGGCCGAGTTGCCGCGGCTGGCGAGGCTCGCGATCCATCTGGCCCGCGATCCGCTCGTGGCCGAGGAATTGGCCCAGGAGGCGGCGCTGCGGGCCTGGGCCAGGCGCAGGCAGCTCCGCGAGGGGGCGCCGGTCGGGCCGTGGCTCAATCGGATCCTGATCAACCTGGTCGTCGACCGTTCGCGCGCCCATCGTGATGAGCTCACGGTGTCCGATATCGAGGACCGCTGGCACGACGATGACTACACGGTCGATCCGGAGCAGGTTCTCGCCCGGGCAGAGCTGCGCGACGAACTCGAAGATGGTCTCGTCCGGCTGCCGGCCGGATACCGCATGGTGGTAGTCCTGCATGACGCGGTGGGATGGCCAGTGTCCGCCATCGCGGAGGCCATGCGAATCGGCCTGCCTGCGGCCAAGCAGCGGCTTCGCCGCGGAAGGATGATGCTGGTGAGCGCGCTCGCCGAAGGTGACCCGAAACGGGCAGCCAGCCTGGCCCAGCCGGTACGCTGCTGGGCGGCCCGCCGGCACATCTCCGCCTACCTGGACGGCGAGTTGGACGCCGCGACAAAAGTGGCCGTGGACGCACACCTGGCGGCCTGTCCGACATGCCCACCCCTGTATGCCGGACTCGTTGGAGTGCGCGCGATCCTCGGCGGGCTGCGCGACCCCAACTCGGTCGTCGAGGAAGCCATCGCCTCCCGGATCAGCGCGCGTCTGGACCAGCAGCACACGGGAACCAGGGCGCGATGACCCCGACCGACGGCGCGGAGCGCCCGACGCTCACGCTGCTCGCGATACGACGATGGATCCCGGCGCTCGCGCGGCGGGCACCCGACCTGCTCTCCGCGTACCTGGTGCCCGGGCGGATCGGGGCTCGGACGCGCGAGGCAGCCATGCTCGGGGTGACCTCGGTCAACCAGTGTCGTGCCTGCGCGAGTGTCCACGAGCGTTGGGGGCAGGCAGTCGGGCTTCCGGTCCATGATCCGCTGGGTTTCGCGCCGGACGAAGCCGCAGCGTATGCCTACGGTCGGGCGCTCGCGCTCGACGGACCCCGTGGGGCGAGAACTCCAGATGGTCTGAGCGCTCGCCACCGCCGCGAGCTCGAGGCGACGGCAGTCCTCATGCAAGTCGCGAATCTCGCCGGCAACCGGTTCCTGCCCGAGCGCGCACCCGGCCGGCCCATGCAGATCGGGGATGCCCTGACGGCGCGCCTGTACGACACCGCGATGCGCGGGGCCGACCGCGCCGGGCTCCGACGGGCGCGCGAGCGGATCATCGCCGCGGTCCGGGGCGACGTCCTCGAGATCGGGATCGGCACGGGTCTGAACCTCTCGGCCTACCCAACGGACGTTAACCTCCATGCGATCGATCCAAGCGGTCCGGCACTGGCTCTCGCCGCACAGCGCGCCACCCGACTTGGGCGGACCGTCGTTCTGGCGGCGGGTGACGCCGCCACCTTGCCCTACCCCGACGATAGATTCGATGTGGTCGTCGGAACATTCGTGCTGTGCTCCGTGGACGATGTCGGAGCGGCATTACGCGAAGCCCAGCGTGTCCTTCGGCCGGGCGGCACCATGCGCTTCCTGGAGCACTCTCGCTCGGACCGTCAATGCATTGCGCGTCTGCAAACCCGGCTGGCACCGGCATGGTCGCGGGCGTCTGGTGGCTGCCGTCTCGATCAAGATGTGCATGCCACGATGAAGGCAGCCGGGCTGCGCATCATCGAGGAGCGGGCCAGGGCCGGAGGTTTGCTGGTCGAGGTCGTCGTCACCTAGACCCGGCTCAGCCCGTGTCGCAAACGGCTTGATGATCCGCGCGGGCATGTTCGGGACCGACATCGTGCCGCTTAGACTTGCGCCGTGAGCGACACGCCCGAACGCCGCTTCGCCACGACGAGTGACATCGAGGTCGAGCCGCTCTACGACGAGTCGACGGCGGCCGGCTGGGACGCGGCCGGACAACTAGGGAAACCGGGTCAATTCCCCTTCACTCGGGGCGTGCAGCCGACGATGTACCGCGGCCGCCTCTGGACCATGCGCCAGTACGCCGGCTTTGCCAGCGCGGCAGAGACCAACCGGCGCTTCAAGTACCTCCTGGCGCAGGGCCAGACCGGGCTGTCGGTCGCCTTCGACCTGCCGACGCAGATGGGCTACGACCCCGACGCATCCGCGGCCGCGGGCGAAGTCGGCCGGGTGGGGGTCCCGATTTCGAGCATCGACGACATGGAGACGCTCCTGGCCGACCTGCCCATGGGCGAGATCACCACCTCGATGACCATCAACGCCACGGCCGCGATCCTGCTGGCGTTCTACGTCGCCGTTGCCGATGCCCGTGGAGTGCCGCGTAACTCACTCGGCGGCACCATCCAGAACGACATCCTCAAGGAGTACATCGCGCGCGGGA
>JBDTUR010000118.1:0-6612 GCA_040007635.1 Chloroflexota bacterium
CGACCAGAACGTCGAAGCTCACGTCGCCGATCAGGAGTCGGGCATAGACCGGGATGAGCAGCATCTGGATGATCGAGTTCAGGGCGACGAAGACGAGCGCCATGGGCGTGTTGCCCTTGGCCAGGTACGTGAAGATGATGACCATCGCGATGCACGGTGCCAGGCCGTACAGGATCAGGCCCGTGCGCAGCTCGGGGTCCGCGACGAAGACGTTGGCCAGCAGGAGCATCACGAACGGCGCGATGAAGTAGTTGAAGAGCAGCACCAGCGCCAGTTGCCGCGGCGAGCGGAACGCAGCACCCACCTCACCCAGATGCACGTTGGTCATCGCCGGGTACATCATCAGGAACAGCCCAATCGGCACGCCCAGGCTGATTGCGTTGGGAACGCTGGCGTCGAACGTCCCGCCAAAGATCGACTTGATCGCCTCGATCGGCGGGGTGAGCGCGAAATCCGAGATCGACAGCACACTACCGATGGCGATGCCGATGGCCATGCTGACGACCACGAAGATGGGCAGCAGGCGGAAATCCTCGAGCTTCTCGAGCAGGCGGTTCGCGTTCATCGGTCCTCCGAGGAGGGGTTGGTCAGAAAGTGCCGGCCCTCCGGCTTGCGCGCGACAACGGGCAGCGATAGGACGTTCCTGTGCACAAACTGGATCGCGTCGGACATCTCAGGTATCAGTGTGTCATTTATTGATGACATGGTACCGGGCCACGGGTCGATTCTTCGGGGGCCAAATGGCCTGCTCTCACCCGCGTCAGCGACGCCAGATCTGGCCCGTGCGTATGGCACGGAGGGTGCCGGCGGTGACGACAAGCCAGAAGACGACCAGCGCAACGAAAAGGATCGCCCCGAACGACTCAAGAACGCCCACGTGCCATGCTCGAGCCAGCGCGATTGTGCTGGCCGTGAAAGCCCCGAGCGGGAACGTGAATGCCCACCAGCCGAGCCCGTAGGGCAGCCGACCGCGCCGTAGATAGGCACCCAGAAGGACCAGCGCCGCCGCGAGCCACCAGACACCGAACCCCCAGAGCGCGGCGGCCCCGATCGACGATATGGCGGTCACGGCGGGCGCAGCGTCGCCCCACATGGGCGCGCCGAGGCGGCCCAAGCCAAGCAACGCGAGGCTCCCGACGCCGATCGGGCCAAGTCCGATCCAGAGCGAGGGCGCCAGCGGGGCAGCGGGCAGCGGATGGAAGACGAGCCGGTCGTAGAGCATGGAGGCGACCAGCACGAAGAGTAGGAATCCCATGCCCCACGATGCGTAGCCAGCGAAGGCGAGCAGCGGCAGGTCTGTGACGGCGACCGACTGAGCCAGCGGCACCAGGACCATCGGGACGATGATCATCACCACCGGCGGGATGAACCAGCCGCCGTTCACCGCGTGGGGTTCCACGGCGTGACTCGTGAAGAGCAACGCCGCAAAGAGCACGCTCATGCCGAACGCGAGCACGATCCCGACGACCGCCAGGATTGCCACCAGCGCGGTCGACGCATCCGTAGAGAGGACCGACGGACCCACGGTCGCGATTCCCACGGCCAGGACGAGGATCCCGGCTGGGAATGTCGCATACAGCGCGCCGGTCACCGGGTTGGCCAGGTCGGCGCGGGCCGCGTCGGGGTGGCGCAGCCAGCGCGCTACGTAGGGAAGCCCAAGGCCCACCGCGAGCAGCCCTGACAGCGCGACCATCAGCACGCCGAACGCGCGCAGGATGTCTTCAAGGCCGGAGACCTGCCCCGGGTTCTGGTAGGCGACGATGCCGACGATCGCGGTGCCCATGACCGCGCCATACCAGCCCGGATGGAAGCCGCGCAGACGGGCGAGCGCTGGGGTCCCGGATCGATCGTCAACGTCAGCGATGGTCATCGCAGTCCCTTTCGGTGTGTGGTGTCAGAGCAGTTGGCTTTCATCCGAGCAGATCCAAGGCCATCTTTGCGGCGATGACCAAGAGCAGGATCCCGATGAACCTCTTGAGTTGCGCGCTGCTGAGCCGGGTCTGCATCACGCGCGCGCCGACAAGCGAACCAGCCGTCGCAAGGACCGCCATCGTGAGCAGGAAGACCGCGTCGAGCCCACCCAGTGCCACATGGCCCAGGAAGCCCGATAGCGATGCGAACACGACGACTAGGGCGGTGGTGCCGGCGGCGACCTTGGCCGGCAGTCCAAGCCAGGTCAGCCCGGGCAGGACGATGTTGCCGCCGCCCACACCAAGGAGCCCGCCCAGGAAGCCCGCAACGCTGCCCAGTGCAGCGCCGATGCCGGCCTCAGCCGCGGCGCCACGGTCGCGGTCGTTGGCGCGCGGCCGGTAGAACAGCATCATCGCGCCGGCGAACACGAGGAAACCAACGAACAGGCCGAGCAGCAGCTCCCGGTCGACCTGCGGGGTGATGGCGGCCCCTAACGGGGCGAGGATTACCGCCGCGATGAGCACCGGAATGCCGGCGCGCCAGTCGATCAGGCCTCCCCGTGCATAAGCGATGGTCGCCGCCGAAAGGCTGACGGCGTTGAGCAGGAGGGCGGTCGAGGTCGCTTCGCCGAGTGGCACGCCAAGGTAATAGAAGAGCGGCACGAACAGGAACGCGGCACCCAGGCCGGCCATCGCCATGACTCCTGAGCCGACAAAGACTGCCAGCCCGCCCACGACATAGAGCAGCATCGCTTGTTCGCCGTCGACCCTGCCTTAGCGCGGGTATCCCGAGCAGGCGGCGCAGAGCACGGTTCCCTCCGCGACGCGCAGGTATGGTTCCGCGACGAGCTCGTGGCAGCGCGGGCAGACCGCGAACCGGACGACCTCCTCGGGCTCGCTCCAGTCGCGCGCCTCGATCACTCCCACGGTCATGATTGCCGCAGCCGGTGCGTCCCAGACGAGGCGGACGACCTCCATCTGCTCCTCCTCGGGGATCTGGGTGGGCGGCACGCCTGCGGCGCGTTTCTGCATGAACGGCGTGGACTTGATCTGCGGCTGGAGGGTCGGCTTGTAAGCGACTCGAACGGCCCGACCCGACGCCTTGTCGATGAGCGTGACCGCGAATTTGCCCTCGCCCGACTTCTCGATGTTGCCCTTGCCGAACGTGCAGCCGGTGGTGAACTGGATGCCGTCGCCGAAGCACATCCCGCCGTGGTAGTCGCCCGTCTCGATGATCGCGTGCAACTCCTTGGCCCCGGCGCGCTCGACGCCCAGCTCGCGCATCGCCGCAAGGCCCAGGCGAACGCCGGCAGTGCTGGCCCAGCATTTGTGGCCGTGGAAGGCGAGAGCGTCGGTAAGGATGTCGGCGCCGTTCGCCGACTTGGTGACAGTTGCGGTTTCGTTCATTGGATGGCTCCTTGGTGGCTGGTGGGCGAGGACCCGAGTTGGTGCGATGCGTTAGTGCAGCCGCTCCACGTGATCGAACAGATCGCCGGCGAGGTAGCCAGCGACCGCTGCATTGATGTCGGCGATGTCGGTCACGATGGGGCGGATGCCAGCGTCGCGCATGCTCTCGTACATGCCCGCCCCCATCCCCCGCGCGAGCAGCACCTGACAGTCGCTGATGGTCGCGGCCATCAGCGCGTGTCGGTCCTGGGATGCGGTGTCGAAGCCGTGCCCGCGCGCGTCGGGCTGACGCTCTGTCGCGTCCGACTTCGGAGCGAATTGCGTGTGGCCCAACTTCTGGCGTGTCTCGCGGGCCACGATCCGGCCATCTTCGACGGTGACGACGACGTAGAACGGCGCGCGGCCGAAGTGCGCGCTGATGGTCGTGCCGTCCTCCGAGACCGCTGCGATCTTCATCGTGCGGCCCCCTCGAGCAGATGCACGCCGGATGTCGGCGCCTCCGTGCCGGCCGACTCGATGACCAGCTCGCCGGTCGGGCTGATCCCGCCTAGCAGCGCATTGGTCGCCGCGCCGTCCGTGGTCGCCCGGTGATAAAGGTCCTGAAGCATCTCCGCGGGCTCCGGGCTGTGGATAACCACCCGGTAGCTCAGCGGGTCGATGCCCAGCGGGTCGATGCCCAGCGGGTCGATGTGCTTAACGCCGTCGAAGACGACCTCCGCGTGGTCGACACGCAACCCACGCTCGGCCGCGTCGCGCGTGATGCCGGACAGGATGCAGGCGCCGAACGAGGCGAGCAGTGCCTCGGGGGCGGTGAAGCCCAGGGTCGGGTCGCCGCCCTTGATGGCCAGGTCGAGCGTCTGCCCGTGGGCCTCCGCCCGCGCCATCTGGCCGCTGGTCCGCTTCACCTCCACGTGGAAGCGCGGTGTCACCACTGCGTGGTTTGTCTCGGTCATGTCAACTCCTGTTGGCTGTGTGTGCGTCATCACGACTTCTTCCGAAGCAGCAAGCGGTAGACACCGCCCTCGGCGCCCGATTCGACCAAGGGCATGCAGGCGGCCAGGGCGCCGATCAGGGCCTCAGTCGGTTTCGGGGCGGCCACCGGCTGGGTACCGGTGATCGCCCAGGTCGCCGTCCAGGTGCCCGCTCGGACGTCCGCCGTGAAGGCGTCGAGACGGCTCGTGTGGACGGCCATCGTCTTGGGTTGTGCTGGGCTGGTCATCGGCGGCTCCGTTCTGTCTGGATGTGCGTCGGGCGGCGCGCGATCGGTGGCGTCATGGCGGGGTCCCGCCCCCGGCCGGGCGGCCCTGACCGCAGGGCTCGGACTCGAGCTGGAGCGTTGCGTGGCCGACCCCGACGCGGCGGAGGGTCTCCGTGGCATCGAGCAGGATCCGGCGTCCGTCGGCGCCGATCCCGGTCTCGAGGTGGGCGGTGATGACGGGCAGGTCGTCCGCAAGCGCCCACAAGTGCAGGTCGTGCACGCCGCTGACGCCCGGAACCGCATGGAGCGCCGCGCTCGCGGCCGCCATCGACACGCCCGTCGGCACCCCCTCGGACAGCAGGTGGACGATCCGCCCGAGCAGGCGCAGCCCCGCGAGCCCGAGCAGGACCGCGATGGCGAGGCTTGCCAGCGGGTCGGCCGCGGCCGGGCCGCCGGCCATGATGATCAGCGCGGACGCGATCACGGCCAGGGACCCGACGGCGTCGCCGGCGAGATGGAGGACGAGCACCCTGGTCGCCTCGGTTCGTCGGTCGATCCCGTGGACGACTAGCGCCGAGATGCCGTTGACGACGAACCCGACGAAGGCCACGGCAAGCACCACCGGTGCGTCGACGTCTGATGGGGAGAAGAGACGGTCGATGCTCTCCACGAACACGATCGCCGATGCGGTGATGAGCAGCACGGCGTTCGCGAGTGCGCCGATCGCCTCGAACCGGTGGAAGCCGTAGGTGTGGCCGGCGTTGGGCTCGCGTGACGCGAAGCGCGCGGCGCCGAGGCCGATGAGCACGACGACGACATCGACGAGGACATGGGTCGCGTCGCCCAGGAGTGCGAGGCTGCCGGTGACGAGGCCGCCACCCGCCTCGAGGACGAAGACACCCAGCGAGAGTACGAGGGCGACGACCAGTCGCCCGGACGGCCTGATCTTCGCGATCACCGCGGCGTGCGTGGGCGGCGGGACAGTGGGTACCGCTGGCTCCATCGGGGCGCTCACGCCGGTCTCGGGGTGGCGGCAGTGTCCACGGCTGGCATGCCGGCCGGCCGGAACCACGCCCGCAGCCGCGGTGCGGCTCGCAGGTACAGGACCATGAGCAGGATCTGGAAGATCGGCATTGTCGCCGCCGGGATGGCCACCAGCGGCGAGAAGGCGGTGGTCGCGATGGCGATCGCGGTGCCGTTGTTCTTGCCAGTGCTCGCGAACGCGACCGCCATGTGCTCGGCGTACCCGAGGTGCAGGCGCCGGTCGAGCCATGTCAGCACGGCCAGGCTCAGGCCGATGAAGATGGCGTTGGGGATGAGCAGGATCGCGACGGTCTGCCAGCGATCGAGGATGAGCGCCGCCTTGCCGAAGAAGATGAGGAACACGATCGAGTACATGCCCAGCAGCGAGAGCGCCGGGAAGAGCGGCCCGATCGCCGCGAAGCGCTCGTGTCCGAGCCAGCGGACCAGGACGCGGCGGGTGGCGTAGCCGAGGACCATCGGTGCCAGGAGGACCGTGACGATGGAATTGACCAAATCCCCCATCGGCACCGCGATGGCATAGCTGCCCGCGAAGACGGTCATCCAGACCGGGACCGCGACAATCGCGAGGACGAAGCTCAGGGCCACGACGACGGTGGCCAGCTCGAGGTCGCCCTTGGCCAGCCCGGTGTAGCCGATGGCCATGCTCGAGCAGGGCACGACCATGACCAGCAGGAAGCCGAGCGCGAGCAGCGGGTCCGGCAGAAAGACTGCGGCCAGCAGCCAGCCAACGATCGGTGCCCAGACGAAGTTGAAGAAGAGCGCGATGCCGATCCCGCGCACGTTGCGTCCGGCCTGCCGCAGGGCCCCGAACCGGACGTTGACCATCATCGGGTAGATGATCAGGAAGACCGCGACCGTGGTGAGCCCGCCGACCGCCCCGGAGTTTGTCTTCGTGACCCCCTCAAGTGCGCTCCCCAGGACGAGGCCAGCGACGATGGCCAGGCTGACGTATCCGAGCATCCAGTGATTGAGGTGTTCCTGTATCGAGCGGAGGCGTGGCATCTCAACCCGGAGTGTGTCATCGCCGGCTGATATGTCTGAGGGCCGTGAGTC
>JBDTUR010000119.1:0-6576 GCA_040007635.1 Chloroflexota bacterium
AGCTGAGCGTGCGGTAGTAGAAGGTGATCGTCGTGCCGCCGGTCGTGCGCGACGCGGTGTGATAGTCCGGCGCGGCACTGAAGTTGAAGTCGCGAACGTTGTAGGCGTCGAAGGTCTTGGTCAGCCCGTTGGCATTGGTGAGCTGGCCGCTGCTGGCAATGACCAGCGACTGATCGGTGGTGAGCACGACATGGACGTGACTGGTCGTGGGCGTCTCCGTCGCCTCACCGCCACCGGCATTGCTGAAGCGGATCGTGCGCGACAGCCATGGGATCCAGCGATACGCGGTCATTACCCCGTTGGCCCGGGTGAACTCCCATTTGTAACCGCCACCGGTCGAGGCCAGGTTGGCCGTGTAGTTGATGACGATGTCCGCGCTGCTGCCCGCACCAAGAGCCGGGCTGACGGGCACCAGTACGGTCTGATCCTTGATCGTCTCGGTTGCGGCGCTGCCGCGCACCGTCACGACCCCCACGTGAGCCGCGCCGGTGTGCAGCGTGGCCAGGTTGAAGGCGATAGTCGACACGCTGGCACCAGAGGAATTGGTTACGTGCGCAGTCGTGTGAACGCTTACCGCCCGTGTCGCCCACGAGAAGCTCGCTGAAACGTCGTAAGTGGCACTCAGGCGCAACGAGTTGACCGACGCCGCAGCGACCGGCGCGGCGAAGGGCGTGCCGCCGGCCAAGGCCAAAACGAGCACGGCCGCAAACGGGAGTCTGATCACACGGCTCATGGAAACCCCCTCCGGAAGTGGCGCCATTATGCCCTCCGGCGCCACACCGGGGCTGAATTCAGGCCCTGACGGGCGCGAACCAGGCGTGGGTCAGGGCCGATCCGGCGAGGACGAGGGCAAGGGCGAACGCGACGCGTGTTACCACCGCGACCACGTTAGGCCGATCCGCTGGCCGCGTCGAGTCCGAATTGAGTCATGGCACGCATAGCGAGTTGGTCGCCGATGGCGAGCGCGGCGGTCGCCGCGGGCGACGGTGCGTTGAGGACATGCAGCACGCGGCCCGAGCCGCCAAAGACGAAGTCATCGACGAGTGCGCCGTTACGCTCGACGAGCATTGCGCGCACACCTGATGGGCCGGGCGCCAGCTGATCGATACGCAATTCCGGCAGGTAGCGCTGTAGGCGGCGATGGAAGAGGCGCTTCGATGCGTCGCGCGCCATCTCTCCGGCACCCATCCGCCAGTGCCGCGCCGCAAGCCGCAGGAAACCGGGATGGCGGATCGTCCCAGCCAGGTCACGCAGGCTGATGTCCCGCCGCCGGTAGCCATTGCGCGCGAAGGCGAGCACGGCGTTTGGTCCGGCCCAGACCGCGCCGTCGATCCGGCGCGTGAAGTGGACGCCCAGGAAGGGAAAGCGCGGATCGGGCAACGGGTAGATCAGGCCGCGCACCAGTGATCGGGCGTCTTCCCTGAGCACGTAGTAGTCGCCGCGGAAAGGCACCATCTGCGCGGCCGACTCATAACCGGTCATCCGCGCCACGCGGTCGGCCTGCATGCCGGCGCACGTGATCAGGTTGCGCGTCAGAAGTGGGCCGTGCGGCGTGGCGAGGACGATATCCCTGCCAGCAGTCGCAATAGAGGTCACGCGGCGCGACAGGTGAATCGCGCCGCCCAGATCGCGCACGTCCGTCGCAAAGGCCTGCGCGACACGCTCGAAATCGATGATCGCAGTCGTTGGGCTCCACAGCGCCGCGATCCCAGCGGCGTGCGGTTCGCGTTCGCGCAACGCTTCTTGGCTGAGCAGCTCCAGCCCCGGTACCCCGTTCGCATCGGCGCGCGCGGCGAGAGCTTCCAAGCGCGGTCGCTCAGCTTCGTCGAGCGCGACTACGAGCTTGCCGACGCGCTCGATGGGTATGCCGCGCTCCGCGGCGTACTGCTCGAGCTGCTCTTTACCGTCGCGACACAGGCGCGCCTTCAGCGAGCCCGGCGCGTAATACAAGCCGGCGTGCACCACGCCGCTGTTGTGGCTCGTCTGGTGGGCAGCCACCTGATCGGCCGCCTCGACTAGCGCGAGGCGCAAGTCCGGGGAGAGACGCAGCAATTTGAGCCCCGTGGCCAGCCCGACGATGCCCGCACCGACGATGACTACGTCGTACGTGCTGTCGCCGGGATCACTCATCCGGCGATTGTCCTCTTGATCAGTCGCCGCACTCGATGGGCAAGCCCGCGCGGCGCCAGGCCGCAACGCCGGTATCGATCGACGCCACGTCCGTGAAACCGGCGCGGGCCAGCAGCCCGGCCGCGACCGCGGAGCGATAACCGGTCTGGCAGATGGTCACGATCGGTCGGTGCCGCGGCAGCTCAGACAGGCGGTCGGGCAGGTCGCCGCCCATCAGGTGGAGCGAGCCCGGAACGTGACCCTCCGCGTATTCGTCGTGCTGGCGCACGTCGAGCACGAGCGGCGCATCCGGCGCGCCATTGAGCCGCGCGGCGAGGTCTTCGACGCTGGCCCGCTTGCTCGTCTCGAGCGGCAACCCGGCCGCCTGCCAATCGGCCACGGACGAGAGGTACCCGCGAACCTCGTCGTAGCCGATGCGCAGGGCCTGGCGCAGCAGATTGTCCCAATCAGCAGCCGCATCGAGCACTAGCACCAACGGCCGATCCGCCGGCACCACCCAGCCCAACCAGGTCCCAAACGATGATCCCGCAGGGATGGAATAGGCGCCGGGCAGATGCCCCGCGGCGAAATCGCGGCCCGGCCGCGCATCGATGACGAGACCGTCACCACCGACAAGAGCCTGCACCTCGGGCACCGTCAGGCTGCGCGGGCCCGGGATGGAGCCCAGCGGGGCCGCGCCCGCCTTGTTGATCGGCCGCATCCGCGCGAAATAGCGCGGAAAGCCCGGTTGATCGGTCAGTAACGCGCGGACGAAGTCCTCCACGTCCGCGATTCCAAGCAACTCGTTGTGGCGTCGCTCATAGCCGATCGACGTGGACGGGGTCGTCGCGATGTCCTTGGAACAGAGCGAGCCACCGCCATGGGTCGGCAGCACGCCCACGTAATCGGCTTGCTCGAGCAGCGTGTCGTGGAGCGAATGGAACTGCGCCCGTGCGTATGGCGCGGCGTTTTCCTGGCCCAGGAGATCGGTCCGGCCGACTGCCCCGACCAACAGCGAGCCACCGGTGAACACCGCCAGCGGATCGTCGGCCCGGCTCCGATCGGCCAGCGTGTATGCCACGTGCTCGGGCGTGTGGCCGGGCGTGTCGAGCACCGTGAAGCGGAGCGTTCCAAGATCAAACGCGTCGCCATCGTGAACCGGCATGTGCTCGTACGCAGCCTCCGCCCGGGCGCCTATCACGTGTTGCGCGCCGGTCAGGAGGGCGAGCTCAGGCCCGCCGCTGATGTAGTCGTTATGGAGGTGGGTTTCCAGCACATGGCTGATGCGCCAGCCACGCTCGGCGGCCGCATCGAGATAGACATCGACATCGCGCCGCGGATCGACGACGACGGCAAGGCCGCGCGCGTCGTCGGCGACAAGGGCGCTGATATGGCCCAGCCCTTCGACGATGAACTGGCGAATCAGCATGGGGCGGCGGGCAGAAGCGCGGCCAAACCTAGGGGAGCGGCCCGAACCAGGAATGCATCAGTGTGCGCACCACGTCGATCTTGAGCTGTTGCTTGAACGTGCCAGGAACGGTGAACGCGTACTTCGACGGCTGGAGCACCGCCTGGTTGGGCATCGTCGCCCCCTGGAGCAGGCCGAACATTTGTAGGACGCTCCCCGCATCAGTGGGCAGCGTCGTGTAGAAGTCGGTCGAGTTGCTCAGGGCGGAAAGTCGGAGCGACTCAAGGCTCGAACCGTTGCCGCGGTTCAGGACGCGCTGGATGGCGGAGTAGATGAAGCTCTGCTGACGGCGGCCGCGCACCCAGTCGTTATTGCCCGCACCGTGGCGGGTGCGCACGTATTCAAGTGCGCGAACGCAATTGGGCGTGTTGCTCCAATTAATCGTGGGCGAACCGACCGTGTAGCACGGAGGCGCGGTGATGCCCTGCTCGACGGTGAACCCGGCGTTGAACTTGGCCCCGTGCTGGTTGTTGGGGTAGCGCTCGTCGACGATGCTCTTGTCGTAGATCGCCTTGGGCACGGTGAGCGGCACCCCGGCAACGTTGCCGACCAGCCGCTCAAAAGCCGTGAACCGGGTGTAGACGACGTAGTCGATCTGGATCCCGAAGGTGTACTGGAACGACGTGCGCATGCGTTGGAGCGCGGCGTTACGCGCGGCAAGGGGGTCGGTGAGGCCGGTCTGAGCCTTGTAGTACTTGAACAGGCCATTGATCTTGGGCTTGTAGATGACCCCGGGCGCGATAGGCACGTTGCCCACGTCGCGCGGCAGGCTGACAGCGGAGATCACGCCGTTGTTGATGGTCATGAAGATCATCGAGTCCGTCCGCTCGCCGGTGCCAGCCAGGCGGGGCCGCCAGTCGGAGCCAACCAGCATCACCGTCAAACGGTTATCACTGCCCTTGTTGATCGAGCTGGGGAACGCTGGCCCCGCCAGTTGGGCGGCGAGGCCCAGCCAGGGCAACGGGTCGAAGCCGCGCGCGTTCGCGGCGACCGGGCCAGCGAGCGCGCCCGAGCCGGTCATGACGACAGTCAGTGAAAACAAGAGCGCCAGGCGTCGAGGTCGCGACATGGTTGGAATTATCCCCCCCCAGGCAAAGTCAGCGCCCCAGCCGGGCGCGCAGCATCCACCAGAAGAATGGCGGATCGTCAACAAAGACGCGCCGGCCGATGCGCACCGGGTCGCGCAGCATGCGGAATGCCCACTCCAGGCCAACCTTGGTCATCCATGCCGGCGCCGCTGGAACGCGGCCGCCCAGGACGTCGATCGTCTGGCCCAGGCCGATCATCACGGTCTGCGGGAAATCCGTGGCGTGGTGCGCCATCCAGCGTTCCTGCTTGGGCGCGCCAAAGCCCACGATCAGGACGCGCGGCTGGGCGGCGACAAGGGTCCGTGTCGCTTCCTCATCGAGCGCGCCGGCGATCTCGAAGCCCATCGCTGGGCTGACGGCGGCGACAACGTTGCCACCCAGCGCCTGGAGCCGCTCAGTGGCTTTCGATGGTGCGTCGTCGCGGCCGCCGATCAGTGCCAATGCGACAGGGTCACCCGCCGTCGCGCGGACAATCGCCTCGGGCAGCAGGCGGCCGTGGACCGCGCCGCGCAACCGCCGCCGCGCGAGACGCATGCCGTAGATGAGGCCCATGCCATCGGGCAGCCGCAGCCGCGCGCCACGGACGAGCGCCAGGAACTCCGGGTCGCGCCGCACGCGCACGAGATGATCCACGTTGGGCGTTGACACGTAGCCGCCACTGCCCTCGCGCGCCCAGCGCACGACGAGCTCCACCGCCTCGTCGAAGGCGATGTTGTGGACGCTGACGCCGGTGTTGGGAACCGCGACCTCACGCGCCGCAAGCTGCGCGTCGTTCATGCCCGGCTCCACGCTGAGAGGTCGCGCCCGATGATCTCGCCCAGCTCGGTCACCTGCGGCGCGAACTCGGCGGTCAGCGCCGCGCGCAACGCCGGGTCCATCTTCTGGCGCTCCGCAGGGCGGCTGTTGGCCGTGACCAGGCGGTCGCGCACTCGGTGCAACAGCGGTACCTGGCGCAGCCGGCCAAACAGGCCGCGCAGCGCCGGTGGCGGCGCGAAGATCGCGCGCTGCATCCGGCCTGAGCGCGCAGAGCGGTTGGGGTTGTATACGGTCGGGTCCAAGGGGAAATTGGGATCGACCTCCAGGAATTCCAGCGTCGCGCGGTAGACGCCGGCGGCATCAGCCGCCAGGTCATCGAAGACGACGAACTGGATGGCGTCGCGGCCAAAGACCTCGAGGTAGCGCCGGACCTGCTCCGCGAATCGAACCGACTTCCGATAGAAGAGAGCTTCCGGTCGGATGGCGTCCGGGGGGATGCGCCGGCCGGCAAGGCGGTCTGGCTCGGCATCGAGCGCCGCGCCGAAGTCGGTCAGGTCCTCGCGCTGGTTGAACACCAATTGGCTGTGCTGCGAATACATGACG
The DNA here is from genome assembly GCA_040007635.1 of Chloroflexota bacterium. GTDB lineage: Bacteria > Chloroflexota > Limnocylindria > Limnocylindrales > CSP1-4 > JALYGJ01. The sequence goes on from JBDTUR010000119.1 coordinate 6,025, forward strand.
TCGACCGGGTTGCGCAGCATGATCACGATCCGCGCCGCCGGCTCGAAGGCCTTGATCTCCGCCGGCGCCATAGTCGAGTACAGGTACCAGGGCGAGGCTTCGCCGGCGCGCTGGTCGGCGCGGGCGCCGTTGAAGAGCGCCAGGTATTCAGGCGCAGTCATGCGCCGGTAACGCGGCGTGAGGTCGGCACCGAAGTACATCGGTTCCTTGGGCACGCTCATGAAGATCTGCGGATGGGCGCGGAGGTACTCGTACAGCGCCGTCGTGCCCGCCTTGAACGCCCCAACGATGAAGAAGTCGGGGCGCTTCACGCGGGGTTCGTCAGATCGGGCTCCAGCCACGCCGACAGGTCACGCCCAATCAGCCTGCCCAGGCGCTCGATCTCTGGCCTGAACTCGTCGAGCAGCTCGCGCCGCAGTACCGGGTCCATGGGTGCGCGTGGCTTCACCTCCGAGTTCATGTTGAGCAGCCGCGTCCGCGCCGCCCGCACGAGCGGGAAGCGGCGCAGGAACGGCGCCAGCGGCAGCAAGAGTCGCGGCGCGAAGATGAGCC
>JBDTUR010000120.1:0-6513 GCA_040007635.1 Chloroflexota bacterium
ACGCGGCCTAGGGCAGCAATCCCTCGTCGCCGCCGTCCATCAAGGCAGCGTCCACCTGGACGATTTGCGTCCGCTTTGGTTTGGCCGACTTGGCCGACTTGGCCGACATGGGCTTCGGTTCGGACTCCTTGGCCGTGGGTTCGGGCGCGGGCTGGGCATCCTGCGGTTGGTCGGCATTGGCTGATGGCACCTCAGCTGGTCGCTGCTGAGCCGCGGCGAACAGCAGAATCGAACCGGCAACTGCGGCGTTGAGCGACTCGATCTTGCCGCGCATCGGGATACGCACCGCCAGATCCAGCCGGCGCTTCACCGGACCGGACATGCCTTTACCTTCGCTGCCCACGACGAGCGCGATCGGCCCGCGCAGGTCCGCTTCGGCGTAGCTCAGCGATGCGTTCTCGTCGGCGCCGACGACGCGCAGGCCTTGGGTGTGGAGGTCGGCCAGGGTGCCCGCGAGATCGTCGACCGGGGCGAGCAGCAGGTGTTCAGTGGCGCCGGCGGAGGCCTTGATTGCTGCTGCAGTAAGGGGTGCCGCGCGGCGTGTGGGATAGATCACGCCATCGACCCCGCACGCCTCGGCTGACCGCAGGAGCGTGCCGAAGTTCTGGGGATCTTCGAGCGAGTCAAGAATCAGGATGAACGGCGCGGTCCTGCGGCCGCGAGCGTGGGCGAGGATGGTGTCAACGTCAGCCTGGGCGCGCGGCTTGACGACGAGCGCGACGCCCTGGTGGCCGTCGAACCCAGCGAGCGCAGTGAGCGAGCCGCCCTCGACCTCGATCACCGGGATGCGCAGGGTTGTGGCGTGTATCGCGAGCGCGTCAAGGGCCGCGCGGCGCTCTGGGACGATAAGCAGCCGGAGCGCTTCACGTCGTGCCGCGAAGGCCTCTTCGACCGGACGCTTGCCGGCGATGAGCTCCTCCCCCTCCCCGAGCCGCGCGCCGGTGTCGGACGCGGGCGAGATGCGCGGACGGCGGGTATCGAAGCTGCGGACTGGTCGCCCAAAGCCGCGTTCGGGTCGATCGAATGTACGCTCCTGGCGCGGACCGGGGCCTTGATAGCGCTGCGGCCGGTCGCTGAAGTTGCCCTGCGGCCGATCGCTGAAGTTGCCCTGCGGTCGATTGCCGAAGTCGCGTTGTGGTCGATCGCTGAAGTCGCGTCGGGGACGATCTTCGAAATTGCGACGCGGGCGCTCGCTGGCGGGGCTATTGAAGTCGCGCCGCGGCCGGTCGCTGAAATCACGCTTGGGGCGGTCGCCATAGCTGGGTCGAGGGTGATCGCCGAAATCGCGCTGCGGCCGATCAGGGAAGTCGCGCCGCGGCCTGTCGTTGAAGTCGCGCTGCGATCGATCGCCGTCGGGACGCGGCGTGAAGCCGCCACCGCCGCCGCCGGGTCCACTGCGGCGCGGCCCGCCGGAGCCGCCGGGACGAGGCCCACCGGGACGCGAGCCACCAGGGCGTGCCCCGCCGGGACGAAATCCGCCGGGACGCGGAGTGCGCGGCCGATCAGCCATCTGAGAGCTTCCCGACCACGCGCCAGCGCTGACCGTCGCGCGTGTCTTCCACGGCCACGCCCAGCGCACCGAGCGTGTCGCGCAACTCGTCGGACTTCGCCCATTCTTTGGCGGCGCGGGCCGCAGCGCGCGCTTCGAGGAGCGCCGCCGCACCTTCAGGCAGGGCGTCAGGAACGGAGATCACGCCCAGCACGCGGTCGAAGTCGCGCAGCGCCGCGGCGGCGCGGCGCGCATCGGCAGTTGAAAGCGAGCGCGTATCCACGCGCCTATTCAACTCCCGCACGAGGTCGAACACAGCCCCCAGGGCGCCCGAAACGTTGAGATCGTCATCCAATGCCAGCTTGAACGCCCCCAGGGCCGATTCGAGGGCAGCCGGAAGTTCGGGATCGTCGGCCTTTTCCTCCTCGTAAGCATCGAGGGCCGCAACCGCCGTGGACAGGCGCTCGACCGCCGCGCGGGCGTGATCCAAAGTGTCGTCGCCCCATTCGAGTGGCGCGCGGTAGTGCGTCGCCAGGAGCGCGTAGCGCAGCTCGACCGGTGTGTAGCCCTCTGCGTAAACGTCGGCTGGCCGCGTGATGTTGCCCACGCGCCGGGCCATCTTGGTGCCGCGCAGCTGCAGGTGGGCGTTGTGCAGCCAGGTCCTGACGAACTTCTTACCGGTCGCGGCCTCGCTCTGGGCGATCTCGTTCTCGTGATGGGGAAAGACCAAATCGACGCCGCCGGTGTGAATGTCGAACGACTCACCGAGCTGCTTCATGCTCATCGCCGAGCACTCGATGTGCCAACCGGGGCGCCCCGGGCCGATCTCCGTGTCCCACGAGGGCTCACCCGGTTTACTCCCCTTCCACAGTGCGAAGTCGCGCACGTCGTCCTTGCCGTAGTCATCTGCGGCCACGCGGTCGGTCTGGCGGGCCGCGCCCGGCTCGAGGCGCGCGAGTGCACCGTACGCCGGCCACGACGAGATGCGGAAGAAGATCGAGCCATCGTCGGTCTTGTAGGCGTGGCCGTTGGCCAGCAGCCGCGCGATCAAAGACGCCATCTCCGGGATGTGCTCAGTTGCGCGCGTCAGCACGTCGGGCGGGCCGACGCGCAGCTCGCCCAGGCCGACCAGAAAGCGCGCGATGTGCGGCGCAGTCAGCTCGTCGAGCGTGCCGCCTTTCTCCCCCAGGTCGCGAATGATCCGATCGTCCACGTCGGTGATGTTCATGACCCAGGTGACCTTGTAGCCCGACCAGCGCAGGTAGCGGCTGACCAGATCGCCCAGCAGGAACGCGCGGAAGTTGCCGACGTGCGACGGGCCGTAAACGGTCGGACCGCACGAGTACATGCGGACGCTGCCGGCGTCGAGCGGCGCGAATTCCTCTAGCTGGCCACCCAGCGTGTTCGTGAGATGCAAGGACATGGGGCGCGCATCATCGCCTATTGAGCGTCACCAGTGCTGTGGCGCTGATCACGCGGCCCGCACCCTCGTCGCCCGATAGGTTGCCGGTCGATGCGTTAACGGCCACGGAATCCCGACTGACCGCCAGCAGTCCAGCGATGTTTGCTGCCATCGCGTCAAGCCTCTGACCACCCAGCTTGGGCCGGACGCCGACCACTGACACCTGCGCCGACTCGACTGCCCAGCCCGACTCGTTCGCTTTGGCGACGGCTCGGTGCAGAAGCTCCGAGCTGGCAATTCCCGTCGTCCGCTTGTCGTCCGATGGGAAGAGGCGGCCGAGGTCGCCATTGCCGGTCGCGGACAGGATTGCGGTTGCGATCGCGTGGAGGACGACGTCGCCGTCGGAATGGCCGTACAGGCGCGGCGCGTTGGCGATTTGGATGCCGCCCAGCCACAGGCCGAGGTCCAGGCCGAAGCCATGGCTGTCCTGACCCAGCCCAACTCTTGTCTCGCTGCCGCCTCGTGCCAGGGCGCGGACAAACGCCAGATCCTCGGGCAGCGTGACCTTGATGTTCTGCGGCTCGCCCGGGACGGTGGCTATCGCGATGCCGCGGCTGTCGAGCAGAGCGGCCTCATCAGAAAACGCCTCGCCTTTGGCCGCAGCCATGGCGTCGAGCAGCAGCTGGCGCCGCGCACCCTGGGGCGTCTGGACGCGCACAAGGCCGTCGCGCTCAACCGACTCACCCAGCGTCGCGCCCTTGTCGCGTTTGAGCGAGTCGACGACGGGTAGCACTGGCACCGCGGCACCATGTTTCGCCGCCGCAGCCGCTACCGCATCGGCGAGCGAGGGCGAGGCAAGCGGCCGCGCCCCGTCATGGACCAGCACGACGTCAGCCGTCGCGGCCTGAACGCCGGCTCGGACCGAGTCTGAGCGCCGCTCCCCGCCCGCGACGACGGTCGCGTCCGCCAGCCACGGCAACGCGGCCAATTCCGCAACGCGCTCCGGCCGCGCCACGACGACCACCCGCGCAACCGATTGCGCGGCCGCCATCTGATCAACAGACCACTGCAGCAGCGAACGACCCTGCAGCAATTGGGCCATCTTGTCGACGCCGCCCATTCGGGTCGAGCCGCCTGCGGCCACGATGACCGCGTCTGCAAAACGGCCGCTCATCGCGGCTGGGCGAAGACCATCCGGCCCGCGACGGTCTGGAGGACGCGCGTCACGCTGACATCGATCTCCTTGTCGATGAGCTCCGTGCCGCCTTCCACAACGATGAGCGTCCCATCGTCGAGATATGCCACGCCCTGGCCGGGCTCCTTGCCCTGCGCGGTGACCTTCACGTGCAGCGTGTCGCCTGGCAGGAATGCCGGCTTGATCGCATTGGCGAGGTGGTTCAGGTTGAGGACGCGCACGTCGTCGAGTTGCGCGACGCGGTTGAGGTTGAAGTCGTTGGTCAGGATCGCGGCCCCACGCCGGCGGGCGAGCACGACCAGCTTCGCGTCGACTTCGGTCTCGGTCGAAACATCCTCATCAGTCAACTCGACCCCGATGCGTGAATCCTTCTGGAGCACCGCCAGGATTTCCAGCCCACGCCGCCCTCGGGCGCGGCGTTGCTGGTCGCGCTGATCTGCGATGTGCTGAAGCTCGGCGACAACAAAGCGGGGCACGACGAGGGTGCCCCACAGGAAGCCACTCGCCACGACGTCGGTCAGTCGGCCATCGATCAGCACGCTGGTGTCGACGTAGACAACAGGGCCTTCCATGGGTGCAACCGGTGCATCGGTGGTGGGAGGCTTCAATATCCCGGCCGATCGCAGCGCATCAGCCAGGTCCGCGCGTTTGGCCACGGTGAGACCCATCATCCCCAGGCCCGTCACAGCGACCGTGCCGATGGGCAGAATCCAGCGATACGGGTCGGGCAGGTTGGCCATGGGGACGCCGATAAGCGCGCCGATCAACAGGCCGACGAGCAGTCCCCCCACCGCAGACATGAATTCGCCCGCGGTGAGAGTCATGACGCGGCCGATGAGCCAGCGTGCCGGCATGACGGTGACGTACGGCAGGATCGAATAGCCGATGAACACCCAGGCGGCGATCCAGGCCAGGAGCAGAACGGCCGCGCCGAGCGATGACAGGTCGAGCGGCGGAATGTGGGCGCCACCGGCGAGCGTCACGGCGATGGCCGCGCCCAGGCCACCACCGAAGAGACGGACGAAGTTATTCATGCTGCGTCGATTGCTACAGGAATTGCGCGGGTCTCGTCCCTAGCCCGTTCGACTAACGCTTGGGCTATGGCCTCGCGCAGCGTCCCGACGCGGACGAGCTCAAGGCCAACGCCCTCGATGTCATCTTCGCGGCCGGTGTTGCGTGGCACGATCGCCCTGGTGAAGCCCAGCCGGGCCGCTTCGCGGAGTCGACGCCCAAGGCTCGCGGTTGGGCGCAGCTCGCCGGTCAAGCCGATTTCACCGCACGCGACGGTGCCCGCGACGAGCGGCCGGTCGCGCAGGGCGGATGCGAGCGCCAGGGCGAGCGGCAGATCGAGCGACGGCTCCTCGACCGTCAGGCCGCCGACGATGCTCGCGTACACGTCGTGGCTCGCCAGGTTCAATCCGGCGCGGCGGCCCAGGACGGCGATCAACAATGCGAGCCGCTGCGAATCAATGCCGGCGGCCGTGCGCCGCGGCGAGCCGTGGACCTGCGGCGCCACCAGCGCCTGGACCTCCACGAGCAGCGGCCGGCTGCCCTCGAGTGTCGCGGCAACACAGACGCCCGGCGCACCCAGCGAGCCTGTCTCGATGAAAGCGGCGCCGGGATCGGCGACTTCAAGCAGCCCGCTACCGGCCATTTCGAACACGCCCACTTCCTCGGTCGAGCCAAAGCGGTTCTTGGCGGAGCGGAGGAGCCGGAGGCCTGAAAAGCGCTCGCCCTCGAGAGTCAGCACGACATCAACCAGGTGCTCGAGCGTCTTAGGCCCGGCCAACGTCCCGTCCTTTGTTACGTGGCCCACGAGGAGCACCGGCACAGCGTTCTCTTTGGCGTAGGCCTGGAGCCGCGCGGCAGCGGCGCGGACCTGGCCGACCGAACCGGCGGGCCCGTCGAGCTCATCAGTGGTGAGTGTCTGGATCGAGTCGACGATGACGAGGCCGGGCTGCGTTGCTTCTGCAGCGGCGACGATCCGCTCCACAGACGTTTCCGCAAGAACGTCGATTGCCGTCGCACCCGCGAGGTCAAGCCGAGTGGCGCGCAACCTCAGTTGGGCCGCGGACTCCTCACCTGATGCGTACAGGACGCGCCGCTCGTCGGTCGCGATGCGGCCGCACACCGCCAGTACCAGCGTCGATTTGCCGATGCCCGGCTCTCCCCCGAGCAGCACCAGCGAGCCCGGTACCAGCCCGCCGCCGAGCACGCGATCGACCTCACGCAGGCCGATGACCAGACGGTCAGAGTCGTGCGCCGCGACCTCGTTCAACGCCACGACTGCTGGCGCGGCAACCGCTTTACGCCGCGCCGCCGGGCCGCCGCGCGGCCGCTCTACGACCGTTTCAACAAGCGTGTTCCAGCCGCCACACGAGCGGCATTGGCCCTCCCAGCGCAAGCTGGTCGCGCCACAGGTGCCGC
>JBDTUR010000121.1:0-6450 GCA_040007635.1 Chloroflexota bacterium
TGCCGTGGAAGGAGCTGGGCGTCGACATCGTGATCGAGTCGACCGGCCTCTTCACCCAGGCGGAGAAGGCGAAAGCGCACCTCGACGCCGGTGCCAAGAAGGTCATCATCAGCGCGCCGGCCAAGCAGGAAGACGTGACCATCGTCCTGGGCGTGAACGAGGGCATCTACAACGCTGAGACCCACAACATCATCAGCAATGCCTCATGCACGACCAACGGCCTCGCGCCCGTCGCCAAGGTGCTGAACGACGCCTTCGGCATCGAAAAGGGCTTCCTGACCACGGTCCACGCCTACACCAACTCGCAGCGCCTGCTCGACGTTGCCGCCAAGGACCCGCGCGACGCGCGCGCCGCGGCGCAGAACATCATTCCCAGCGAGACCGGAGCCGCGAAGGCGGTCGCGCTCGTAATCCCTGAACTCAAGGGCAAGTTCACCGGCATGGCCTTCCGAGTGCCGACGCCCACGGTGAGCGTCGTCGACTTCACGGCCGTGCTTTCGCGCGAGGTCACCAAGGAAGAGGTCAACGCTGCGTTCGAAAAAGCGGCGAACGGCCCGATGAAGGGCATCATGGCCTACTCCGACGAGCCGCTCGTCTCGATGGACTTCAAGGGCGACGAGCACTCGACCATCGTTTCGTCGCTCGACACGATCGTGTTGGGCAACATGGTCAAGGTCGTCAGCTGGTACGACAACGAATGGGGTTATGCCTGCCGCGTGGCCGATCTCACGGCCTATGTCGGCGAGCGCCTGCCCGCCGCCCAACCCGTGGAGGCCACGGCCGCTCGCGCCTGACCCGCCGCCGCTCCCGCAGAACCTAGATTGAGAGCTGAACAATGGAAAAGCTGACCGTCCGCGACTTTGACCCGCAGGGCAAGCGCGTCCTGATGCGCGTCGATTTCAACGTCCCCATCGAGGACGGCAAGGTCAAGGATGACTCGCGCATCCGCGCCGCGCTGCCCACGATCCGCTACCTGCTCGATCACGGCGCGGCCGTGGTCCTGATGAGCCATCTGGGCCGGCCCAAGGGCAAGGTGGTCGAGTCATTCCGCCTGCGCCCCGTCGCGCAGTGGCTGAGTGGCTTGCTCAAGCTGCCTGTGCCAATTACCGGCGATCCCCTGGGTATCGGCACGCGCGATGCGGTCGCGCGGCTCAAGCCGGGCCAGGTGCTGATGCTCGAGAACCTGCGCTTCCACCCCGAAGAGGAAGGCAACGAGGATGGGTACGCCAAGACCCTGGCGAGCTACGGCGACGTTTATGTCAACGACGCTTTCGGCACGGCCCACCGCGCCCACGCCTCGACGGTTGGCGTAACCAAGTACCTGCCCGCCTACGCCGGTCTCCTGATGGAGGCAGAGATCGCGGCTCTCTCCAACCTGCTCGAGAATGTCGCCCACCCGTTCGCGGCCGTCATTGGTGGTGCGAAGGTGTCGGGCAAGCTGGGCGTGCTCAACCACCTCATGGACAAGGTCGACACGTTCGTAGTCGGTGGCGGCATGGCCAACACCTTCCTCGTCGCCAAGGGCTACACCGTGGGCAAGAGCCTGCTCGAGCGTGAGCTCGTCGAAGAGGCCCGGCAGATCCTCGAAAAGGCCGACAAGAAGGGCGTGCAGTTCGTCCTGCCGACCGACGTGGTGGTGGCCAAGGAGGTAACGCGCGGCGCGGAACACAAGATCGTGCCTGTGACCAAGATCCCCAACTCGTGGTCGGCTGTCGACATCGGTCCGGCTTCGATCGAGGCCTTCACGGCGGCGCTGGAGCCCGCCAAGACGGTTTTCTGGAACGGGCCGCTGGGCGTATTCGAGGTGCCAACTTTTGGTGATGGCACCAGGGCGGTCGCGCGCCAGCTAGCCGCCAAGGCGGAGCAGGGCGTAACCGTAGTGGTCGGTGGCGGTGACTCTGTCGCCGCGGTCGAGGAGCTGGGCCTGACCGACAAGATGACCCACATCTCCACCGGCGGCGGCGCATCGCTCGAATTCATGGAGGGACGCGAGCTGCCCGGCATCTCGGTCCTGCTCGAGCGCACGAAGGTACCGGCCGCGGCCGGCAAGGCCCCGGCGCGGGCCGGCAAGGTCCCGGCGGCGGCGGGCAAGCGATGAGCACCATCGAGCTCGTCGACGCGCACGAGATTCTTGACTCGCGCGGCAATCCCACCCTCGAGGCGGTCGTCGTCCTTGATAGCGGAGCGGTGGGCCGCGCCGCCGTGCCGTCTGGTGCGTCGACCGGCTCGCATGAGGCCGTCGAGCTGCGTGACGGCGAGAAAGAGCGCTACGGCGGCAAGGGCGTGCGCAAGGCCATATTCAACGTCATCGAGACGATCGGTCCGGCCTTGGCCGACGAGGACGCCGCCGATCAGGCGGCGATCGACCAGCTGCTGATCGACCTCGACGGCACGCCCAACAAGGGCAACCTGGGCGCGAACGCGATCCTGGGCGTGTCGCTCGCGTGCGCCCACGCGGTGGCCGCGGAATATGGCCTGCCGCTCTACCGCTACCTGGGTGGCGTGCGCGCAAGCACGCTGCCCATGCCCATGTTCAACATCCTGAACGGGGGCAAGCACGCAGCCGACTCGACCGACTTCCAGGAGTTCATGGTCATGCCCATTGGGGCACCCACCTTCAGCGAGGCGCTCCGCGCGGGGGCGGAGACCTTCCACGCTTTGCGCGGGTTGCTGCACGACGGCGGATTCGCCACGGGACAGGGCGACGAGGGCGGCTTCGCACCGTCGCTGGCGTCCAACCAGGCAGCGATCGAGCTGATCCTGAAGGCGATCGAGAAAGCCGGCTACAAGCCAGGCCAGGACGTCGCGATTGCCCTTGACCCAGCGGTGAGTGAGCTTGTCGATCTCGATGCTCCGGCCGATTCGAACGGCGAGCTGGTCTACAAGCTGGCCAAGGAGGGCCGGACTCTGCGGACGGGCGAGCTGATCGATTTCTGGGCCGACTGGGCCGACCGATACCCCATCGTCTCGTTGGAGGACGGCCTCGCGGAGGACGACTGGACCGGCTGGGCGGCGCTTACCGCGCGGCTTGGGGCGAAGCTCCAACTCGTCGGTGACGACCTGCTCGTTACCAACCCCGAGCGCGTTGGGCGCGCCATCAACGAGGGCTCAGTCAACGCCGTGCTGATCAAGCTCAACCAGATTGGAACGCTCAGCGAGACGTTGCAGGTCATCGAGTTGACGCAGCGCGAGGGCTGGGGAACGGTCATCAGCCATCGCAGTGGCGAGACGGAGGACACAACGATGGCCGATCTGGCCGTGGCCACTGGCGCTGGCCAGATGAAGAGCGGCGCACCATCGCGCAGCGAGCGCGTGGCCAAGTACAACCGGCTGCTGCGTATCGAGGCCGAACTCGGCTCGGCTGCGCGCTTCCCCGGAGCGAACGTCCTGGCGCATTCGAGTTGACGCGCGTCGTCGATGCCGGCGCGAAGTTCGCCGGCTGGGTGGGGCTGGGCATGGCGATGGTCATCGTCATGGCGTTCGCGTTGATCATCCCGGTCCAGGCGATCGTCTTCGTGCTCGCGCCGCTGGCCGGCGTGATCATCGGCGTGTATGCCAACGTGCGCTCCGAGCGCTGGCGACCGCGTGGCAAGGTGCTGCTCAACGCCGCTTGGGCTGGCCTCGTGACCGGCCTCGGGATCGCCCTGTTCTACGTCGTCATCAGGCTGGTGTTCATCTATGGCGACTCGGGCGCGCTGCCCGACGGGACGCGCATCAACTGCCAGAGCGGCCCGGAGTGCAACTACCTGCGCTATGTGAATGCTGGTCAGGGGGCCGATCTCGCGGCGGTGGGCATCGTCGACGCGGCGACCTACGAGGCGGCCAAGTGGCAGGAGCTGGCGGTGTACGGCCCAGGGCTCGTGCTGCTCACCCTGGGTGGCGCGCTCATTGGCGGTGCCGCACGCACCTTCAGCAAGATGCCAACGTCCCTGCCGCTGCCCAGCGCGCAAACCAACGCGACACCCGGCGACTGACTGGCGCTCTAACTGAGGTAGTGAGGGTCCGTCCACGTGGCGGACAGCTCTGACCGAATCCCTGGATCGGGTGTCGCTTTAGTCCGGAGGCTGGCCCATACGCGCCGGTTTCCGCTCGCTGACGCCTGGCCGTGCCTGTCCGGTTCTCTGGGACGACCGGTTTTCGTGTGAGCTGTCCGCTGGGCGGACAGCGGGGCCTACTTCTTGGCGGCGGGCTTCTTGGCGGCGGGTTTCGCGGCCGACTTCGCTGCGGACTTGGCGCTCGACTTGGCGGCGGGCTTGGCGCTCGCCTTGGAGGCGGGCTTGGCCGCGGCCTTTGCAGCAGGCTTGGAGGACGCCTTGGGCGCGGCCTTGGCGGCGGGCTTCGCGGCCGGGGTCTTGGCGCTCGCGCCGACCTTGGGTGCGGCTGCCGTCGTGGCGGCCTTCTCGCTGGCGGCGTCACGCGAGGAGCGTGACAGCGCGGCGCGAGCCTTGCCGGCTGCGGTCTGAGCGCCCTTCGCCTTGACCGCGCGGCTCGCGGCGATGCGCGCCTTCGCTTCCTTGGCGGCCGCGGCCTTACCGGTCTGGCGCGCAACATGGGACGGGGCGGATGCGCTCGAGCCAGCCAGCGCGGCATTGACCTTGTTCATCAGCCGGCTCTTACGGCGATTGGCCGCGTTGCGATGGATCACGCCATTCTTTGCGGCGCGGTCGAGCGCCGACACGGCGCGCTGTACCGCGTCCTGGAGCTCAGCGTTGGGTGCGCCACCCTGGGCGTCACCCGCGACGTTCACTGCCTTGGCGACGAGCGTCTTGGCCTGTGCGCGGCGGGGCTGATTGATGAGGCGCTTGCGGGCGGACTGACGGACGCGCTTGATGGCCGACGGAGTGCGGGCGCCGGTCCAACCGCGCTGGGAGTGAGCCAAGTGAAAACCTCGGATGCGTTCGTGTTCGAGTGTGTTCGCGGCGCCAAGGGCGCGCGACGCAGGATGGTATCAGCCCAAGTCGGCCAACGCGTCCCGGGCGTGCTACTGGCCGTTCGGCGAGCCGGACGACACACGCCTCTCCATCACGCCGGATATCGCCACCCCCGTCACGGCGAGCGACTACTTCGCCGGCCGCGACCCAGTGCTGGAGGCCGTGCAGGCCGAATAACTCCGGCGCGTCATATCGGGGCGAGCCGCCACCGCTCGATAGACTCCCAGAAGTGGCCGTTCCCCAAGCGCGATTGCGCAACTTCTCGATCATTGCCCATGTCGATCACGGCAAGTCCACGCTCGCCGATCGCCTGCTGGAGTTGACGCATACCGTCGAGGCGCGGTTGATGACCAATCAGATGCTCGACTCGATGGATCTTGAGCGCGAGCACGGCATCACGATCAAGGCGCGTGCCGTGCGCCTCGAGTACGACGCCAATGACGGCAACCGCTACGCGCTCAACCTGATCGACACGCCCGGCCACGTCGATTTCTCATATGAAGTGAGCCGCTCGCTCCAAGCGTGCGAAGGCGCGATCCTCGTCGTCGATGCGGCACAGGGGATCGAGGCGCAGACCTTGGCCAACGTCCACCTCGCCCTCGCGCAGGGCCTCGTGATCATCCCGGTCATCAACAAGATCGACCTGCCGTCCGCGCAGCCCGACGTGGTGATGGACGAACTCGAGAGCGTCCTCGCGATCCCGCGCGAAGAGGTGCTGCTGGTCAGCGCCAAGGAGGGCACCGGCGTCGCGGAAGTCCTTGAGGCGGTCGTCGCCCGAGTGCCGCCGCCCAAGGGTGATCCCGACAAGCCCCTGCGCGGCCTGATCTTCGATTCGCACTACGACCCGTACAAAGGCGTCGTTGCTTACGTCCGACTCTTCGAAGGCAGGCTGGCCAACCACCAATCGGTCCGATTGATGGCTTCAGGTGCCCAATCGGAGATCCTCGAACTGGGAGTCTTTCGACCGCAGCAGGTCGCCGTGGATGGCCTGGGCCCGGGTGAAGTGGGCTACGTCGCCACCGGCCTCAAGAGTGTGCGCGACTGCCAGGTGGGCGACACCATGACCACCTCTGCCCGACCTGCCGCCGCGCCGTTGCCGGGCTATAAGCAGGCCAAGGCGCTCGTCTTCGCGGGCCTGTACCCCATCGTCGGCGAGGACTTCCCGGACCTGCGCGAAGCGCTCGAAAAGCTCCACTTGAATGACGCTTCGATTTCATTCGAGCCAGAGACTTCGATCGCGCTGGGCACGGGGTTCCGGGTGGGCTTCCTGGGCTTGCTGCACATGGAGATCGTCCAGGAGCGCCTGGAGCGCGAGTTCGACCTGGACCTGATCGCGTCGGCGCCGTCAGTTGAGTACCGCGTGCGGCTCACGGCCGGCCGCGGCGAGGTCGTCGTGGATAACCCCGCGCACCTGCCGCCGCTGGGCGAGATCGAGGCCATCAGTGAGCCGTGGGTGAAGGCAAACATCATTACCCCTAGCTCGTACATCGGCACGCTCACGGAGCTTGCGACCGGCCGA
>JBDTUR010000122.1:0-6440 GCA_040007635.1 Chloroflexota bacterium
CGAAGCGCGCCCGGATCAGGCGCAGCACGGGCATCTCGCGCTCGGCCCACTCGATACGGGTGACTCCGGCGGCGGCTAGGCCCATATCGGTCACATCGTGGGCAGGAAGGCTACCCGCGGCAGCAGTCTGCGCGGGCGCAAGGTCGGTAGTGGTCACTCAGGACTCCTTGGGGCGCAACAGCGCACGGGTCAGGTAGGTCACGATGCTATCCCAGGGCCCGCCGCGACGATGAACAAGGCGCTCTTCGAAGCGACAGTACTCGGTGTAGCCCAGGGCACGATATGCGGCGAGAGCGGGTGGATTGTCAGCACGGACGTTGAGCACGACGTCGGTACACGAGCGCAGCAGCTCCTGGGTTACGGCGCTGGTCGTCTGCTTGGCGAAGCCGCGGCCGCGGAAGTCGACGTGGGTCATGACATTGCCCACCGCGGCTATACCTGCTTCAGGATTGATCACATGCGTCCCGGCCGCGGCCACCAGCCGGCCGGCGATGCGGACGCCGTAGTAGACGCCTTTGCCGACGGAGTCGGCCGGGAGCCAGCCCGCGAAACCCAGGCCGTACAGCCGGTTGAGATCGACGGTGTCCGCGGCGACCAGGCGCTGCACCGGACCCTGCACGGGGCGGAAGGAGGCCCGACTGACCGCCATCCGCACCATGGGCGGACCAGCATCGATGCGATAAATGCTGGCGATGGGCGCCAGAAGCGATTCATCTGCGGCGAGGTACGCGAGGCGCGGCCGGATGACGTCGCGCAGGATCGCCACGATGCCATCCGCGTCGCCCATGACGAAGAGCGGCTGCGGCGTAAGCCCGCCGTACTCGAGCACGACGCTGATCGGCTCGCCGCCTTCCTTGGCCACTCCCCAACGGGTTTTCGCGAACTCGCGCGCATCGAGGTCGGCGACCGCGTAGCCGGCGCGCAAGCGGTCGCGTTCGAGGAAGTCGCGCAACAGCTGGCGGTCGCGCGTCGGTAGCGCTTCGATCGGGCGCTCGCGGGTTGCCGTGCGGCGCTGCTGGGTTGCTGTCGCCATCAGTCGTGAGTCTCGCTGATGAGCCTGGTGATCAGCTGCGCGGGCACAACGTCACTCGTGGGCACGAACGACGCATCGACGCGCCGCGCCGCGCCATCTGCCGCGGCGGGATCCAGGGCGTTGCCCGGCGCGAGGACGTAAACCGGCACATCCGCGGCCGCGGCCACGATCGCCGCCGTGAGCCCGCCCACGAGCACCCCGCAATCGCCGTTGGCCGCAACTCGATCGCCGCGCAGCACCAGTGCGTCGACTCCGCGGCGATCGAAGAGCCAGCCCAGCGCCGAATCGGGAATCACCGTGAGCGGCACGTCCAGCTGGCGCAGCTGGTAGGCCGCCACGCGGCCGCCCTCCCCGCTCGGTGCCGCGTCGGTCAGCCAGACGTGCACCTCGCGGCCCGCGTCGCGCAGCTGCTGGATGAGCGCGGTGCCCATGCCGACCATGCCGCATGAAAGCGGCCCCATGTCGCCGTGCATCAGGAGGTTGATCGGCCCATTCGTGCCCGCGGCAATGAGGTCCGCACCAAGTCGACCAATCTCCAGGTGAGCCCGGGCACTGGCCGACGCGATCGAATCGGCCTCCGACTCAAGGCGGTGGGCCATCTCGGCCGGATCGGTGGTCTGCCCCGCCAACACCAGGTAGAGCGCCTCGAGCCGGTCGACTGCCCACCCCAGCGCGTGCACTTCGCGCTTGGCGGCACGCAACGTGTCTGCCGCGGCGAGGACCTGCTGGTCCCGGCCCACAGCCGGTCGTGCGACCGCGGCTCGAGCCGCCATCACCAGCCCGTATGCGCTCACCTCAGCGAGCACCGGCCCGCCGTTGATCGCACCGGCACGAACTGCCGACGCGACCTCGCTTGGCTCCGATAGCACGAGCGTTTGGACGTGAGCAGGCAGCTGGCGCGCATCGAGCGCGACGATGTCCGTGCCGTTGAAGCGATAGGCGGAGCGGAATGTCGCATCCGGCTGTGACTGGTCGCCAACGGGCACGATTTGGTCAAGGTCGGGTAGGTTGGTAGTCGGCGCCTCCGGATCGAACAGGACCCGGGCGGCCTCAAGGCTGGTTCGCCGCAGCTCCGCGGCCGCGCCGGCAACTGCACCCGCCTGGCGCACCGTCTCGCGCCCGAACGTGCGGAAAAACTCGCGCCGGCTGGGGTCGTGCTCGTCAGGGCGGGCCATCAGGCGACCCGCCGCGCGTCAGTACTGGACGACGCTGTGCGTCTTGTAGTCACCGAGTCGCTCGCGCCCTTTGAGGAAGAGCAGCTCGACCAGGAAGGCCAGGCCGATCACGTCGGCCTTGAGCATCTTGACGAGCTCGATCGTGCCCAGGACGGTGCCGCCCGTCGCGAGTAGGTCATCAACGATCAGGACCTTCTGACCCGGCTTGAGAGCATCTTTATGAATCTCGAGCGTGTTCGTGCCATATTCCAGCGCGTACTCGACGCTCGCCGTCTCCGCGGGCAGCTTGCCCAGCTTGCGGACCGGGACGAAACCCGCACCCAGCTCGATTGCCATGGGGGCGCTGAAGATGAAGCCGCGGCTCTCCATGCCGACCACCACGTCGATCTGCTGATCGCGGAAGGGCTCGAGCATCAGCCCGATCGACTCCTTGAACGCGGCCGCGTCCTTGAGCAGCGTCGTGATGTCGTAGAAGAGGATGCCCGGCTTGGGGAAGTCAGGAATCTCGCGGATCTTGGCGCGCAGAGTTTCTGCGGACACGGTTCTGATTGGTCCTCGGCTGGTAACGCCCGACGGGTCTTGTCTGGGGCCGGGTCAGTCTAGCGCAGGGTCACCCTACAGAAGGACGAGCGCATGCTGGCCTAGCGACTTGGCTGTTCCTTGCCCTTGCGCGTTCGCTCACGTTCGACCGCTTCGTTGACCGCCTCGGTGACGAAACGGCTGCGGCCCCGCGGCCCAGCGAATTCGTCCAAGTCCTTGCGGACGTCGATCGGGAGTTCCACCGCGATTCGCTTCTTCGCCACGAGCGCCTCCTTCATACAGAACAGGCGTTCAGTTTAGTGCAGGCTGCAGTGAATCTCAAGCGTGAACGCGGGTCGCCAAGCGTTCGACCAGGGCGCGCGTCGTTTTCCAGGCCGCTTCCGGGTCCTTGGCGAGACGGACGCGCATCTGGTTCGAGCCGTACGTCAATGCGCCGGGGGCAACGCCCGGAATGCGATCGTTTAGCGAAGTAGGCGCCATCGCCCGCATCGTCGCGGAGCGCGACCAATCAGGGCCGAAGCGAACGATCAGCTCGTGGCCCTCGCGCGCCAGTGACGCGATGCCCGCCACCTCCGCGGTGATGCGCAGCCGCGCAACCTCGAGCAGCCGCTCCACCGGCGCTGGCAGAGCACCAAACCGGTCGACCATCTCAGTCTGGATCTGCGCGACCTCGGCCGTCGTGCCAGCCTTACCCAACCGTCGGTAGAGCTCCAGCTTCTGCGGCTCCTCGGCCACGTAGTCGTCGGGCAGGTACGCGTCGACGGGCAGGTCGATCACGGTTTGCGGCTTGGTCACGACCACCGGCCGTGACTCGCGGATCGCCTTCTGCTCTTCCACCGCGTCGGCCAGCAGCCGCGTGTACAGATCGAAGCCAACTGCCGCCAGATGGCCGTGCTGCTCCGCGCCCAGGATGTTGCCGGCGCCGCGGATCTCGAGGTCCGACAGCGCGATCTGGAACCCGGCGCCCAGCTCGGACGCGTTGAAGATGGCCTGGAGCCGCTTGCGCGCAATCTCGGACAGGACCCCCCGCTTGCGATACAGCAGATACGCATAGGCCCGGCGCGAGCTGCGGCCCACGCGGCCGCGCAACTGGTAGAGCTGCGCCAGGCCAAGGGCATCGGCGCGATCGATGATGATCGTGTTGGCGTTGGGGATGTCCAGGCCGCTCTCGATGATCGTCGTGCACACCAGCACGTCGAACTCGCCCCGCGCGAACGCCAACATGACGCGCTCCAGCGCGCCCTCGGCCATCTGGCCGTGGGCTACGAGAATCCGTGCCTGCGGCAAGAGCTGGCGCAGTTGCTCGGCCTGGGCCTCGATCGTCTCAACCCGGTTGTGGACGAAGAACACCTGCCCGCCGCGGTCGAGCTCGCGCAGGATCGCGTCGCGCACCAGGCCCGCGGATGCTTCAGCCACCCGAGTTTGAATCGGCAGCCGATCCTCCGGCGGAGTCTCGATCACGGACATGTCGCGCACGCCGGCGAGGGCGAGATTCAGCGTTCGCGGGATGGGCGTGGCGGACAGGGTGAGAACGTGGACCTCGGTCCGCATCTGCTTGAGCCGCTCCTTGTGGGCGACTCCAAAGCGCTGCTCCTCGTCGACCACGACCATGCCCAGGTTGCGGAACGTGATGTCCTTCGACAGCAGCCGGTGCGTGCCAATCACAATGTCCACCGATCCGGCCGCCAAACCAGCGACGATCTCGTTCTGCTCGTGCTCGGCCACGAAACGCGACAACATGCGCACGGTGAACGGGTACGCGGCGAAGCGCGCGCGGAACGTCTCGAGGTGCTGCGCGGCGAGCACGGTCGTGGGCACCAGGACGGCGACCTGCATGCCGTCCGCGATCGCCTTGAATGCGGCGCGCAACGCCACTTCTGTCTTGCCGTAACCAACATCGCCCACCACCAGGCGGTCCATCGGCCGCCCGCGCTCGAGGTCGGCCTTCACTTCCGCCGTTGCCCTGAGCTGGTCGAGCGTCTCCTCGTAGGGGAACGCGGCCTCCATCTCCTGCTGCCAGGGCCCGTCCTCGCTGACTGGCCGGCCCAAAGCCCGCTCGCGCGAGGAGTACAGCTCCAGCAGCTCCTTGGCCAGATCCGTGACCGCCTTGCGGACGCGCGTCTTGGTGCGCTGCCACTCGCCGCCGCCCAGGCGCGACAGGTGCGGGTTCTCGCCACCCGCATAGCGCGAGACGCGCTCGATCTGCTCGACCGGCACCCACATGCGGCCGCCCTCCGCGAAGTGCAGCTCGAGGAAGTCGCGCTCCTCGTTGCCATCGCCGCCGGCGTTCCGCCGCACCATGCCCGCGTACTTGGCGATGCCGTGGTCGATGTGCACGACGAGATCCGCGGGCTGGAGCCGCTCCAGCAGATCCTTGGGCACGACCCGCCGGAGGACACGCGGCCGACGGACGCGCACGGTGCCGAAGAGCTCCCGATCCGTCACCAGCACGATGCCTTCTGGACCGCCGGCGAAGCCCGAGTTCAGGCTGCGCTCAATCAGGGCCAGGCCGCCCGTCGGCGGGGTTTCGCGCAAAGTCGGCGTTGGCACGGCGATGATGTCCGACTCACCCAGGATCTCCGACAAACGGGCCGACTGATCGCTGGCCAGCACGACTCGGGCGCCTTCCTTGCGCCATCGGGTGATCGTCTCGCCCAGGTCACGAATGGCCTGCGGCGGCAGCACCGGCTCGTGCCAGCCGAATGGATTGCCGCCGGGCGGCGCGCCGCGGACTTCGCTCTCCCAGGTCAGCTCGAGCGTCCGCGCCGCGGTCCAGCGTTGCTTCCAGTCGCGCCGTGCCGGGTACGCGGTTGGCCACGCTTTGGGCAGAATGCCCGCCTTCTCGAGCTCGGCCCGGCGCTCGTCGGCCTGCGTCCAGAGGAAGTCGGTCGAGGCCTCCACGTCGCCCGGCTCGTCGACGATCCAGATCTCGTCGTGCAAGTGGTCGAGCCCGGTCGCGGGGGCCAGCTGGCCTGCCCAGACTTCGGCCGCGTCGGCCAGCTGGCCGTTCTCGAGGTGTGCCAGGTCCGTCGCGAGATCAGCGGGCAGCTTCTTGGCGGTGGTGCCCAACCGTTCGCGAAGTGTGGCGCCGGCGTCCGGGCCCAGCAGGAACTCGCTCGCCGGGAGCAGCCGCACCTCGTCAACGCTCATGAGGCCGCGCTGCGTCGCCGGGTCGAACGAGCGGACCGATTCGATCTCGTCGCCAAACCACTCGATGCGCACCGGCAGCGGCTGGCCGGCCGGGAAGATGTCAACGATGCCGCCGCGGCGCGCGAACTCGCCGCGGCCGGCAACCTCCGGCAGTGCCTCGTAGCCCAGGTCGATCAGCTCGCGCAGGACGCGTTCCTGCGAGACGCGCTGGCGTGGCTTAACGCTCACCGGCTCTTGGGGCAGCTCTGTTGGCGCGAGCGTGTGCTGGAACAGCGCCTGGACGCCCGCGACCAGGATGCTTGGCTTACCCGACCGCCACGCGGCCAGCGTCGCCACGCGCGCCGCGCTCTCATCGCGGATCAGCTCACTGCGCTCGTACGCCAATGAGGACCGTGGCTCCAGCGTTACGACGAGCGATGGGTCGCCCAGCCACGCCTGCAACTCCTCGGCGACGCGATCGGCGATCTCACTGTCGCGTGCGATCCACACGAGTCGCTCCCCTGTGCCAAGCGCGAGAGCCGCGGCGAGGAACGTCTTGGCGC
>JBDTUR010000123.1:0-6420 GCA_040007635.1 Chloroflexota bacterium
CCGATCGCCCACCTCGACACGCGACCGGCGGAAGCCGAGGTGCGGGCGATCGATTGGATTGCCAGGCTGCTCCAATCCGCCAACGCGATGGGTCACATCTGCCACGTTTCGAGCGCCCACGGACTGAAGACAATCGAGGCGTGGCGTAGCCAAGGGGTAGACCTCACGTGCGAGGTGACGCCGCACCACGCCCTGCTTGATCGCGACGTATATGCCGCGTTTGGTGGAGTGGCCAAAGTCAACCCGCCCATCCGCGGCGAGCCCGACGCTTCCGCGCTGCTTGCCGCGCTGGCCGATGGCCGCATCAACAGCCTCGCAAGCGATCACGCGCCCCATCTTGCCGCGGACAAGGTGCGCGCCTCGATTTGGGACGTGCCCAGCGGCTTTGCCGGCGTTGAGACGCTCCTGTCACTGATGCTGAGCGCCGTTCACGATGGCCGGCTGTCGCTCGAGCGGCTTGTTCACGCGACATCGGAAATGCCGGCGAAGACCTGGGGTTTGTGGCCGCGCAAAGGCCAAGTGGCGGTTGGCGCGGACGCCGACTTGACGATGGTTGATCTGTCGCGCGGCGGTGAGATCCATGGCGCGGACCTGCACGGCATGAACAACATCTCGCCGTTCGAGGGCCGCGCAACTGTGGGCGCGGTCGTGGCCACCATCGTCCGCGGCCAGGTCGTCGTTCGCGCCAGCGCCCTCGTCGGCCAGCCTGGCTGGGGCCAGCGGGTCACACGGTCGCCCTGACGACCTCCACGTCGTAGGCGTCGAATTCCGGATCGGCCGTGACAATTGGAAGGGATTCGAGTTGCGCCTGCGCGATGAGTAGCCTGTCAAAGGGATCCCGATGATGGCGCGGCAGGGTCGCGACTTGTAGAGCATGGGCGTGCTCTATGGCCATGCCGATGGCATTGAACTGACGAATCCTCTCAGGCACATACATTGCTGGCGGCTCGGGCAACGGCAAACGGCCAAGCGTCCACTTGATGGCGATCTCCCAGGACGTGGCTGCGGAGAAGAGCAGTTGGGTGCTCGCACGCTGCAGTTCGGCCAGCACATCCGGTTGGATACGCTCGGGTCGTGCGGCCAGCCACAGCCAAACATGCGTGTCGAGCAGGTACCTCACTTGTAGAACTCGTCGAGCAAGTCCTCCGGAAGGGGATCGTCGAAGTCATCGGGCACCTCGAAAAGTCCTCTGTCAGAGCCAAACTCACGCGCTTTGCCGGCGTTAAAGGGAACAAGCCTGGCGGCTGGCTTGCCGCCGCTGGTGATGACGATCTCCTCACCTGCGGCGACGCGGCGCAACAGGCGAGACAAGTGCGTCTTGGCCTCGTGAACTCCAACCTCGGTCATAGCGCCCAGCATCGCCACCGCAACGGACTTAGTCAATGACTTAGTCAGGCCTCGCGATGTCCATGGAATGACGTTACGGAATGTGACTTACCGATGGCTTACTTACGACTATCCAACAGTTCGGCGGATCAGCCTGTTCGGACGAATTCGCGGAGCTCATCTACCACCTGATTGACGTCGCTCACGGTGGCCCCGGCTGGTTTGGGGCCTTCCCAGTGGAGCTTGCGCACGACGAGCTCGTTCTTCTTTCGGTCGCGTTCCGAATCGAGCCGTCCGACCAGCTGGTTGTCGTGCAGGATGGGCAACACGAAGTGGCCGAACTCCCGCTCGGCCACCGGCTTGTACATCTCGAGCTTGTAGGCAAAGTCGAAGAGCCGCTCGGTCCGATCGCGGTCGTAGACCAACGGATCGAACGGCGACAACAGGTTGGTTCGCGGCGCCGCGTTGTCAGCCGCCAAGGCTTCCGGTAGTGCGAACGCGTCGACTTCATCAGTCGGGTGAGCAAGCCGGACCGCGGTCAGTCGGCCGTCCGCAACAAGTCGGGCCAACAGGGTCTTCGCGTCAGGGATCGATAGCCCGTAGGCGCGCAGTCGAATCTCTTGGAAGGTAGCGACCCCGAATCGACGCATCGCCCGCATCACCCGCGCCTCTTCGTACTCCTGTGGCGTGAGCTCACTTGCTGGCGCGTCGGCGGGCAGCACGCGCTCAGGTAAGTCCCACAGGCGCTCTTGGCCGACTCTGCCGGCAACCACGATGTCGAGCTTTGCACCCATGAACTCGAGCATCCGCGTCGTGTTCTTGCCATGCGTCCAGCCGGTCGACTCCCAGCCGACCTTCACTTTCGAGTCGTCGAACTGGCGCGATGCCAGTGGGCCGTTGACGCGCAGCTGGTCGAGGATTGACTGGCGGAACGCGGCATTGCCGCTGATGAAGTCGCGCGCCCGCTGGCGCCAATCGCCGCGGCCCGTCGCCCAGACGCGCGCGACGTGACGGAGTTCGGGCAGCCGCTCGGGAGTCACGATGAACGCGTCGTACTCAAAAGCCCGCCGCTCGGCGAGGACGGCGTCGAGCAGCGCCCGGTCGTAATCGCGGATGCGGCTCCACAAAACGAGGTGCTGCGTCCGTTCGACGGTCCGCGTGGGGTCGATCTGGATCCCGCCGAAGTGGCGCGCGACCTGGACGGCGCTGTCCGCGGCTGGCGGCAGGGGCGGCGCCGCCAGGAGCGCGGCCGCGACTGCAATCCGCCGCGCGTCATCAGCGCTGAGTAGCCGCAGCGTTTGGTCCATCAGGTGGACCGCTCCGACACAAACCGTCGCGTAACAGCCGATCGGGACGCCATGGAGTGCCTAATTCGGCGGATTCTGCTCAGCGGGCGGACCAAATCGGCGATATCCGGTCGTTGGGAGCCAACGAAGGCACGGTTGTTGTCAAAGCTGTCCAATGGGTGGACCAACCCCAGAGGGCGCAGCGGCGAAACTCAGTCGCCGTCGTAGCGCTTGAAGATGACCGCGCCGTTGTGGCCGCCCAGGCCGATGTTGTCGGACATGGCGTAGCGGATGTCCATCTTCTTCGCGTCGCCATGGACGACGTTGAGGTTGATCTCCGGGTCCGCGTCGCGGTAGTTCGCGGTCGCGGGCGCGGTCTGGTGATAGACGCTCAGTACCGTGAAGACGCCTTCGACGGCACCCGCCGCGCCCATGAGGTGGCCGGTCAGCGACTTGGTCGCGCTGATTGCCACGTCTGGCGTGTGGTCGCCGAAGGTCGCCCAGATGGCCTGCGCTTCGCGCAGGTCGCCCAGCGGCGTGGAGGTGCCGTGCGGGTTGATCAGGTCAATCTCGTTCGCCGGAACACCATGACGCTCCAGCGCCTGGATCATCGCGCGTCGGGCGCCATCGCCCTTCTCCACCGGCTGGATGAGGTCCCACGCGTCGGCTGCTGAGCCGTAGCCCACTACCTCCGCGTAGACCGTCGCGCCGCGTGCCTTGGCGTACTCGAGATCCTCGAGCACCAACGCGCCTGAACCCTCGCCCAACACGAAGCCGTCGCGCGTCTTGTCGAACGGCCGCGACACCGTCTCCAGCCCCTCGCCGTCGCGCGGCTTGCCCATGCCGCGCATGTTCGAGAAGCCGATGTAGACCATCTCGTGCAGCGGGTTTTCCGTTGACCCCGCGATCGCGGCCACAAAGTCGCCCCGGCGAATCCCCTCGGCGGCCTCACCGATGTTGTGCGTGCCCGTCGAGCAAGCCGTGACGACGCACATGTTCGAGCCGCGAATGCCGGTCTCGATCGCGATCTGACCGGATGCGGTGTCGGGCAGCATGTTGGCGATGAAGAACGGCGACACGGTGCGCGCGCCGGACGCGTGCCACTTCTCGAGGTTCTCCATGAGCAGGTACGGCCCACCGCCGCCCGACCCGAAATACACTCCGATGTCGTCGCGGTTGTCGTCCGTGACTTGGAGCCCGGAGTCAGCGAGCGCCATCTTCGAAGCTGCGACGCCCAGCACGACGTTGCGGTCGGTCCGGCGGATGGCTTTGAAGTCCATCCACTTTGTACCGTCGAAGTCATTGACCTCGCCGCTGATCTGCGCCTCATACGGCGTGGGATCCCAGCGCGTGATCTTGTGCAGGCCCGACCGACCGTTGATGAGGCTGTCCCAGACGGCATCTTTGTCCTGGCCGATGGGGCTGATGATGCCGAGGCCGGTGACGGCGACGCGGCGATTGAAGTCGGGGCGACGGATTCCCATGGCGGTGCGGTAGCTCCTGGTTAGCTGGCGGTTAGAAAATCGGGCATGGCGAATCGGTCGGTGGCCGACTGCTCATCGACGGCTACGGCTTCCGATTCGGGGTTTATGCGTTTGATGAGACCGGTGAGGACCTTGCCGGGGCCGACTTCGACGAATCGGCTCACTCCCCGCGCGGACATGACCTCGACCGCCTTGACCCAGTCGACGCCACGGGTGAGGTGCTCGACCAGCTCCTGGCGGCATTCTTCTGCGTTTGTCAGCGGGCGCGCGTCGGCGTTGGCCAGCAGCGGTGCCTGCGGGTCGTTGAACTGGAGTTCGGCGAGGACCTGGCGCATTGCGTCCGCAGCGTTGCTCATGAGCGGCGAATGGGCGGCGACGCTGACAGGC
Source organism: Chloroflexota bacterium (assembly GCA_040007635.1). Classification (GTDB taxonomy): domain Bacteria; phylum Chloroflexota; class Limnocylindria; order Limnocylindrales; family CSP1-4; genus JALYGJ01. The sequence goes on from JBDTUR010000123.1 coordinate 4,484, forward strand.
AGGACGATCGCACGCTTGGCGCCCAGCTCCTTGGCTTTCTCCGCGGCACCCTCAACTGCCGCGCGCTCGCCGCTGACCACGATCTGGCCGGGTGAGTTGCGGTTGGCGATGGTGAAGACGCCGAGTTGCTGGCCGGCTGCTTCGAGGGCTGCCAGCGCCTCGTCGGGCAGGCCGATCACTGCGGCCATCGAGCCGTCCTGCGCCGACGCCTGCATCTGCTTGCCGCGCTCGCGCACGAGGCGCACGCCATCGGCGAGCGAGATGACGCCGGCCGCGACCATGGCGCTGTATTGGCCCATCGAGTGGCCGGCGAAGAAGGTCGGCGCGGGCAGGCTGTCGAGAAGCTCATCAATGGCGCGCAGGTATGCGATCGAACAGGCGAGGATGGCCGGCTGAGAGTTAACCGTCAGGTTGAGCGCGTCTTCAGGACCGCTGAAGGCGAGGTTCGAGATGGGCTCGCCCAGGGCTTCATCGGCCGTCTGCCAGACCCCGTGCGCCGCCCGCGACGACTCGGCCAATGCCTGGCCCATGCCGATGTACTGGGAGCCCTGCCCAGGGAAAACAAACGCGAAAGTCACTGCGCCCAAACCGTAGCAGCACCCTGCGTTCCGATCGTCCAGTTAGGTGCAAGTATGTATGGATCTCTGAGCCGGCTCAGCCGATGCCCTATGTGGTACCCTACGTTCGTGGATAAGACGAGCGTCTACCTGGGACGTGAAGAGATCGCGCGTCTCGCCAGGCTGGCCCGGGCGGCGCGAACTTCGCAGGCAGAGATCATCCGGAGGGCTATCCGCGCCTACGAGCCTGTGCGCCAAGGTGACCGCGACTTCGCGCTGATAGGTGTCGCCGATGGCCCCGGGGGATCGATCGCCGACATGTCCAACGATCAGCTCATGCGGGGATTTGGCGAGTGACCCTGGTGCTCGACGCGGCGCCCCTGGTTGCCGTCGCCGACCGGCGCGATCCCCTCAGGCCGCAGATCGAGGCCTTGTTGCGTGACGAACCGGGCGAGCTGGTGATTGCCGCCCCGGTAACGGCAGAGGTCGACAATTTACTGGGTCAGCGCTTGGGCCGTCGCGCGCGGCTCGCTTTCCTCGCAGACCTTGCGGCTGGCCGGTTCACGGTTGCCTGCCTTGATGAGAGCGATCATGCCGTCGTCGCCGACCTGGAGAAGCAGTACGCCGACTTGGACGTGGGTCTGGCCGATCTCAGCACGATCGTTGTGGCCGGACGCCTTGGGACGAACCGGGTGGTCACTTTTGATGAGCGCCACTTCCGCGCCTTACGGACGCTCGACGGCAGCCGGTTCACCATTCTGCCAACAGACGCGGCTAACGAGTGAGCGACTTAGACCTCAGCCCCGCGGTGCTTGCTGCGCGCGACCAGATGCAGAACCCGCGCCAGCTATCCGATCGCATCGCCATGGGCCGTGCCCTGTGGCGCGACCTCGTTGTTGGTTTCGCGGCCCAACTGTCGCAACTGGGCCTGGGCTTCTCGCAGCTCGCGGCGCTGTACGCGATTGATGGCACCGCCACTCTCACGGTGGCCGACCTCGCCGAAATGATCGGTCGGTCGCCGTCGGCCACCTCGCGCCTCGTTTCGTCGCTCGAGGCGCGCGGCCTGGTGGAGCGGCGCGAGGAAGTGGCCGACCGCCGGCAGCGCCAGATCGAGATCACCGGCGCGGGCCACTCGCTGCTCGCGGAGGTCGACGGCGCCCGCGCCGAGCAATTCCTTTCAGTTGTGCGGCCGCTCCCCGCGGCGGAACGCGCGCTTGTCGCGATGGGCGTTGCAGCGCTGTCGTCGCGTGCCCTAACGCGCCGCGGCCGTTTGATCAGGTCGCGCTAACGACTACCAGAGGGAACGGACGACCGCCTCGGTGTGCAGCGCCTCGCGGACGGCCTCGGCATGCTCGTCGAGGACAGGCCAATCGACGATGC
>JBDTUR010000124.1:0-6403 GCA_040007635.1 Chloroflexota bacterium
TGTAGCCGCCCTGGTAGCCAACCGCCGTGGTCCACACGCCGGGCTGCTCCCAGAAGGTCTTCTCCTCGCCCCAGAAGCAACCGAGCGCGAATTCGGCGACTTGAAAACCGTCTGGATACGGACCGGCGATAGGCGTTCCGAGCACGCGGTGCGGCGCCGGATTGGGCAGGATTGGTTCGCTCCGACCGGGTAGGGCCGACTCTGCGCTCGGAACCTCTGACTTGCCGCGGTTGAACAGGAACATGGCGAAAAAACTCCCGTGGTAACGAAGTAGCGATTCTACCCATGGGTACGCTGGGCAGGCGGCGCTGGATGGTCCGTGAGACACTTCCAGGGCCGTGAATATGGGGGAGACGAACCGCGCCGCCCCACGCCGCCGCGCCGCGCTCTGGATGCTCGCCGTGCTGGCCGGATTCGCTCTGGCCGCGTCCGTGCCTGGCGCGCAACCAGCTGCTGCCGCGGACGATGATCTTGCTGGGATCGACGTTTCGCATTGGCAGGGCACGATCCGCTGGGCCGAAGTCGTTGCCGACGGTGTCGATTTCGCCATTGCCAAGGCGACCGAGGGTCGGCTCTACCAGGATGACCAATACGCGCGCAACAAGGAAAAGGCCGACGGTTTGGGCCTGCCCTTCACCGCTTATCACTTCGCCAGCCCCGACAAGACGGCCAACGATGCGGTCCTGGAAGCCCACAACTTCGTCGACACCGCCAACCTGGGACCGGGCAACCTGCGCCCAGTGCTCGATCTGGAGAAGAACGGCGGGCTTGGCGTGAGGAAGCTGCGCAATTGGGTGAAAGCATGGCTGGCGGAGGTAGAAGCCCGAGTCGGGGCCAAACCGATCATCTACACCTCGCCGTCTTTCTGGCACGACAAGATGGGCAACAGCCGCTGGTTCGCCAACAATGGCTACGCCCTGTGGGTCGCCCACTGGCACGTGGCCAAGCCGCGCGTCCCCGCCAACAACTGGGCAGGGCACGGCTGGACGATCTGGCAGTACGACAACTGCGGCAGCGTGGCCGGCATTGCCGGCTGCGTCGATCGCGATCGGCTCAATGGGACCGACATCGATGCGCTGCGGATCCCTCCGGCAGGCTAGGCCCGGGCCTGGTTCAGTCGGCCTCCGGGTTGGGCGCGCCCACCGGCGGATCGAAGAAGACCGCGACACGCCGATCGGGCGCGTCCTCGTCGGGCGCTTGGAGGCTGAAGGTGGCGCCGAAGTGCAAACGCAGCCCACGCTTCAGATCGTGAAACGTGCGGTTGGTCAGGGCGATGTCGGCCACGCCTGCGGCACGGCGCGAGGCCTCGTCGCTGGGCCAGAAACGCGCGTAGACATGGATCGCCTCGAAGCCATCCGCCAACCACGCGATCCGCACGCTGCCGTCTTCCTGCACCGGCTGATTGTGCCGCTTATCGCTCTTGTATCGGTTTTTCTGACGCCGGCGTCGGCATTGGCCGCGGGTGAGCCCAGCGGCTACGAGCACTTCCACACCTATGCTGAGATGAAGGCCGAGATCGACGACGCTGTCGCGGCCCACCCGAGCATCGCTCGGCGCTTTTCCATGGGGGTCAGCTACGAGGGCCGCCAGCTCTGGGGGGTCAAGATCAGCGACAACGTGGGCACCGATGAGAGCGAGCCGGAGGTCTTCGTCGTCGCCCAGATTCACGCCAATGAGCGCTCGACGGGCGAAATGTCGCTGTACCTGCTGAACCTGCTCGTTGACGGATACGGCAACGACTCACGCATCACGGACATCGTCAATGGGCGCGAAGTCTGGATCGTGCCCATGGCCAATCCTGATGGCGCTGAGTACGACATGTCCGACGGCGTTTTCCGTCATTGGCGCAAGAACCGCCAGCCGATACCCGGCTCCAGCGCGATCGGCATTGACCTCAACCGCCAGTTTGGCTTCAAGTGGAATTGCTGCGGCGGCGGTTCGGACAAACCTGCGGCGCCCAAGTACCGCGGGCCATCGGCGTGGTACGCGCCCGAGTCGCGCGCCTACCGCGACTTCGTGCTCAGCCGCGTGGTCGACGGCAAGCAGCAGCTCTCCGAGATCCTGAGCCTGCACTCGCACGGCAGACTCGTCCTGTGGCCGTACGGCTACACCAAGAAGAATCACCCGCGCACGATGCGCTACGACGACTGGCGGGCCTTCGTCGCCCTGGGCCACGACCTGGCCGCGCTCAACGGCTATCGGCCGCAACAGACCAGCGACCTGTACGTCGTTGACGGCGACGAGGGCGATTGGGCCTACCACGACCAGCGCATATTCGCGTTCGCCTTCGAGCTGGCAGGCGGGCAGCCTGAACAGTCGTATCCAACACTCGCCCAGCTCCAGGCCGACCAGGCACGCAATCGGCCGGCGTTGCTGCTCTTCCTCGAACTGGCCGACTGTCCGTACCGTGCCGTGGGCGCAGGCCTCGCGGCCAAGCACTGCCCATGAGGCCGCGGACGTCCCTGCCTGTCGCCCTCCTGGTGGTGCTTGCGTGCGTGGCCATGCCGGCATCGGTCAGCGCCGCCAACGCTTTCCCCGCGAACCACGAGGGTTACCACAGCTACGCCGAGATGAGCGCCTACCTTGACGACGTCGCAGCCGCCCACCCCGGGATCGCGCGCAAGCTTTCGATCGGCGAGAGCTACCAGGGCCGCCAGATCTGGGCGCTCAAGATCAGCGACCACGTCGACTCCGATGAGAACGAGCCAGAGGTGCTCTTCACCTCGCAGATGCACGCGCGCGAGTGGCTGTCCCAGGAGGAGAACCTGCGCATCATCGAGCTGCTGGCGTCCAACTACGACACCAGCCCCCAAACGCCGCTCGAGCAGCGCGTCACCAACATTGTCGACGGCCTCGAGATCTGGATCGTGCCCATGGTCAACCCCGATGGCGCCGAGTACGACATCGGCAATCCCGGCAATGGCTTTCGCAGCTGGCGCAAGAACCGCCAGCCCGTTGGCGGCGGGGCACAGCCGGGGATCGATCTCAATCGCAGCTTCGGCTTCAACTGGGGCTGCTGTGGCGGTTCGTCGGGCAAGCCCGGCTCGTTCTACTACCGCGGCCACGAGCCGTGGCAGGGCGTCGAGGTAGCGCGGCTGCGCGACTTCGTCTTGGGGCGCATCCTCGATGGCCGGCAACAGATCCGCGCGGCCATTGACTGGCACGCGTTCAACGAAGAGATCATGTGGCCATTCGCGTACACGAAGAGCGACCTGCCGCGGCCCATGGCCGCGGACGACTTGGCCGCGTTCAAGGCTGTGGCGCAGGGGATGGCCGACCTGAACGGCTACATGCCCAAGCAGCTGTCGGACCTATACGTCTTCGACGGCGGGAGCAGCGACTGGCTGTACGGGGACCAGCGCATCTTTGCGCTCACGATCGAGGTCTATCCGCTCGACGACTCACATGTTGGTGGCTTCTACCCGCCGGCCGACGTGATCAGCCGCGAAACGACGCGCAATGACGGGGCGGTGCTGTACTTCCTCGAGCACGTGGCCTGTCCGTATCGCGCGGCCGGTCTCGATGACACGCATTGTGGGCCGCTCGACGACGACTTCGAGGCCGCCCGCGGCTGGCAGGTCAACCCAGGCAACAGCGATACCGCGACGAGCGGCGCGTGGCAGCGTGCAATTGCGGCAAAGAACAAGACGAGCGCCGGCCAGAAGCAGCGCGCCTACGGTTACAGCGCGCGCTACGCCCTGGTCACGGGTGCCGCCCGCGGTGCCAGCGCGAATGCCAATGACCTCGACGGGCTGACCTCCGCCCGCTCACCCGGGTTCGGTCTGGGTGGACCCAGCTCGAGCGGCTGGCGGGTGCAGTTCCGCTACACGTTTGCGCATGGCACAAACGCGACGTCAGCCGACTACCTGCGAGTGCTGGTCGACGGCGATGAGGTGTGGCGCGCGAGCGGCAGCGCGAGCGAGCGCAACGCGGCCTGGCAGTTGGTGACCTTGCCGCTCGATGACTACGCGCGCCAGAACGTGCGCCTGACTCTCGAGGCGTGCGACTGTGCCGGCGACAGCCTGGTGGAGGCCGCGGTGGACGACGTGCGTGTCTACCAGGTGCCTTGAAACAACCCTGTTAGCGGCTTGGTATGGACCCGGCTTGCGGCACGGAGTAGCATTGGTTCCTAGCGAGGTGCGAGCGTGACGAACGACCGCAACCGCCGCATTTTGCGGCCATATCGGAGGACTGCTGACGGAGCCTCGTCGCGCGTCCTGCCGATCACCGCGGACCAATCCGCCGGCGTGAGCAACCTCGATTCGCAGCCCCGCGCGGGCAACATCAGCAGCGACACGAGGGCTGGCTAGCGCCGGTGATCGGGGGCTGGTGCCGGACGCATGCACGTCCGCCCGCCCGGAGTCCAACGTCACAGTGGAGACCCGCGCTCGTTCCCGGAGGGTGGGTCTTCTGATTCACTTCTCTTCTCCGCCGCTTCCGCTGCTGCGCGCGACAGTGGTTCCGGCCCCGACGAGACGTCGGTGCCGTCCCGTCGCTTGCTCCCCGCTACTAGGGCAGCTAAGTCGTTTCTGTGACTTTCGTGATGATGCGCGGGCGATCGGGGTCGAGCTCGCGCGCCATGGTCAGGTGGTACGCGTAGAGCTGGCCGGGGATGATCTCGATCAGCGGTGACAGCCAATCGGGCACATCCGCCGGCAGGCGCAGGCCTTCATCCAAGCCGAGCGCCGCATCGACATCCGAGATGACCAGCAGGCGCGCCCCAAGCTCGTGCCGCAGCCGCTCCAGGGTCTCGAGCTGTCCTTCGAGCGCGACACCGGACGGCGCCACCGCGAGCACTGCGAACCCGGGCTCGGCCAAGGCCAGCGGGCCATGCTCGAAGTCGGCGGTGGAGTAGGGCTGCACGAGCAGCTGCGCGAGCTCCTGCAGCTTGAGCGACCACTCGCGTGCCGTGGCGTAGGCGTAGCCGCGGCCGAGCACAACACCGTGCGTCCGCGCCGCGTGGCCGCGTGCGATCGTGCGCGCCGCGTCCTCGACCTCAAGCGCCGCGCGCGCGAGCTCAGGCAGGCGCCCGAGGTCGGTCATTTCCTGGTGGCTCGCTGGGTCGAGCGCGGTCGATAGTAAGGCGACGGCCAGCAGCTCGGTGGTGTAGCTCTTGGTGGCCGCGGTGGCGCGCTCGGGGCCGGCCTGCAGGTCGACCACGTGGTTCGCGGCGGCGGCGAGCGGCGAGTTCGCGTCGTTCACGAGCGCGACGGTGAGCGCACCCTGGCCGCGCGCCTCATCGAGGACCGCGACGATGTCCGGCGAGCGACCGGACTGGGAGATGCCGATCACGAGGGCGTCGCGCATGTCCGGCCTGGCGCCATACAGCGTGATCGTTGACGGCGCCGCCAGCGCCACGGCAAGCGAGTTGCGCACCGCGAACAGGTACTGCGCATAGAGGGCGGCGTTGTCTGACGTGCCGCGCGCGGCGATCAGCACAAACCGTGGCCGCCGCTCGCGTAGCGCCGTGCCCAGGTCAGCGAAAGCACCTGGGGCCGCGTCCAGCAGTCGGGCCAGAGCCGCGGGTTGTTCGAGGATCTCGTCGTGCAATGCCACGCTCAGCTCCTCACCACCTGCGGAAGCGCGACTGGCAGCTTGCCCTGGAACGGCTGCTGCCCGAACAGCGCGGCGGCCAGCGCCTCCATGGTGGGAGCGAGGATCCCGTAGCAGCAGATGTGGCTGGCTGCTTCGGGATACACCGTGATGTCCCAAGGCGTGCGCAGCGCAATCGTCACGGTGGGCACACCCAGTGCCAGGATGGCCCGCGCCAGTTCAGCCTGCCCCGGCCGCAGGTGGGCCGCGTCCGTTCCCAGGATGACCGCGTCGGCTTGGGCCGCCTGTGCGCGCAAGGCGGCGATCTCGGTCGCGTCGGGCTCCGCGTTCATCAACGCGCCATCGGTCGCGCCGTGGTGACCCCTGATGGCGGCCGCCAGAAGAGTGGGCACGGTCGAGGTGGTGTCGGCCGGGGTCAGGTCGTTGGGCCGCGGCTGGATGACCAGGACGCGCTGCTCCGCGGTGAGACGTAGCGGCAGTAAACCCGCATCGTCGCGCAGCAGCGTGATCGATCGCCGCGCAAGCTCGTCCGCCAGCGCCCGATGCTGCGCACTACCGACTACCCCTTGGTCCGGCTGGCCGAAGGCTGCCAGCCAGCGGCGAATGGCTGCCAAACGGAGAGTCGGACCCTGGCCATCGTCCGCTGTCAGCTCACGACCGATCAGCGGCAGAACTGGCGTGCCCAGGAGCAGGTCCTCGCCGGCCGCGAGCGCGACCTCCAGGGGATCGCTGTCGTCTCCTGCGCGAAAGCCCGCCATGTCGAGGGCGTCCGTAATAGTCAGGCCGTCGAAGCCCAGCTCGTCGCGGAGCACGTCCCGGAGTGCGGCCGGTGACAGGCTCGCCGGTACAG
>JBDTUR010000125.1:0-6253 GCA_040007635.1 Chloroflexota bacterium
CGATGGGCGCGATCTTCTCGATCCACCAGCGCGATGCCTCGGGCAGGCTGAGCAGGCGCACCGTTTCGCCTGTGGGCGCGGCGTCGACCACGATGAGGTCGTAGTCGGCCTTGTCCACATGATCGCCGATCCACAGCAGGTTGCCCAGCTCGTCCATGCCCGGCAGGATCGTCATCTCCTCGGCCATCACCTCATCAAGGCCGCCCCACGAGAACAGGCTCGAGAAGTACGACTGGATCGTGCGCCAATAGCGGCTGATGTTGAAGAAGACGTCGGGCTCGTGCGCCCACAGGTTGGGCTCGATGAGCCGCGGCGTTGGGCCGACGGGCACATCAAGGGCGTCAGCCAGGCTGTGGGCGATGTCGGTCGACACGACCAGCGTGCGCAGGCCACGCCGCGCGCACAAGACGGCCGTCGCGGCGGCAATGCTGGTCTTGCCCACGCCGCCTTTGCCCGTGTACAGCAGGATCCGGGTCAAATTCTCTCTCCTGTGAGCCCGAGCTTGTCCCTCACTGCCTACCTCCGGGCCACGCATCGATGTTAGCGGCGGCGGCGCTCGAAGTGTCCATCTCGATCAGCACGGCGCCGGTTACGTTGACCAGCGTTGTCGCGCCCCAATCAACCCGCCAAGTGGGCGCTGCGGCCGGGGACGTGTGGCCGTGGAGCCACAGCTGCGGACGAAGGCGGCGGCATAACCAGCGGTATGCCGAAAAGCCGCGGTGATAAGCGTCTTCGGGCACGTCGCCCAGGCCGCGTGGTGGCACGTGGCTGAGCACGATCGCGGGCTTCGTACCGCGCAAGCGCAACCATGTGCGCAGCACCTGGCGCCACGCGGCGCCTTCGTCGCGGATCGCCTGCCCGCGGCCCTCGCCCGGCCATGACAGCCCGGCGACCGTCACACCTGCGAGCACGTCCATGTCGTTGTCGAGCGGGTGCGGCAGGCTTCCCCGGCGCGCGGCCCAGTTGGCGCCGCGGTCGTGATTGCCGCGCACGTAGAGGAGCGGCGCTCGGAACGCGTCCGCCAGGAAGTCCAGGTACTCCGGCTCCAGATCGCCACAGCCCAGCACGCCGTCGATCTTGCCCAGTCCAGCGCGGTTGGTCTCGAAGTCAAACGCTCGCTCCACCTCATCCGACACGGCCAACAGGCGCACCGACTGACCAGCTGGTGGCCTTCCCGTGAGATTTAACCGACGGATCACTCGGAGGCTTCCTCATCGCCCGACTCATCGGCGTGAGTGTGCTCATGCGGCCGGGCCGACTCCAGGTCAAGCGGTCGGTCGGCTGTCCGCGTGAGGCGACCTGCGCCCGCCGCACGCAGATCAAGGCTGCCTTCGAGCACCGACGCGATGGGCTGTTTCGTCTCCGACCGCATGCCCGGCAGGCGCAGCTCCTGGACCACGGCGTCAATCTCGCCCTGGCCAATGTACAGCGCCGCGGCGACGCGGTTGTGGCCATCGACGACCCAATAGTCGTCAGCGAACTTGATCAGCTCCGCGGGCGGTAACGGCTTGAGCCGCTCGTTGGCGTCGAGGATGCGCCGCCAGCGGCCGCGCCAGTCGGTGCCGCGCCGGTTGCGCAGCGGCAGGAAGTCACCGCCGCGTTGCGCTGGTCCGGCCACAGCTGTTCCCCGGATCTCGTCGACCGGAACACTGCGCAGGCCGAGCTCGCGGATGGACGCGCGCTGCGCTTCAGGGTGCTCCTCCCACAGGTTGGGCAGTGACTGATGCCCTTGGCGCCGCACCCGGCGGACGCGCGCTCCAGGTCGCTCGTCGATTACCCGTCGCGCGGCCGCTAGAACTGGCGCGGCGACGTCGGCGATCGTCGCCGCGACGTCGGCCAATACGCCGCGGTTCTCGGCTGGGTCGTGCACTTCGTCCGCGCCCGCGGGCACGTCTCTGTCGTCAGTCACGAACCGAGCCTAACTCGTTTTTTCCGCGTGACACACAACCTGTCATTCGGCCGGTCCAGGCTGTGCGCACAAGGAGGTTACGAGATGGTCGAGCAGACGTGTCCGTGGTGCGAGGCAAAGCTCAAGGTTGAGCTGCGCGTCATAACCAATGACGACTCTCAGACGTGTTCCGAGTGTCTGACAACGTGGACATTCGAGGACGAACCGGTGTACGAGTTCGCGCTCGCGGCCTAGTAGCGCGCCGCGGTCTCCGCGAACTGCGTTTCGGCGAGGAGCCGGGCATAGCCTGGTTTGATGACGCCGTTGATGAGGCGCAGCCGCTGGTCAAACGGCGCAAACGCACTCTTCATTGCATTCAGGGTGAGCCACTGCATCTCGTCGAGGCCAAAGCCAAAGGTGCGCGACAGAGTCTCGAACTCGGAGCTCATGGTGACGCCGCTCATCAGCCGGTTGTCGGTGTTGACCGTCACGCGGAAGCGCAGGCGGCGCAGCAGGTCGATCGGGTGTTCCTCGATTGATGGAGCGGCTCCGGTGTGAACGTTCGATGTGGGGCACATCTCGAGCGGCACACGCATGTCGCGCACGTAATTCGCGAGGCGGCCCAGTTTCACCTGACCGTCCGCCTGGACCGTGATGTCATCGACGATGCGCACCCCGTGGCCCAGTCGATGCGCGCCGCACCACTGGAGCGCCTCCCAGATCGAGGGCAGTCCAAAGGCTTCGCCCGCGTGGATCGTCAGGTTGAAGTTGGCCTGATGAATCAGGTGGAACGCGTCGAGGTAGCGCGTCGGCGGAAAACCCTTCTCGGGCCCGGCCACATCGAAGCCCACGACGCCTTCGTCACGATGCCTGATTGCGAGCTCCGCGACCTCGACTGAGCGCGCGAATTGGCGCATCGCGGTGACGATGAAGCCCATCTCGATGCCGGTCCTCGCGGAGCCACGGCGGAACCCCTCCAGGACCGCGTCCACGACCTCATCGAGCGTCATACCTGCCCGTGTCGACAGTTCCGGTGCGTAGCGCACCTCGGCGTAGACGACCCCATCGGCGGCGAGATCCTCGGCGCACTCCTGGGAAACCCGGATTATCGATTCGCGGTTCTGCATCACCGCGACCGTGTGCTCGAAGCCCTCGAGGTAGAGCACGAGGCTCTTGCGATCCGCGCCGGCAGTGAAGAAACGCGCCAGCTCGTCCGGATCGGTCGTGGGCAAACCGGCATAACCGGTCTCGCGCGCAAGTTCGATAACGGTCAGCGGCCGCAGGCCACCGTCAAGATGGTCGTGCAGCAGCACTTTGGGCGCGGTGCGGATGACGTCGCGGCCAATCATGGTGTTGCTGACAAGGGTATTCCGCGGCCGGGCCTTACGAAAGAGTCCGAGCGAATTCCGCGACCCGATCCAGGGCATCGTCGAGTACGGGTTGGAGTGAGTGGCCCAGGCGCGGATAGGTGATCAGCGTCGCGTTGCGCAGCGACTTCACCGCCGCCCGCAACAGGTCGATTTTGGCGAACGGGTCGGACTCACCCGAAAGCAGCAGTACCGGGCAATCGATGTTCTTGAAATGGGCTACGCGCGCGGTTCCGTCGGGCTGACCCGGTCGGTGCAGAGGGAAACACAGCAGCACGAGGCCGCGCGGCGGCTCTTGGGCCGCAAGCAGGCTCGCCACCCGTCCGCCGTAAGACTGGCCGCCGATGATTGCGCCGGGCAAATCCAGCACCTGGGCGCGGTAACGGTCGACCGCCTTTTCGGCAAGGCCGATTGGCAGCTGGACGGCGGCTGCCGTCAGGCCGCGCTTCGTCAAACCGGTGACGTGGGGCTGCATGCTCGCGGCGCTGCCCGACGCACCATGGGCGAGAAATATCTGCGGCGGCATAAGTAGATCGTGACACGCTAGGTGGCACGGCGCGCGCGGACGCTGTTGCGCATGAAGACCGCCGAGATTGTCGCTCTCAGGATCGCCCCGTCGCTCGAACACCGTCCCGCGGTGGAGGTGATCGGCGACACCATCCTTGTCGACCACCTGCGTGTGGAAGACCGCACGCTGGCCGCGTTCGTCGACGCCCGGAACGAGGCGGACCGTCCGGATTTGGCCGAGCGCGCCCTGCGCATCGGTCTCCACGCTCTCCAGGACGCAGGGACGACGCTTGATGTCAATTTCGTGCGGCGTGAGTTCGACGCGCTACTGCAGCGCAACGAGTCGGTCAATGAGCGCGCCTCCAAGGCACTCGACCAGGTACTGCGTGACAACTTTGCCGACCGCGACGGACGCCTGCCGCGCACCCTCGAACAGTTTTTGGGGGACCGCGGCCAGCTGGGTCGTCTGGTGTCGGAGCTATTTGACGAGACCAAGCGCGATAGCGCCATCGGCCGGCTGCGGACATTGCTCGGCGCGTACTTCGATGGTGACGCGTCGCGCCTGGCGCAACTGCTCGACCCAACCCGCTTGGGCGCGCCGCTCTACCAATTCCGGAGCGAGATGAACGCCGCGTTCGAGAAGCTCAATGAGCGGCTCAGCGCGATCGAGGCTGCTTCAACGGCTCGCGCGGCTGAGCGCGCCAAGTCGGCGGCCAAGGGCATCGACTTCGAAGATTTGCTCGAGGAGATGCTCGCGGATGCGGTGCGCGGCACGGGTGACACGGTCGACCGAACGGGCGTGGCAGCGGGCGATGTCCTGCGCTCGAAAAAGGGCGATTTCCTGCTGACGGTCGACCCTCAGTGGTGCGGCGGCTCTGAGCTGCGGGTCGTCATTGAAGCCAAGAACCGGGGTAGGTCGTGGCGCGAGATGCGTGACGAGCTGACGGAAGCGAAGCGCAACCGCGCTGCCTGCGTGGCGCTGGCGATCTTCACGCCGGAGCACGCCCCCGCGGGTGTGGCGCCATTCGACGTTCGCTACGGTCACGTGTTCGCGGTCATCGACCCGCAGGCGCCCGACATGGCCACTCTTACCGCGGCCATCCGCCTGGCGCGCCTGCACGCGATCGCGTCACTCGCGGCGCAGACCACGGAGATCGACGGTGCCCGTCTGGCGCAGGCGTTGGCCTCGGTCAAGACCGAGCTCGAAGCCGTGCGCGGTCTCAAGACTCAGCTCACGTCCATCCGCACCGCGGCTGGCGACGTTGCGCTCGGGTTGGACCGGCTGCGCGACCAGATCCTGGCCCGAGTCGCAGACGCGGAGTCGCAGCTCCAGCGAGCCGGCCCGGCCTGATCCGGCGATGCGGCTGAGTTGCCAGGGCTACTCAGTGGCCTTGCCGTCGAAATGTTCGGGCGCGGCGTCGGCGTCGGCCTTTGTCCGGCGCACGACACCATCACGATGCTCGGGCGGGCCATAGAGCGTGTACAGCTTGAGCGGCGTTGAGCCGACACTGCGCACGTTGTGGCGGGCGCCGGCGGGCACGATCATCGCGAAGTCCGCCGTCACGCGGTTCGTCGTGCCGTCGATTGTGATCTCACCCTCGCCCGCCTCGACACGGAAGAACTGGTCACGATCCCGGTGCACCTCCACGCCGATCTCGTCACCGGGCGCGAGCGTCATCAGCACGAGCTGGAGATGCTGACCGGTGTAGAGCACGCGGCGGAAGTCCGCGTTGTTCTCGGTGAGCCGCCCGATGTCGTCAACGAAGCCTTTCATGGCTGTTCGCCGTCTCCTCATCTGTAACCGGGGCTGGTGCGGGAAGCGCCAAGGTGCCGTCGATTGTTACCCGTCGAGCCTACACATGGCTCGTGGTCTACCTCAGTGCCGAACCGCCTCTTCGGGACGTGGCCACAACCAGCCCGCATGCGCCTAAACGGTTACCGGGCCACCATGACGGGACAGGCGGAGTGGTAGACGACATAGTCAGAGACGCTGCCCAGTAGGAAGCGGCCGGCGCGGTCCAGGCCGCGCGTGCCCACGATGATCAGGTCCGCGCCCTCCGCCTCCGCGGCTGCGACGATCCCCTGCCCCGGCTCCCCGGTCCAGAGCAGGAACGCCGTTTCGAGGCCGCGCGTCCGGGCGCGCTCGACAATCTGCAGGAGCGGGCCTTCGCGGACGGCGCGCTGCTGATCGACCCGCGCGTTCGCTGAGTACGGCAACACTTCGCCGCGCTCGCCCTGGTCGATGACGTTGACCACAAGCAGCCGCGCGCCGAGCGAGGCGGCCATCTCGATTGCCTGCCGGGTCGCCGCCTCGGAGACCGGTGTGAGCTCGGTCGCCAAAAGGATGGTTCGGATCTTGCCCGTGCGGGCTCCGTGCAGTTGGGTGTGTTGATCGGGGCCGGTCGGAGCGATGTCGGAGGAGGGCATCATCATCAGGGCTGCACGATCAACGCGTTGACCATGCCGAACATGCCTTTGGGCCCTTCGGCGT
>JBDTUR010000126.1:0-6230 GCA_040007635.1 Chloroflexota bacterium
TACTTCGGCTACGCCGAGTGACCCGCCGGCTGGTCGCGCTGGAAAACGCGTCGCCGATGGCAGTTCCGGTTGACGCCGACCGTGTCAATCGTTTGGCGACTCAGCTCGAGGGCGCAATCCAGCGCGTCGGTGTCGTGCGTTACAACCCGTTCGAGGACACCGGATCGAATCAGTCGTTCGTGTTGGCGATGCTCGATGCTCGCGGCGACGGCTTCGTCCTGTCCAGCTTGCACTCGCGTCAGGCAACGCGCATGTTCCTCAAGCAGGTCAGCGGCGGCAAGGTGGAGTCGGCCGTGTCCGACGAAGAGGCGGAGGCGCTCAGGCTCGCTGCGGCGCGCTGATGCTGGCGTGTCACGCGAGGTGGCACGGACCCGTGACAAAGTGGCCGTGTGGTCGCAGAAAGAGCGCTTGATTCAACACGGCGTGGCGTCATTGTTGCGCCGGAGCCACCGGTCAGTCTGGCCACGGTTGGCGAACTGCTCAGGGGGCTCAACCGGGAACAGCGCCGTGCGGTAACGCACCGCGATGGCCCCTTGCTCGTCGTCGCCGGACCGGGTACGGGCAAGACAGAGGTGATCACTCGTCGCGTCGCCTGGCTGATCGCCACGCGTCGCGCCAAGCCCGGCGAGATCCTTGCCCTCACTTTTACTGACGCCGCCGCGCAGGAGATGCAGGCCCGCGTCGACGTCTTGGTGCCCTATGGGCATGCGGGTGCGGCAATCCACACGTTCCATGCGCTGGGCGATCGACTCGTGCGCGAGCACGCATTCGAGCTTGGCCTGCCGGGCGACGTGCGCCTGATATCGCGCTCTGAGGCGGTCGTGCTGCTCCGCGACAACCTGTTCGCGCTGGGCCTGGAGCGATATCGACCGCTGGGCGATCCAACCCGATTCCTGGGAGCGCTCGTTGATCTTTTCGGGCGGGCAAAAGAGGAGGGCATCGACCCGCCGCACCTGGCCCAATTCGCCGCTATGGCCACTGCGCGCGCGACCGATTCAGCTACTCAGGACGCTGCCGCCGCACTGACCGAGCAAGCGTCCGCGTATGGTGCCTATCAAACACTTCTGGCCCGCCACGGGCTCATCGATCACGGCGATCAGCTGGCTCTGGCGGCGCGCCTGTTGCACGAGCGCGCAGCGGTTCGCGACGATGTCGTTCGCCGTCATCGGTACGTGCTCGTCGATGAGTTCCAGGACATGAACCGCGCCCAGGTTGACCTGCTCTTCGCCCTGACTCCGGAAACGCGCAACGTGACGGTGGTGGGTGACCTGGACCAGGCGATCTACGCCTTCCGTGGGGCGGCGAACGACAACGTGCGCCGCTTCAGCCACGCCCAGCCTGATGTGACGCGCGTTTTTCTGCGTCGCAACTATCGCTCGCGTGCGCCCATCGTGATTGCCGCCAAGCGGCTGATCGATCATGGTCCGCGGCCGCACGTCAACGACCTTGACGCGACGCAAGTGGCGGCGCGACGCACACGGCGCGCGCTGCCCGTGCGCCTGGAGTCGTTCGCCAGCGTGGATGCTGAGAGTGAGGGCGTCGCGACCAGCATCGCCGCGCGCATCGCCGCTGGGACATCGCCCCGGGACATCGCGGTGCTCGCCCGCAGCAACGCCGAGATCGAGCCCCTGGCACGGTCCCTGAACATGCATGGCGTCGCTGTCAGGACACGCACCCCATCTGACGCATTCGCTTTGCCGGAGGTTCGGCCGCTGGTCGCGTTCCTGCGTTGCGTTGCCGATCCGGCGGACTCGATCGAGCTCTACGTCATGGCCACAGCCTGGCCGTACCTGCTGGGCGGCGAGCGGCTTACAGCGCTGCTCGCGCAAGCGCGCCGATCGCACCAAGCAGTCTGGCCCGCCTTGGGCCTGCTGGCCAGCGATCAGGACGCCGGGGCAGACTCATTCGTGAAGGCCGCGCGACGCCTTGTAGATGACCTGCGCGCGGCGATCGAGGCGTCGCATGAACGCTCGGCCGGGGAAGTGCTGTATGAGCACATGCGCCGCACCGGCCGCCTGAAGCGACTCGCCGCGACCAACGACGCCGCAGCCGCAAAGTCGGTCGCGCGCTTCTTTGATCTCGTGCGCTCGCGTTCGGTGTTGCTCGCGGATGCTCGCGTCGCCGCCGTGGTGCCGCATCTCAACGAGCTGATCGAGGTGGGCGACGACAGCGACGAGGGCCCACTCGATTTCGACGCGGTATCGGTTCTGACGGTCCACCGCGCCAAGGGTCTCCAGTTTCGGTCCGTGTATCTGACGGGCCTGGTCGACGGCCGCTTCCCGGTGCACTCTCGGCCGCCTGCGCTGAGCGTCCCCTGGGACGAGGTGCACAACGAGGTGGCAAGCTCCGGCGAGGATCGACTCAGCGAAGAACGCCGGCTCTTCTACGTCGCGATGACCCGGGCAATGGACGAGCTCATCTTGACCACGCACCTTGCCGGGTCGTCCCGACGGAAACGGCCTTCGCAATTCATCGCTGAGGCGCTCGACCTGCCCGTCGACAAGTCACCTGAGCCGATCGGCGCTGCCATCACCCAAGTCGCGCCGCCAATGCCGCCGCCCGCGCCGCCTGATCTCGCCCACCTGCCAGCGACCTCCTTCAGCTTCTCGATGCTCGAGGAGTACCTCGACTGCCCTGAGCGCTACCGCCTGCGCCATGTTGTGGGGTTGCCCACGCCACCCCACCACGCGCTGACCTATGGCCGCGCACTTCATTCCGCGGTTGCGTGGTTCCACCTGCGCGTGGCCGCCGGAGAGACGCCTACCGATGAGTCGCTCGCGGACGAATTTCGCGCCAATTGGCGGTCCGAAGGGTTCCTGTCGCGGGAACACGAGGAGGCTCGATTTGGCGCGGGGTTGCGCGCCCTGAGCGCCTTCCGCGCCCGCACCATCGATCAACCGGCACAGGTAATTGCTGTCGAGCGGCCATTCGATTTCTCGCTGGACGGAATGCGCATTCGGGGTCGATTCGACCGGCTCGATCGGGATGAGCGCGGGACGGTGATCGTTGACTACAAGTCCTCGGATGTGCGCGACCAACGCAAGGCGGACGACAAAGCACGCGACTCGCTCCAGTTGCATACATACGCGCTGGCGCATGAGCAGCGCTCGGGTGAGGTCGCTGCGGAAATGCAGCTCCACTTCCTTGAGAGTGGACTGATCGGACACGTGACCCCCACGCCGGTCCGCCTCGCCAAGACGCGTGACTCGTTGCGCGGCGCCATCGCGGGCATCGCTGCGAACCAGTTCGAGCCGCGGCCCAATCCAGTTGCGTGCGGCTACTGCCCGTTTCGCCAGATTTGCGCCAAGAGCGCCGCTTGACCAGCTCCAGGCCGGTTCACGCGGGGTACATTTCGGAGTATTCCGTGAGCCGCGCTGACCGTCTCGCCAATCTGGCCCTGTTCGCGCTCGCCGTTGCGGCATGGGTCGGCGTGACCGTCGTACTGCTCGACTTCGATCCCATCTCCGACGCCACGGTGTTACTCGCTGGGGCGCTGCTGATCGGCGCGGCCATTGGACTGCTACTACTGCCGCTTCTGTGGTTGGTTGGGTTCGCGCTGCAAGGTCGCGTGGCTTATGCCGGCGACTGGTCCAGAGCCGCCCGTCGCGCGACCCTGGTCGGGTTTATCGTCGCGCTGTTTGTCGTCCTGCGCGGTGAGAACGCGCTCAATCTGCCGCTCGCCCTGTTCGTAGCGGCCATGGCTCTTCTCGTGGAGTTGACTCTGTTGTTGCGCCGCTGAGCGGATGGCAGGTAGGATTGCCGCGGGCGCCCTGCTGGACCGCTGCGGGAACCGGCGGCGACTCGCCCATCCGAGGAACGTGCGATGACCCATGAGCACGCTCGGCCCGACTTTGCCCACCTCAACGGCTGGGATCGACCCTATGAGGTCTTCCTGCGACCCGAGGTTCCGGCATACGCGGGCGTGACCCTTTCCTTTTGTAACCGACCGCTGGTCGAAGACGCGGCCGAGCTTGCCCAGAAAGCACCTGACGTGGCGATCGTCGGCGCGCCCGTGGATGAGGGCGTCAGCTACCGGCCCGGCGCGAGGTTCGGGCCACGCGCGATCCGCCAGGCGTCGTACACGCACGGCGGCTACTCGCTCCAGCTGGACATCGCGCCGTTCGAGCATCTATCGGTCGTCGACGCCGGCGACGCCAACGTGGCGCCGGGCGCGCTTGAGCGCGGCCACGCCATGGTTTTTCGCAAGGTCCTTGAGGTCGCGCGAACGGGCGCGATACCCATCGTGCTTGGCGGCGACCACTCGATCACGTGGCCGTCGGCAAGCGCCGTAGCGGAGGCGCGCCACCCGCGCAGCGTGGGCATCGTCCACTTCGACGCACACGCCGATACCGCGAACGACGACTGGGGTGTGCTCGCCGGCCACGGCACGCCCATGCGTCGACTCATCGAGTCGGGCGCCATAGATGGGCGCAACTTCGTCCAGGTCGGCCTGCGCGGCTACTGGCCACCACCCGCCGTTCTGGCCTGGATGAAGGAGCACGGCCTGCGCTGGCACCTGATGCGCGAGATCGAAGAGCGTGGTGCCGAGGCCGTGATTGACGACGCGATCGCAGAGGCGCTAGACGGTCCCGACATGATCTACCTGTCGATCGACATCGACGTGCTCGACCCGGGCAACGCGCCTGGCACTGGCACGCCTGAGCCGGGTGGCATGCTCACCCGCGAGCTCCTGCGCGCGATCCGGCGGATCGTCGGCAAGGTGCCGCTCGCCGGCATGGACATAGTCGAGGTGTCGCCGCCGTACGACCACGCCGACGTCACGGCCGCGGCGGCACACCGGTGCGCCCTGGAGGCGATCAGTGCTCTCGCCGTGCGAAAGCGCGACGGCTTGACGGTGCGCTTCACGCCCTCTGACGCGGCTCCGCCGCCTGCGGGCAAGGGTGTTCATGCCACGGGGGCGGGCGGCTGACGCGCGTCTCGCCTCACCAGACCCGCGGCGCCGACTTGGCGCGTTACTACGACCTGGACCTGCTGAGCGAACCGGGCGACCTGGGGCTCTACCTGCGCCTTGCGGCTGAGGCGCACGGTCCGATCCTGGAACTCGCGGTGGGCAGCGGCCGCCTGGCCGTGCCGCTTGCCGCGGCCGGCGGTGACGTGACCGGCGTCGACAACGACGTCGCAATGCTCGATCGGGCGCGCGCCAAGTGGCAGCCGAACAGCGCCACCGGTCGCCTGACGTTGATCGAGCGCGACCTGACGACGCTTGCCCTGGAACAGCGTTACGCGCTTGTCTTACTGGCGCTCAACAGCCTGCTGCTGCTCCACGGCCGTGCCGCCCAGGCGCGCGCTCTCAGGGTGATGCGCGCCCACCTGGCGCCCGGTGGGCGGGCCGTAGTCGATGTTTGGTTGCCGAAAAGCGAGGACTTGGCGCTCTATGACGGGCGCCGGGTGCTCGAGTGGTTGCGCACGGACACCACAACCGGCGAGCGCATCGCCAAGACGACCATCGCCAACTACGAGGCCGCGACGCACAGCGCCACGCTGATCACCATCTTCGACGCCGCGCGCCTCGACGAGGCCGAGCGGCGCATCACCCGCGAGGACGTGATCAGCTTCATCACCAAGGACGACCTCGTCGCCGCGGCGAACGATGCCGGCCTGAAGCCCGAAACAATCGCCGGCGACTACGACCTGAGCCCGTGGTCGGAGGCCAGTGAGCGAGTCGTGCTCGTGCTGCGTGATATAGAGTCGGCTGGTGGCCGGACCTCAATCTGACGCGCAGATTCGCCTGCTGCTGGTCGAAGACATGCCCCAGGTTGCGCAGTACATCCGCAACCTGCTCGACGCGCAGACGCGAATAAAGCTGCTCGAGGTCGTAACTGACGGAACCACGGTGGTCGAGCAGGTGCGCGAGCACCAACCCGACGTGCTCATCGTGGACGCCCTGCTGCAGGGCAGGCTCAACGGCCTTCAGGTTGCGGCCGACCTGCGCGAGCAGGGCCTGGACGTACCCATCATCTGCCTCACGGTGCCGCAGAAGCCAATCGCGATCGGCGATGGCATGGGCGAGACGCGTGTGCTGGCGATGCCGTTTTCAGGCTTCGACTTCATGCACCTGCTCGAGCAGATGCATACCGAGCACAAAGAGCGCGCGCCCGACGCGGTGTCGCGCGTCTACGCGATGTTTGGCGCGAAGGGTGGCGTTGGCACGACGACGCTGGCCTACAACATCGGCGCAGCGCTGGTCGCGCAGGGCCTGACCGTCGCAT
>JBDTUR010000127.1:0-6227 GCA_040007635.1 Chloroflexota bacterium
CAGCCGTTGTTGCCGCAGTGGCAGGAGGGCCCATCGGGATCGATCGTCTGGTGGCCCAGCTCTCCGGCGGTGCCATCGTGGCCCTGGTAGACGTGGCCGTCCACGGCGATGACGCCGCCGATGCCTGTGCCCAGTGTGAGCCCGACCATCGACGACACACCACGGCCGGCCCCAAGCCGCAGCTCGGCCAAGCCAAAGGCGCGCGCGTCGTTGATGAGATGCGTTGGCAGGCCCAGCGCCGCGCCCACTGTCGCGCCGACCGGGAAGCGGTCCCACGCGCCCGGAATGTTGACGAGGAAGCGCGTGTCGCCGCTTTCGGGGTAGTACAGGCCGGGCACGCCCACACCCACTGTCGCGACCCCTGGGTGCGCCGCGAGCGCCGCCCGACCCGCGAGGATCAGCGCCTGCGTAACAGGCCCTGGTCCGCCCTCAGGTGTTGGCCTGTGATCGGTGCCCAGCGTCCGCCACGTGTCGGCCTCGTGCGACACGACGGCCCACTTGATATTGGTGCCACCAAGGTCGAGGCCCAGATGGCGGGTCATCGCGGCGCTGGGATGCTTTTCGTCAGGACTCGGTCGTGAGTCGAGCGTAGAAGGCCGCGACAGCAACGATGATCGATCCGAAAAGGACCTGCCGTGCCGCCTCCGGATAGCCGAGCGTCGAAAGTAGTGAGTCTGCGACGGTCAGGATCAGGGCGCCCACGATCGTGCCCGCGAACCCTCCGCGGCCACCGAATATCGAGGTGCCGCCGATAACCGCGGCTGCCACCGATGGCAGAAGTCGCGGGTTGACCAGTGTCACGCTCGCGACGTTGGTGAGACCGGAGACAAGGAAGCCGGCCAGCGCTGCAAGCAGGGCCGAGATCACATACAGCACCAGCAGCACGTGCCAGCTCTTGACACCGGACAGACGCGCCGCAATGGGGTTGTCGCCAACCGCGTAGAGAAGACGGCCAAAGCCAGTTCCCCGCAGCATCACGATGATGAAGATCGCCACTGGCACGAAGACCAACAGGCTGTCAGGGAAGAACGTCGCTTCGGTCGCAGAGCCCAGCCAGCGCAACTCGGGTGGTACGCCGCTCCTTGTTCGAACAACCTGCAGCTGGTACGCATTCGCGGCCCCCAGGATGACCAGGCCGAGTCCCAGGGTCATGATCAGCGGATGGACGCGGAAGACGCCAACCCCCAGGCCGTTGATGGCGCCGATGAGCGCCGCGAAGCCAAGCGCGACCCCAATCGCGAGCAGAAGGCTGTTCGGGCCGGTGTAGAGGGACGCTGCCACGAAGCCAGCCATGGACCCTGTCGCGGCCACGGAGAGGTCGATGCCGCCTGTCAGCATGACTAGCGTCTGACAGCCAGCCAGGATGGCCAGGGGAATGGCCGTCCGTATCTGTGCGGCGATAAACCCTGGAAAGTCCGCTCCGGGCCTGACGATGGCGAAGGCTGCCACCAGGGCCGCGAGGAGAATAAGCAACGGAATCAGGGGCTTGTCGCGGAAGAGCCGCGCGACACCTGCAATGGCCGGTTGATTTCGCCATGTCGCCCGAGACGTGATCACGCTGAGGCCCGCCGGCGCTGCGTGAGGCTGCCCAGCACAACGACTGCGATCAGGATCACGCCCTGGGTCACCGTGGCGAGATTCGAGTTCAGCCCCAGGAATGTCATGTCAGTCTGGATGAGCGACAGGACCATGACCGCCAGGATGGGGCCTACTGCGCCACCGCGTCCGCCCGCCAGGCTGACGCCACCCAGAACGACGGCAGCAACGCTGGCCAGGGTGAAGCCGCCCGGCAATGGGTTGCCCTGTCCGGTGATCGCGCTCAGGGCAAGACCGCCGATCGCCGCGAAAAGTCCCGCCAGCGCGTAGGCGAGAACCTTGGTTCTGCCAACTGAAACCCCGCTGCGGAACGCGGCAAGTGGGTTGCTTCCGACCGCGTAGATCGCCAGGCCAAGGCGCGACAGGCGCAGCGGAATCCAAATGACGGTCACCGCGACCGCCAGCACGACGAACGCCTTGGGCAGGAACTCGGTCAATACCGGGCCGTTGACGAGACCCGACAGCCACTCGTGCGGTGATCGAACGGGTGCCTGCGCAATCCAGAGGGCAAAGCCGGCCCAAACGAAGGACATCGCCAGCGTGACGATGATGTCCGCAACGCGAGTCCAAACGATCAGAAAACCGTTGACCGCGCCGATGACGACGCCCAGGACCAGCACCCCCACGACAACGGCCACGCCGATGTCGTCGGTGCGCCCCAACATCAAGGTCGCCGCGACCATGTTTGTCAGGGCCATCATCGAGGCAATCGATAAGTCGATTCCGCCCGCGATGACGACCGTCGTCTGCGCGAGGGCGGCGAACGCGAGCGGCAGCACATTGACGGCAAGGCTCTGTATGCCGCTGGCGCCATAGTTCGGGTTGATGCTCCGTGTGAAGACCAGGAGCAGCACCACCAGCACTGCCAAGCCGGCAACCCAGGCATCGCGCCCCAGTGCCGCGCGAATACTTGAAATTGGTCCGGGCCGGACGGTCGCAGTGGGCGGACTTGCGGCGGTCATGATTTGCCTCGTTCGGCCCGCGCCGGTCCTGCGCTGTCAGTCGACACGGCTGCGACGGCTTCGGCGGCCGTAGCCTCCGGCAGCGCTTCTTCCTTCTTGAGGTTGTATGCAGCCCGGAGCAGGGCCGCCTCGTCCGCCTGGGCGGCGGGCAGCTCAGCGACTACTCGTCCGCCAAAGATGACGATCGCGCGGTCGCACACAAGTTGGATTTCCTTCAGCTCAGATGTATAGAGCAGCACTGCCGCGCCGGCTGCAGCAAGATCTCGGAGCAAGCCGTAGATCTGGTTCTTGGTGCGAATGTCGATGCCGCGCGTGGGGTCGAAACACAGCATCGTCTTGACGCCACCCGCGACCCAGCGGGCAATTGTGACCTTCTGCTGATTGCCCCCGGAAAGCCGGCGTACCTCGGCCCCTGCGCGAGCATCGATCTGCAGCGTTTCGACCGCGTCATAGACGCGCTTGCGTTCATTCCTGGAGTTAATGAGGCCCCAATGACGAGGCTGCGCGCTTGTAGGCAGGGTGATGTTCTCGCGCACGTTGCGCTGCATCAGGAGGGCTTCGGCTCGGTCGGCTGCCACATATACGAGACCGGCGCGAATAGCGTCAGCGGGATGGTGAAAGGTGATGGGCGATCCCTCGACAAGAATCTCGCCTGCACTCGAACGGCGTGAGCCAGCTAGGACATCGAAGAGTTCATCCTGGCCTTGACCCTCCAGGGCGACCACTCCCAGCACTTCGCCCGCAAACAGCTCAAAGGCCACGTCATGCAGGTGCGTGCCCGCTGCCAGGCCTTTCACGTGTAGCCGCGGCGTCGTCTTTTCATGCCGCTCCGACGCTGCGTGCGCTTCAGCCTGCGTGATGGCCGGTGCCTGTCCAGCGATCTCTCCGAGCATCAGCTGGACTATGCGCTCCTCGGAGCCCGGCGTCACGTCGACTACACCGACGGTCTCACCTTCCCGCAGGACGGTCGCACGGTCGCACACCGCTCCGATCTCGATCATCCGGTGTGAGATGAAAATCACCGATCGGTCACCGCCGCGCAGCCGGCCGACCACTTCCAGCACGCGCTCAGTCAAGTTGGCCGGCAGGGCAGCCGTTATCTCGTCAAGCATCAGCACGTCCGGCTCGAGCGCCAGCGCGCGGGCGAGGTCGACGACGCGTTGGGCTGCCAGCGGGATCGTCGACGCCAGGTCGGATCCCTTGACGTCAGGCAAGCCAAGCTCATTTGCCCAATGCCTGAACGCATCGACCGGCGTGCGCGTTAGCCGCAGGTTCGAGCGCAGGTCCAGATCGGGGATGAGCGACGGCTCTTGATAAACAGAGACGATGCCGTTGCGCCGTGCTTCGCCGGGCGATCGCGCTGCCGATTCGCGCCCGCGTACGAGGATCCGGCCAGTGTCGGCCCGGAGGCCCCCGGACAGGATCTTGACGAGGGTGCTTTTGCCGGCGCCGTTGGCGCCCATCAGAGCGTGAACCTCGCCGCGCCTGACCGCCAGAGACGCTCGTTTGAGCGCGACCACCGCGCCATACGCCTTGGAAACGTCAGTCGCCTCAAGCAACAGGTCGCTGGCCGTCGCAATTGCGGTCATCAGTCGTTCCGCCAAGTACTAGAAGAGAGGGGATGCCGAACTGTTCGGCATCCCCTTCTGGATCTCGGGTGAGGCGACCGGGCTTATTCGCCCGGACCCTTGCAAGCGAGCATCTGCTCGAGCGAGTAGTCGGTCCAGCCCTGGATAGACCAGCTGACCGGCCACAGCACGTTCAGACCTTCGACGTCGATCTGCGCAAGCTTCGCCATGCCGTCGGCGGTGTCGTTGGCATATGCCTCTGGCACCGGCAGCAAGACGACCTTGATGTCGTGCTCGACACCGTCCGCAGTCGTGCGCTTGATGGTTGTTGTTGCGGGGCTTTCCCCATTGAGAACGTCAAGGGCAAGCTTGACACCGGCGCCACCGATGGAGGCCGGGTTGTACACGGCGATGCCCGTGAGGCCCGTGTACTTGTCGCCGTTGGGGTTGTTGTCGGTCACCTTGTTGAGAAGCTGCTCGACAAAACCCTTCAGGTCTGCGCCCACGACGGGCACGAACGGCTTGCCGGCGGCCTGGATCGCGTCAACGACCTGCTGGTCGATGCCTGAAGTCCAAATGCCGTCGATCGTGTCGTAGGTTCCGTCGTTGATGATGCCCTGCATTAGCTGGGTCCCCTTGTCGGGGTTCCAGTCGGTGCCGACGCCATCGTTGCTCGGCAGCAGATGAATGCCGGGATTCTCCGACAGCGCCTTGAGCACGCCCGCGTGCCGGTCAAGATCGGCCGGGTGGCCAACGATGCCGCGCATGTAGTAGACGTTGCCCTGACCGTTGAGCTTCTTGAACAGCCAGTTCGCACCCACGTAGCCATAGTTGAACTGGTCGTTCGAGATGTTCCATGTCTCGGGATCCGTGACGTAGGCGTCGATGGCAATGGTTTTGATACCGGCAGCCTGCGCCTGGTCAAGGACGTCCTGATAGCCGTCCGGGCTATTCGGGTTGAAGATGATGGCGTCGGGCTGCTTCTGGATGAGGTCCGTCAGCTGCTGGAGCTGCGGATACGTCCCGTCCTCCGCGTGTGTCCACGTTGATGGACCCACACCTTGAACGAGCGCCTCGGCCTTGGCGGTGCAGAGCTGCTCCTCGCGGAAGCCGTTGCCGACGCCGAACGCGTTCGAATAGCCAAGCTTGAAGGCCGCCGCGGTCGCCGTAGCGCCGGGGGTCCCCGTAGCGCCGGGGGTCCCCGTAGCGCCGGGGGTCCCCGTAGCGCCAGAGGTTGCCGTGGCGCGGGGGGTTGGCGAGGCGCCGGGGCCGGCGCAGGCGACGAGGATGAGCGCGACGCCCACCACCATGCCGAGCGCCGGTAGCCGGGTTGATTTGAGCATTACCTGAGTTCCTCCTCCGTGTGGGCGAATAAATGGCGTTGCACTCGAGTTCTTTGCCGTCAGCCACCTCCTTGTCTGGCGATCACGTGGGCAAGTCGCCGCGCGTGCTCTCTATAGGCCTGCTCGAAAAGGTCCCTGGACTGCTTCTGGCCGACGACCGCCGCCCGGGTGATGACGGGCGGTAACTGTCCTCGCTCTGACAGGAGCTCTGCCACGCGGACCTTGATGGAATTGACGATTGCCACGGCTGCGATGGTAGACCCCGGACCGACCGGCGTCGCGAGATTATCGATTATCGATAACGCGTCGGCCGGCGGTGTACACAGGTCGATTACCAGGTCCGCCTCATCGAGCAGGCGCGCGCCGGCGGCGGGGTCTGGGTCGGCCGACATGGACTGCGCCACCGACGTCACGGCGATCACGCGCATCCCCCGCCGGCGCGCGCCACGCGCCATCTCGACGGGCGCGGCGGTCAGGCCGCTGGCCGAGAAGACCATCATCGTGTCGCTTGGCCCAAATTCGTAGTTCGACAGGATTACTTCGGCGAGGCCGGGCATGCGCTCGACGTACATCGCCTGGCGCTGGCCGTTGGTGCCAACACCCTCGCCGATGAACGTCATCGACAGCTCGATCATCGCGTGCCAGCCGGGGTACGAGCCGTAGCGCGGGAACATCTCCTCGACCGGGATGCGCGAATGCCCCGTGCCAAAGAGGTGCACGAGGCCGTCCGCGCCGATCGTGTTGGCGCACCACTGGCT
>JBDTUR010000128.1:0-6139 GCA_040007635.1 Chloroflexota bacterium
ACGTCGATTTCGCCAATTGGACCGAGCAACAGATCATGGCCTGCTTCGCGTTGCTCGACGGCGCTACCTGGGATGCGGAGCTGTCCGGCGTCCCGGCATGGAACAACAGCCTGGCCGCCCAGCCGCGCACCGCACCGTATTCACTCGGCCACGCCCTGGCACACCTGGGTGAGCACGTCGGCCACCTGCACATGATGCACGAGCTACTACGGCCAGGGTCTTAACAATGTCAGCTGGTCTAGGCGGGTACGGTGGGCGCCGGCTTGCCACGCTCCTTGGCAGAGTGGGCATCTGGAGCTTCGCGCTCCAGCGCCTCGCGGCGCGCGATGAGATCGACGCCGCGCGGCAGTTCGAAGGGATGCACTACCCCAGCCTGTGGATCCCCGAAAGCCTGGGCAGCAAGGATGCGCTGGCGCACGCCGCGTTGCTCTTGGGTGGCACTCAGCGCATCCCCGTCGCGACGGGGATAGCCAACATCCACGCGCGTGACCCGATGGCGATGGCCAATGGCGCGCGGGCGCTGGGCGAGGCCTACCCGGATCGGTTCGTGCTGGGCATCGGCGTCTCGCACGCGCCCAGCGTCGAGGCCCGCGGCGGCAATTACGGCAAGCCACTGGCGCAGATGGAGCGATACCTGGACGCGATGGCCGCGACCCAGTACGCGGCGCCAGAACCCAGTCCGCCAGTGCCAGTGGTCCTGGCCGCGCTTGGGCCAAAGATGCTCGAGCTTGCCGCGCAGCGCGCGGACGGGGCGCATCCCTACTTCGTCCCGGTCGAACACACCCCGATGGCGCGCAAACACCTCGGTCCGGAGCCATGTTTGGCCACCGAAGTAACCGCTGTCCTGACGACCGACCGATCGAGCGGCCTCGATATCGCCCGCCGCTTTGCCCACAACTACCTGGGGCTGCCCAACTACGCCAACAACCTTCGCCGACTGGGATGGTCAGACGCCGACATCGAGTCAGAGAGTGACAGGCTGATTGACGCGGTCGTCGCGATCGGCGACGTGGACACAATCGTGCGGCGCGTCAACGAGCACCTCGATGCCGGGGCCGACCACGTCTGCGTGCAGGTCAGGGCGGAGAAATCAACCGACCCGGCAGTCGGTGCCTATAGCGAGCTCGCGGCGGCCTTCAGCCTCTAGGGCGCCGGCGTGTTGGCGTGAACGAACTCGAGCACGCGCTTCCATGCATCCGCTGAGTCGGCCGCGAACTGCTCTGCCTTGCGATCAAAGAACGAGTGCGGCGCATCCTTGTAGGTGATGACCTCATGCGGCGCGCCGGCAGCGGCGAGCGCAGCTCTGTAGGACTCAACGACCTGGGCGTTGATGCCCTGGTCCGCGCCACCGAACATGGCCAGGATCGGCGCGCTGTTGGCCGCTACGCGGTCGATGGGCGCCGGGACACCGCCGCGTGCCTCACCCGTGGGCCAGCCGTAGAAACCGATGTCGCCGGCCATCGCGAGCTCCTCTTCGGATGCGAGCAGCATTGATAGCCGCCCGCCAAAGCAGAAGCCCACGCTGAACACGCCGCGCACGCCGGCGCCGCCGCCGATCTCGCGCCGCGCGGCGGCGATGTCCGCGCGCAGCCCGTTCCACGTCACCTCGCCGATATGCGGACTGTGGTCGAAACCAGCGGGCCGCACTCCGGTCCCCGCCGTGCGCCCGAAATAGTCGATCGCGAGCGCAGCAACGCCTGTTTCGGCAAAGCGCAGCGCCAATTCCTCGTAAAACGTGAAAAGGCCGCGCACGTCGGGCAGGATGATCATGCCCGCCCCGTTGGGCTGGGCAGGTTGAGCGGCGAAGGCGGCAAAGTCGGTTCCGTCGGCCGCGTGGAGGGTGATCGGCCTGCCGTCCACGGCAGCGCCGGCAATCGGGCGAATCGGTGGGTGGCTGTCCTCGTCAAAGCACATGTGGGGGATGCTAACCCTGCTGGTAGACTCACGGCTCGTTCTGAGTGACCGGAAGGAGTAGCGCCACTCCGGCCTGGCAGAGAGTCCGGCATTGGTGAGAGCCGGACAGGCACCGTGGCGCGAACGTCGTCCGCGAGGAGCGCGGGTTCGCCCGTTAGCGCGTTAAGAGGGTGCCGGAACAGCCGCTCGCGGGATGACCGCGGTACGGCCAGCACCGAACCAGCAGGTGGTACCACGACCCCGTTCGTCCGCTGGACGATCGGGGCGTTTTTGATCTTGGAGACAGAGTGGCGCTCGCAAAGCCTCAGACAACCGATATGGCGCCGGCGTACCAGCCGGGTGACGTTGAGCCCGCGATCTACCAGCGCTGGCTGGATGCGGACGTCTTTCGGCCGGAAGGTGCCGGCAGCCAGGCGGATTGGTCGAAGCCGCCGTTCGTGATCACGCAGCCACCGCCCAACATCACCGGGTCGCTCCACACCGGCCACGCGCTGACCACAACGGTCGAGGACCTGATGATCCGCCGCGCCCGCATGCAGGGTTTCCCCACGCTGTGGGTGCCCGGCGTGGACCATGCGTCGATCAGCGCCCAGGTGGTGCTCGACAAGATCATCGCCAAGGACGGCGAGACGCGCAACTCGCTGGGCCGCGAGCGCTATCTGGAGCGGATGTGGCTGTTCATCAACGAGACGCGCGAGCAGATCGGCAATCAGCACCGCCGGCTGGGCGCGTCGGTTGATTGGCATCGGCTGCGCTTCACGATGGACGAGGGCTCAGCCCGCGCCGTAAGGGTCGCATTCAAACGCCTGTACGACGAGGGCCTCGCCTATCGCGGCGAGCAGCTCATCAACTGGTGCCCGCGCGACCTTACGAGCGTGTCCGATCTCGAGGTCATCGCCACGCCTGCCAAGGGCACGCTCTGGAGCGTGCGCTATCACCTCGTGGACGCGAACGGCCAGCCGCTGCCCGACGAAACGATCACCGTCGCCACCACCCGCCCCGAAACCATCCTGGGCGACACGGCCGTCGCAGTTCACCCCGGTGACGCGCGGTACGCAGGATTGGTCGGCCGAATGGTCTGGGTCCCATTCGTGGATCGGATCGTGCCGATCATCGCCGACGAGGTCGTGCGCCAGGACTTCGGCACAGGCGCGGTGAAGATCACCCCGGCCCACGATCAGGACGACTTCGAGACCGGCAAACGGCACTCGCTGCCGCTGATCGACGTGATGACCGATGACGGGCACATCAACGAGCACGGCGCTGCGTTTGCCGGACTGGCGCTCGACGCGGCGCGCACCAGGATCCTCGACGAGCTGCGCGAGCGCGGCGATCTTGTGGGCGAGCAGCCGCACGACATGATCCTGGGTCGGTGCGAGCGCAGCGGCGACGTCATCGAACCGCGCCTGAAGGTGCAGTGGTTCGTCCGCACCAAGCCCATGGCGGCGAAGGCAATGGCTGCCGTCAATGAAGGCCGCACGACGTTTGTCCAGGCGCATCACCGCAAGGTGTTCTTCGACTGGATGGAGAACATCCACGACTGGAATGTGAGCCGCCAGCTGTGGTGGGGCCATCGCATCCCGGCGTGGTACTGCCCGGAAGGCCACATTACTGTGTCCGATTCACTCGAAGGCCCAGGCGCGTGCGATGTGTGCGCCAAGCCGCGCGCCGAGCTGCGCCAGGAAGAGGACATCTTTGACACCTGGTTCTCGAGCGGCCTTTGGCCGTGGTCGACGCTGGGTTGGCCTGACTCCACGCCCGATATGGAGAAGTACTACCCGACAACCGTCATGGAGACCGGCTACGACATCCTCTTCTTCTGGGTCGCACGGATGATGATGCTGGGCGAGACCCTCACCGGCCGCGAGCCGTTCAAGTACGTCTATCTGCACGGCATCGTGCGCGACCCACAGGGCCAGAAGATGTCCAAGTCGAAGGGCAACGTGCTCGACCCACTGGGCGTGATCAACGAACTTGGCGCCGATGCCCTGCGCTTTGCGCTCCTCCACGGGCCTGAGCCCAGCCAGGACCAGAAGATGTCGCGCCCGCGCCTCGAAGATGCGCGCAACTTCGCGAACAAGATCTGGAACGCGGCGCGCTTTGTGCTGAGCGTCCGCCCGGCGGAGATTCCATCCGACTTCCGGCTGGGCCTGGTCGACACCGACCAACTGGGACCGGCCGACCATTGGATGCTGGAACGCTGCGCGGCAACCCTTGGGGCGGTCGAGTCGGCCTATGCCAACTTCGAGTTCGGCGAGGTTGCGCGGCTGCTGTACGACGCGATCTGGAATGACTTCTGCGACTGGTATGTCGAGCTGGCCAAGATCGGGTTGAGCGACGCATCGGCGAGCGCGCCAAGGAAGCGCGCGATCTGGTCGACCCTGACCTGGGTGCTCGATCGATACTTGCGGCTTCTCCATCCGCTGATGCCGATGCTGACCGAGGAGATCTGGGGCAAGTTTCCGCACCGCGCCTCGGATCCGGAGCTGCTCATGGTGGCGCCCTGGCCGCTTGCGAGTGACACCGCCGTGGCGGCAGACGCGCGGCTCGCCGAAGGAGCGACCGCTGTGATTGAGTTGATAAGTGGAATCCGAGCGGCACGTGCTCAATCGGGCATTGAGCCTGGCGACATCCTGCCGGCGCAGGTTTGGCTGGCTCACGGGCCACCTAGCGACGCCTACGGGCGCATGACCGACGCCTTTGGTCGTTTGGCGCGCGTCCAGCCAGCGCTGGTTGACGAGCGCGCCGCGCTCGCTGACGGGCTCGCCGTAGTTACTGCCACCGGTCAAGCACGGCTGACTCGCTCGGAAGCTGATCTGCAGCGCGAGCGGGCGCGGCTCGCAAAGGAGTTCGGCAATCTTCAAACGCAATATGACGCGACCCATGCCCGCCTCAACGACGCCAACTTCCGCAGTCGGGCACCGGAGGCGGTGGTTGAGCAGGCGAACAATCGACTCGTTGAACTGGGGGTTCAGATGGACGCGCTGAAATCGCGATTGAAGGGGAGCTAGCAGCCATGCCGTTGCCATTCATCGGTCGGAAGAAGGCGCCGCCAAAGAAGGCGCCGGAGCGCGTCCGCATCCCGCCCGACACCATCGACTTCGAACTGCACTCGCTCAAGTACCAATACCAGACGATGAGCAGCCACGGAGTGCGAACTCCGGCCACTCACGACATAGGCCAGCGCCTGCCCGACCTGCTAACCGGGTTTGCCCAGTCCCCGGTCGAGCTGATCGAGCCGCTGCCGGTCGATTTCGAGGATGCGTCGCCATCGATCGTTCGCCCGGAGGCGGCGCTCCAGTGGATCAACGCGCATCACGGCCGCTCGCCGTTGGCGCGCCAGGCGTTGTTCGTCTTCGAGTCGCTCGACGTGGTTGATCTGGCCTACGAGACGTTCGCGCTGGCGATGCTGAGCGGTGACCTCGATGGGGAGGGCTACCCGCGCTTCGACGCCATCTACGGCGGTCCTGTCAGCTATTGGGATGAAGCGTCCGGCGAACTGATCGTGCGCTTCCTCCTGGGTTGGGGCGGCGAAGGTGTTCGCGGCGATTCCCAGCGCATCGCCCAGAAGCTGCTCGCCCGGCTGATGGGCAATCTGCTTGCGACCCACGACGCGACCGAGCTTGCCCAGGTTGAGCGGCCGGTGGCGCATGCTGGTGCCCGCCGCGAGCCGTGCTCGCACTGTGGATTTACCGCTATCGACCGCCGCTCCCAGTACTGCCCCAAGTGCGGCATGCGCCTGGCCCGCGCCTGACGATGCCGCTCTACGACTACATCTGCACGAACGGGCACATCACCGAAGTGATGCACGGAGTTTACGATCAAGGGCCTGCGACATGCGGGCGTTGTGGCGCTGAGATGCGCAAACTGTTGTCGACACCAGCGATCGTGTTCAAGGGTTCCGGCTGGGCCAAGAAGGACCGCTCGAGCAAGCCGGTTCCCAAGACGACGAGCGCTACCGACCACGAGGCAAAGTCGAGCTCATCCAGCGATGCCAAATCAACCAAATCAGGCACCGACTCCGCCGGGGCAAAATCAGAGTCCGGCGCCTCCAACACGAGCAGTTCGGGCACCCCCGGCGACGGCTGAGTCGGGGGACACGAAGCCTACGTCCGCGCTCGATCGTCTGCGGGCGCGCGCGGACGGGATTGCGCAGCGGGTAAGCGGCAACCGCTATGTCAAGCCAGTCCTTGACGTAGTCGCGGTCGCCAATGACACGGGCGCG
>JBDTUR010000129.1:0-6072 GCA_040007635.1 Chloroflexota bacterium
ACGAGTCGCTCCCCTGTGCCAAGCGCGAGAGCCGCGGCGAGGAACGTCTTGGCGCCGTGGGGCATTGCCGCGTAGGTCACGTGGCGCAGGTTTTGGCCGACTCGGCCTTCCTTGACAGTGCGATAGCGGTCGGCCAGGCCGCGCAACTCGCCTGTTGTCGCGAGCAGCTGGGTCAGCGCTGACAGGTCGGGCATGCGCGCCCGTGCCGGCGCGACCCCGGTCTCTGCCGCGGCGGCCGCCTTTGCCTGCGAACGCGCCGCGACCAGGTGCTCGGCATCGTCAGCGATGCGCCGCTCCCTGGTGGTGCGGCCGCGGATCCGGACCGACGTCGAATCAGCCACGGTGGAGGAGCTTGCGCCAGCCGGTCGCGTGGCGGACGATGCCTTCCGAATCGGGCTGAGGCGGAGAGTCGGTGGCTTCCGGCTCGTCGGGAGCACCTGGATCGGTCGGAGAAGTCGGTGGCAGCCAGGCGTTCCACTTGTTGGCCGCCTTGTACGCACCGTCGCGCGCCCAATCCTCGATCGCGTCCGCAGCAGCGTCGAGCACCACGTCCAGCACACGCTTCTCCGCGGCGCCAAAGCGCGACAGCACATGGTCGATCGCCGCGCGCTCGGGGTTGTGGCGCAGCGGCTCACCGATGCCCACGCGCAGCCGGGCGAACTTCTGGTTGCCCAGCTCGCCGATGATCGAGCGCATGCCGTTGTGCGTGCCGGCACTGCCCTCTGCGCGCAGCCGCAACTTACCCAGGGGCAGGTCGAAGTCGTCGTACACGACCAACAGATCGTCGAGCGGCGCGCGTTGTCGGGCGAGGACCTTGCGCACCGCCACGCCAGACAAGTTCATGAATGTCGTCGGCTTGACCAGTTCCAGATCAAGCCCGTTGTAGCGACCGTGCACCGTTGCTGCCGCGTCTCGGGCGCGGGCATGACCAGTCCACCCGGCGCGCTCCGCCAACCGGTCGAGCACCATCCAGCCCACGTTGTGGCGCGTCTGTTCGTATTGCTTGCCTGGATTGCCCAGGCCCACGACGATCTTCATTCCTGTCTCACTGCCATCGGTCCGCCCGGACACGCAAATACGGCCGATCGGAGCCCGACCGGCTGTTGGCTGATCTTACGCTCAACGCCGCCGCAACCGGGCCTCGAGGTCGGTGCGATCGACGATGCCCATCACGAGCACGACGCGATTCGGGCGGAGCAAGTCATTGGCCTGGCCGCGCTGGGGTTAGGCCTGCGCGCGATACAAATGCTCGCGGGGAGCGGTCACTTCTAGCCGGCCGATTTCCCCGAGGGCAGCTTCTCGCCGGCCGTCACCGGGATCGACAGCCGATTGCCGGGCGGTGGGAATGGGCAGTCGTACGCCGGGCTGAAAGCGCAGGATGGGTTGTAGGCGTAGTTGAAGTCGAGGTCGTGCCAGTCCTCGTCAGGGTCGAACGGCACGTCGACGTAGCGCCCTGCGCCATAGGTGTCGACACCCGACGACGCGTCACGGAACGGCACGAACAGCACCGGCTCCGCGTCCATGGCGCGCGGCAGGAACGCGGTCAGCCGGTGTTCCTGGCCCTCCACCTCGAAGACCAGTTGCCCGGCGTTCTCCATGTCTCGCAATCTGCCAGTTGAGGTTGCGAGCTGGACATGCTCGCCGCTGTGGGGAGCGTCTCGATCCAGCCGCGCGGCCAGGCGCCAATCCTCGTTGGGCACGAACCAGCGCGGGCCGTCGAAGCCCTCGGGCGGGCCGTGGCCGCGCCAGTCGAACTGATGCTCGTAATAGTGCGTGGCCGCAGCGCGCAGCTCGTTGAGCGCGTCCTCGTACGACATCGCGTGGTGGTGATGTTCGTGCCCGTCGTGCTCGTCCTGGTGGTGCTCGTGCTCGTGCGTCATCGCCCGAGCACATTACTCTCCAGCGTGCGCATCGGTCGCCGATTCCGAGCCTTCGCTGGTGACGGTCGCGCGCCGCGGACGCACGGTCCGATAGTCACTGCTGCCGATGACCAGCGACACTGGTGCCCGCTCGCGCATCGACGTACTTTCGCCGCGTGTCGAGGTCGTCCCGCCGGCTCACCTTCGTGGTCCTTGTGGTTATCGTGCTCCTCGCCTTGGCATGCGCAGGCCCTCGTCTCGCCGGTGGCGTGCGCAGCGACCCACTTCGAGTGGCCGCAGTCGTCCTGCCCGACGCATCGAATGGTGGCGCGCCCATGGCCATGCGCGCTCAGGCCGACGAACTGCTGCTCGTGTATTTCGGCTACACCAACTGCCCGGATGTCTGCCCGACCACGATGGCCGACGTGGGCCGGGCCATCAAGGACCTGCCCACAGACCTTGGGCCGCGCGTTGACGTGGCGATGGTCTCGCTGGACCCAGAGCGCGATACGCCCGATCGACTAACCCAGTTCCTGGCCTACTTCTTCGCCCGCAGCCATGCCCTGCGTGCCACGGACGAGCTGCAGCTGGCCGACGCCGCCGCCGCCTTTGGGGTGCGCTGGGAGGTCGAGCCGCATCAGGCCGGCGAGTCGTACAAGCTCTCCCACACCGCCGTCACCTATGCCGTCGATGACACCGGCACGGTGCTCGTCGAGTGGCCATTTGGAACGGACCACCAACTGATCCAGTCGGATCTTGCGATCCTTCTAACGAGGTAGAGATCAATGAGCACGAAGTCCCTGAGTCCCGTGAGCCGGGCGACGCTCCATGTCGCGGCGTGCCTGGTCGGACTGTCCGTCGTCATCGGCGGCTGTGGCGGCCAGCCGTCCGCCAGCGGCGGACTGCAGATCAGCGACGTCTGGGCGCGCACCTCGCCGACGATGGCGACGGCTGGCGCGGTCTACATGCGGATAGCCAACAGCGGTACCGCTGAAGATGGTCTGGTCGCAGCTCGCGTTGACCAGTCCGTCGCAGCGAGCGTGGAGATTCACGAGACGGTTGCGAGCGGATCGAACATGGGCAGCGCGCCGATGATGGAAATGCGGCCAGTGGACCGCATCACCATTCCTGCGGGCTCATCGGTGGCACTCGCGCCCGGTGGGTACCACATCATGCTCATCAACTTGACCGGGCCGCTGCAGACGGGTGGGCAGATCCAGCTCACGCTCGTCTTTGAACACGCAGGCACGATCGTGGTGACGGCGGATGTTCGCGAGACGACGCCCTAACGCCCTCCACGTGGGGGTCCTGCTGGCGCTTGCGGTCCTGGTCGTCCTGGTCGCCGCCCAGATCGGCTCGACGCAGCACGGAAGGCTGGTCGAGATCATCGTGCCCGAGGGGACCCAGGCCCGCCTAAACAGAGGCGAGACGGTCGAGGTCATGCCAGCGCGGCTAGAGCTGCACATTGGCGACACGCTCCGCATCGAGAATCGAGACCTCGTGGCCCAGGCGGTCGGGCCGTACCTCGTCCGTTCTGGCGAGGTGTTCGAGATCACGTATGGCGCACCGGGCAGCTACCGCGGCTTCTGCTCGCTATCGGGCGGCAACAGCTATGAGCTGGTCATCACTCCCTGATGCGACGACTTCCGGCTTAGCCGAGGATCGAACGTTCGAGCGCCCGCATCGCGTCGCGCTCGAGCGGCGCGGCGTGGTCCCAGCCGCAGACGTGAAGCACGCCGTGGACGACGAGCTGGCGCAGCTCCTCCTTGAGGGTGCCCGGCGCCTGGGCGGCCGCGCGCTCCACGCTGACGACGATGTCGCCCAGGTGCGGTCGGCGGCCTGGCGGCAGGGCAAAGCGGGATGCGGAGCGTACTTTGCGGAGAGTCCCGCCCTGCCCCGCGTGAGTCGGGAACTCGCCCACCGGCAGCAGTGGGAAGGACAGGACATCGGTCGGCCCTTGGTGGCCCATGTGCACAACGTTCAGGGCGGCCAGCTCGCGGTCGTCTGACAGGATCAACCCCAGGCTCGCTGGTGACGGGGCGCGACAGACAGTCAGTGCGTGGGCAGCGAGTCGCGCCAGAGAGGCCACCGACACAGGCGAGCGAACTCCATCGCGCACAGATACGTCGATGCGCCACGGCCGCAGGTAGAGCGCGGCCATCAAGCTAGGTGCTGTTGCCCGCCGCGCGGCGCGACTCGATCTCGACGATCTTGTTCTGCGGGTACTCGACCCGCCGGTGGTACATACCAAGGAGCTGTGCCACGAAGGCCTCGCGGATGCGCTCGACATCGCGCAGCGTCAGATCGCACTCATCGAACTGGCCATCCTCCAGGCGCTCGCGGATGATGCGGTCAACCATTGCGCGGATGGTCGGCTCGTCGTGATCGCTGAGCGAGCGGACACTCGCCTCGACGCCATCGGCGAGCATCAGGATGGCCGCTTCCTTCGATTGCGGCTTGGGTCCGGAGTGGCGGAAACGCGCCTCGTCGACGGGCTGGGTGCCCTCCTTGGCGCGAGCGTGGAAATAGCTGATCACGGCCGTGCCGTGGTGCTGTGGAATGAACGCAATGATGGGTTTGGGCAGCTTGTACTGGTAGGCCAGGTCGATGCCGCGGGCAACGTGCGCCTTGACCAGCGCGACCGATTCCTCAGGTGTCAGCTCGTCGTGCACGTTCTCGCCGCCCGCCTGGTTCTCGATGTACGCGAGCGGGTTATCCAGCTTGCCGACGTCGTGGTAATAGGACACGACGCGCGCCAGCAGCGGGTCCGCGCCGATCGCCTCAGCCGCGCGCTCGGCCAGGTTGCCCACGAGAAGCGAGTGGTTGTAGGTCCCGTTCGCCTCGAGCATGAGCCGGCGCAGCAGCTTCTGGGTGGGGTTGGCCAGCTCAAGAAGCTGGAACGAGGTGGTGATGCCGAACAGATTCCCGACCACCACGAAGGACCCCAGCGCGGCGACCGCGCTGCCAGCCGCGGCCGCCAGACTGGCGCCGGCGAGCTCAGCCAGCCCGGTGAAGTCGCGCGTCCCGAGCAACGTGAAGAGCGCGACCACGCCTATGTTGACCACGCCGATCGCGACAGCTGCCTGGAAGAAGTGGCCAAAGCGCTCGCCGCGCCTAACCAGGATCACGCCGGCCATGCCGCCGAGCAGGATGTACGACGCGAACTCGACTGAGCCGGTGATCGCGCCGCCCAGCAATGCGAGCAAGCCAGTCACGAGCAGTGCTGTGCCGGCGTCGAGCAGCACGGCCAGGAGCAGCCCGACCACGGCGGTGGGCAGCACGTAGGGCAGCACCGGTCGGCCGGCAGTGACCTTGATCGCAACCGTGGCACCAATCAGCAGCAGGGCAATCAGCAGCAACGCGCTCGTCCGGTTCCAGATCTGCGGCCGGAAGCGCCAGATCCAGCCCAGCAGCAGGCCGACGACGAGCACACCCATGAGCAGCCAGCCGGCCATCCGCGGACCCTTGTTGCCGAACGGATCGATGAACGCTCCGATCGCGAGCGCGCCACCCAGGGCCAGCGCGAACATCAATGCGAATGCGAACAGGCGCACGCCGTCGCGACGAGTGAAGTCGCGTAACGCGGCGGAGCGAGCAAGCATCAGCTGGGCAGACCTTGGGCGGGTTTGGACGTTGGCCTAATGGCCGTGGCCAGCGAGGTCACGCTTGGCCAGCTCCTGCGAAACGAGAGCGGACACCTGCTTGCCGTCTGCCCGGCCTTTGACGCGCGGCATCAGGACGGCCATGACCTTGCCCATGTCCTTCACGCTCGTGGCGCCACTCTCTTCGACGGCGCTCGCAACGAGACGCGCCAGCTCGTCCGCACCGATCTGCTCGGGCAGGTAGGCGCTGATGATGCCGATCTCGGCCTGTTCTTTGACCGCCGCCTCCGCACGGCCGGCGGCGCTGAACGCCTCGACCGATTCCTTGCGTGTCTTCACCTCGCGCGCGAGCACGCTCACGACCTCGTCGTCGGTCAGCTCGCGGCCGAGCTGCTTCTGCGCGTTGTAGGCAGCCGCAACCACCATCCGCAGAGTGTCGCGCCGAAGCTCGTCGCGCTCGCGGATGGCTGCCTGCATGTCCTGCTGGAGCCTGTTCTGGAGAGTCACCTGAGTGCGTTCCTGGAGGCAGAGCCTCCGGCCACGTTAACCCTCTCGGGTGGCCTTCTTGCGCTTCGCTTCCTTGCGCTTGCGCTTCACGCTGGGCTTCTCGT
>JBDTUR010000130.1:0-6041 GCA_040007635.1 Chloroflexota bacterium
GCGAGACGGCTGCGGTCTGCGCGAGACGTGTCGCCTGTTGCTCGCCCGGCGCGCAGAAGCCGATGCCGGCCACGTTCGACCCGAAGACGCGCACCGCTTCAGCGCCATTGGCGATCGCAGCGACAAACGACGGGGCCGCGGGCCAAACGGTGCGCACTGCGGTGGAGCCGCCATCCTGGATGGCCGTGAGGCGCCAGTTATGGGTCGGAAAGCACTGTCGAAAGAAGCCCGATTCGCCCATGACCGCAGTCGGCTGGCGGGTCTACGCAGTGGTCGGCCGAATCGGGTGGTCGCCGGTTTCAGTCGTCGGGGTGGGGGCGGGCCAGGGCTTGACGAGTGCCAGCACGACAAAGATCGCGGCGCCAGAGATCAGGATCGCTGGCAGGCGACTATTCGGCGGCCGACCGACTCGTTCGAGTTCGAGCTGGGGGCGCCCGTCGTCGAGAGCCATAGGTCAATCCTCGCCGAGATATGCCTTGCGCACGCCTTCGTTGGCGGCCAATCCGGCCGCCGTGTCAGACAGGTTGACGGTGCCAGTCTGGAGCACGTAGCCGCGATGGGCAACGGCTAACGCCTGTAGTGCGTTCTGTTCTACCAGCAGGATCGTCGTGCCCTGAATGTTGATCTCCTTGATGATTGAGAAGATCTGTTGGACGAGGATCGGCGAAAGGCCCAGGGATGGCTCATCGAGCAGCAGCAGGCGCGGCCGTGACATCAGCGCCCGGCCGATAGCGAGCATCTGCTGCTCGCCGCCCGACAATGTCCCGCCGGCCTGCTTGAGCCGTTCCTGGAGGCGCGGGAACAGGGTCACGACGCGATCGAGGTCCCCGTGCATCTCCGCCTGGGTGCGGCTGTAGGCGCCCATCTGGAGGTTCTCTAGGACGGTCAGTCGGGAGAAGATGCGCCGTCCCTCCGGGGCGTGGCCGATGCCCGCCTTGACCAGCTTGTGGGCCGGTTCCTTCGAGATGTCGCGCCCTTCGAACCAGACCCGACCGGTGCGCGGATGGAGCAGCCCACTGACCGTCCTGAGGGTGGTCGTCTTGCCCGCACCGTTGGCACCGAGCAGGGTGACGATCTCCTTGTGGCCGACCTCGAGGGTGATGCCCTTGAGGGCCTGGATGCGACCGTAATAGGCCTGCACGTTATCGAGGCGCAGCATCGCCTCCGATCCGGTGGCAGCGGTCATGCCACCGTCTCCGCGGGCTTACCCAGGTACGCCTCGATGACGCGTGGGTTGGCGCGCACCTCGGCAGGCGTGCCCTCAGCGATCGTCTCGCCGTGGTCGAGCACGGTGATCCAGTCACTGATGTTCATCACCACGCGCATGTCGTGCTCGATCAGCAGCACCGTCACGCCGAGCTCGTTGCGCAGGCGCCCGATGAGGGCCGTCATCTCTGCTGTCTCATTGGGGTTCATGCCGGCAGTGGGCTCGTCGAGCAGCAGCAGCGCCGGCTCCGACGCGAGTGCGCGCGCCAGCTCGAGGCGCCGCTGGTCGCCATACGGCAGGTTGCGCGCCAGCTGGTCGTCGACATTCTTGAGGCCGACCAGCTTGAGATAGCCGCGCGCCTTCTCAGCTGCATCTGCCTCTTCGCGCCGCTTGCGCGGCGTGCTGACGGCAGCGTCGATTGGGTTTGACTTCAGCTTGAGGTGCATGCCAACGAGCACGTTCTCGAGCGCGGTCATGTTCTGGAAGAGACGGATGTTCTGAAAGGTGCGGCCAATGCCGGCGCGGACGACGTCGTTCGGGCGCGCGTTGCGGAAGATGCCCAGGGCGCGAATGAGGCGCTCGTACCACGGTGGGCGTGCCATCGCCGCGGGCAGGATGAGCGTTACCACGAGTAGCGCCAGCAGCGCCCACAGGGCCTGGATGCGCACGTCCTCACCGGCCACATTCAGGCCGATGGCGAGGACGATAAAGAACGGCAGGAACCACAGGATGGGCTCGATCCAGGCGCGCTTGGCCGGCGCGATGAGCCGCTGGCCGGCGATCTCCACTTCACCCGAGGTGGGCGGATAGATGCCCGCGATGACGTTGAAGAATGTTGTCTTGCCCGCGCCATTGGGGCCGATCAGGCTGTGGATCTGGCCGCGGTGGATGCGCAGGTCGATGCCGTGCAAAGCGAGGAGGCCGCCGAACCGCTTGGTCACGTCCTTGGCCACCAGGACGTCGTCGGGCCGGACCTCGTGCGCCGAGGCGATCTCTGCCGCAGTGGGTTCAGGAGAGTTTTCGGCGCCCACTACTCGACCTCTGGCGTGGCTTCGTCAGGCGAGGTGAGCTCCTCAGCGCCGGCGGTCGCAGTGTGCAACTCGCGCCGCCTCCGAACGTTGGGGAAAAGCCCCTCCGGACGGAACAGCATCATCGCCACGAGCGCGATGCCGTAGAGCAGGAACTGGTATTGCACGAAGTCGATATCAGACAGGATCGGGACCTGGACCTGGTTGAAGAAGTTCGTCAGCTGAGGCAGGAAGACCTGCTGCACGACGAAGATGATGAACGCGCCGATGGTTACGCCCCAGATGTTGCCCATGCCGCCCAGCACGATCATGGCCAGAATGGTGAAGGACACGGTGAAGCCGAACTGAACCGGTGCGACGAAAACGTTGCGTGCCGCCCCGAAAACGCCGGCAAAACCGGATGTTGAGGCGCCGATGGCAAAAGCGAGCAGCTTGGTGGTGACGGTGTTGATACCGCTGCTTGCGGCGGCCAGCTCGTCCTCGCGGATCGCGTTCCACGATCGCCCCAGGCGCGAGTCGGCCAGCCGGTAGGTCAGGATCAACACTCCGGTCAGGATGATGGCCATTGTTATGTAGAAGCCCCACGGCTGCGCGGCGGAGAAGCAGCTGACGCACTGCCCGAAGACGTCAAACTCGAAGGGCAGGCTGGGGCGGTCGATGCCCGAGATGCCATTTGTGCCACCTGACAGGCGGTCGGAGTTGGTGAAGAACACGGGCACGATCTCGCCGAAGCCAAGGGTCACGATGGCGAGATAGTCGCCGCGCAGGCGCAGCGTGGGCGCACCCAGGGTGACGCCGAACAGGGCGGCAATGATGGCACCCGCGATCAGCCATGGCCAGAACGGGATGTGAATGCCGGTGAAGCTCGACGCCACAAGGGCGTATGAGTACGCACCGATGGCGAAGAAAGCGGCGTAGCCCAGGTCCAGCAGGCCGGCCATGCCGACCACGATGTTCAACCCGAGCACGAGCAGGATGTACACACCGGCAGAGTTGAACTGCTCGACCCATACGTTCTGGGTGAGGAAGCCGCTGAACGGCGGCAGCAGCACCACGAACGGCAGCACCAACGTGATGCCCAGCATCCCGAGCAAGATGGTGGTCGAGCGGTGCCGGCCGGCGAAGGCGGCTAACTGCTGCCGCCAACCGACCGGCGCGGGAGCGGCGCCGCTCATGGCGGTCACGCCCGCTCCGCCTGGCTGACGCCCAGTAGGCCCGACGGTCGCATCA
This sequence comes from Chloroflexota bacterium, assembly GCA_040007635.1. GTDB lineage: Bacteria > Chloroflexota > Limnocylindria > Limnocylindrales > CSP1-4 > JALYGJ01. The sequence continues at coordinate 3,466 of JBDTUR010000130.1, forward strand.
CGAGGACGATGATCAGCACGGCGAACACGAGCGCCTCCGACCAGCGGGGCAGACCAATGACCACTGCGGCGACCTCGATGAAGCCAATGATCAATCCGCCGAGGGCTGCGCCCACGGTGTTGCCGATGCCGCCCAACACGGCCGCGGTGAAGGCCTTCAGCCCGGCGAAGAAGCCAATCGTGAACTGGATCTGCCCGTAGTACAGGCCGTAGATGATGCCGGCGGCCCCGGCCAGGGCCGAGCCGATGAAGAAGGTCACGGCAATCGTGGTGTTGATGTCCACCCCCATCAACTGGGCCGCTTCGCGGTCCTGCGCCGTAGAGCGCATCGCGCGACCCAGGCGGGTCCGGCCAACGAACAGCTGCAGGGCAACCATGAGCCCGATGGCCACGGCGAAGATGACCACGTACAGCCACGGGATCGATGCGCCCAGGATTGTGAACCGGCTCTGCAGGCTGATCAGCTGTGGCGTGGGCACGGGCGACGACGTGTAGACCTGCACCAAGTTGTTCAGGATGAAGCTGACACCGATGGCCGTGATGAGCGGTGCCAGGCGAGGTGCGTTGCGCAGGGGCCGGTAGGCGAAGCGCTCAATGCCCACGCCCAACAGTCCGAGCAGGGGCATCGTGATCAGGAACATCAGCGCCAGCGCGCCTGCCAGCAGGAGCGGATCGGCGATCGAGCCGTTGATGTTGAGCAACCCGGTGGCGACGAAGTACGCCACGAACGCGCCGATCATCATCACGTCGCCGTGGGCGAAATTGATCAGCTCGATGATGCCGTAGACCATGGTGTAGCCCACGGCGACCAGGGCGTAGATGCCGCCCGCCGCGAGGGCGTTGAAGAACTGCGCCACGCCCTGCGAGATCACGATCGAAGGCGTCTTGTCGGGCGCTGCGATCCAGGCCAGGGTGAGCATCAGCACGAAGCCCACGCCTAGCAGCAGCAGCACGATGCCGCCAAGGCGGACCACCCGCAGGAGCACTGGTGTCACCCTCCGAACGAACCAACCAGATAGTTGGAGGCCGGGAGGCGCGAACGCCTCCCGGCCCCATGGACCAGCGAGATCAGCACCCGCCGGGTTGGAACGCCTGCTGCTTGATGTAAACCCAGCCGCCCTTGCCGTCATTGGCCGTTTGATCGACCTTGTAGAACGACATGACCGGCTGCTCGATGTCACCACAGGCGTTGAAGCTGATGGTGCCCATCACGGTGTCGTAGGTATGGTGGGCAGCGGTATCGAAGATGTAATCCCGAACCAATCCGCGCCACTTGGTGAAGTCGCCATTGGCCGCAGTCGCGGTGGCAGCAACGGCCTGGATGATCGCCTGCGCGCAGGAATACCCGAGGGCGCTATAGGCGCCCGGGGCAGTGTTGTACTCGGCTTGGTAGTCGGTGTTGAACGTGCTGCTTGCTGGCAGATCGTGCAAGCCGGCCACCGTGCCGTGGACGTCGTTGGAGTTCTCGACGCCGGCGAGGGTGATGAACGCGCCGGTGTTGCCGCCGGCACCAAGGTCGGCGATGCCGTCGGGGCCCACAAACGGGATGGCACCCATGCCCGCGGCAACCATCTGCTTGCGGGCCAGGCCGCCGCCGGTCACCTGCGTTCCACCGAAGTAGACGGCCTCAGGATTGAGGGCCGCCGCAGCAGTGAAGAACGGGGTGTAGTCGGTGGTCGACTTGGGCACGCTGGCGCGCGTGCCGACGACGGTACCGCCCAGTTCCTTGAAGCGGGCTTCGAACGCATCGGCCACGCCCACGCCGAAGGGCTCGGTGTCATCCATGATGAACACGCTGTGCTTGCCCAGATCGGTGTAGGTGTAGTCGGCTCCGGCCGGGCCCTGGATGTTGTCCGGGGCGGCGACGCGGAAGTAGTTGCGCTTCGCCTGCTTGTTGAAGCGGTAGACGTCTGACCCAGCCTGGGTCAGGTCAGTGCCGGTGTTGGCCGGGCTGCACTGGGCGAGACCAGACTCGTTCGAGACTGGGATCTCGGCCCGTGCGACGCCGGAGTTGAAGGGACCGACCACGCCCAGGACCGTCGTGTCGGCGACCAGGATGCGCATGTTGTCGGCGCCCTTCGTGGGATCGTGCACGCCGTTGACGGCGTCGTCCTGGTTGTTGTCCGCAAACGTGAAGCCGGCGACCTTGTTGGCGGCGTTGGCCTGCTTGATGGCCAGAAGTACGCCGTTCTTGGTCGGCCCGCCGTTGGCCACCTCATTGCCCGACTGGGGCAGCTCGATGCCGATTCTGATGATCTTGCCGCCGCCGCCTGCGTTGCAGGCCGCCGCCAGCACAACTATGAGCGCGGCACCCATTACCGCGGCGAAACGTTTCGCCATAGTGATGTCGTTCCTCCTCAACTTCTTTCCTCCTCCGTAGCGGCGACCGTGCGCCAAAACGAGATGGCCCCGACTGGGAGAGGGGTGCGACCGAGAGACGCCGCTGTCGTTGCTAGTGCACGGAACCCGCTCGGTCTGGCCGCCCCTCGGCCCTATCCGTGACCCTGACGTTCGAGCGCATGCGGCGATCCGCTGACGCGATGCCGTATCATAGGCACCGACGTCCCGTTTGCAACA
>JBDTUR010000131.1:0-6022 GCA_040007635.1 Chloroflexota bacterium
GCCGACAGCTGGGCGAAATTGAGCATCCAGTGGATCTTCCAGTGGCGATCGTGGATGTCGATCGCGTCCTCCCAGACGGTCGCCAATTCCATGAGCGACAGGTTGGGTGCCTCGTCCAGACGCCTTTCGAGGTAGTCGAAGTTGCGCTGCATCTCCGGCACGAGCCGGTCGCGCCACCAGTCGGCGAAGTGCAAGCCGTACACCGGCAGGACCGCGTCGAGGTACTTGCCGATCTTGGAGGGGTAGCCCGCGTCCAACGGCACGCGCGCGGCGTACCGGGCGCCGTACTCCTCGGACGAGATGTCAACGCCGGCTTCCGCCGGGACCGCCGCGGTGTACAGGTAGCCGTTGACGTTCTTGATGATCCAGTCGCTCGCGAACGGCGTGCCAAAGCGGCGGAACATGTGGTCGCACGACAGCCACCAGCCGCCGATCTCCTCGAACATCGGGCTCAGCGGGTGCGGACAATGCAGGTCGTCGAAGACCCAGAACAGCTTCTTCTGGGTGTCCGAGGCCCACTCGACGGGGAACGAGTCGTCGCCCAGGAACTGGCCGAGGACTTCCTCTTCGAGTGCCACGTGAAACCCTCGATAATCGATTATGCTGGCGGCGCAATGGTAGCAACTCCGGCGACGCCCACCGTGAGCGTCGACTCGGCCCTCTTGCGCATGACGCAGCGCACCCCCACGCAGTACTGGAACGACTCCTGCGCGGTGGCGGAGCTGGAGTACGCGGTCGCTCGCGGCGCCACCGGTGCGACGTCAAATCCGTCGATCGTCCACGAGGTCCTGCGCAAGGAGTCGGCGCACTGGTTGCCGCGGGTGCGGGAGCTGGCCACCGACCACCCGGACTGGACCGAGGTTGACCTGACCTGGGCGATCGCCGAGGAAATGGCCGTTCGCGGCGCCGCGGTGTTGATGCCCGTTTTCTCCGCCTCTGGGAGTCGAAAGGGCCGACTCTCGATGCAGGTCAATCCGGCCAATCACCGCTCCCCCGCGTTGATGCTCGAACAGGCACGCCGGTTTGCCACGCTTGCGCCGAACATGCAGATCAAGTTCCCGAACACCGCGCCCGGCCTGGTCGCGATCGAGGAAGCCACGGCGCTGGGTATCAACATCAATGCCACGGTCTCGTTTTCCGTGCCGCAGGCCATCGCCGCGGCGGAGGCAGTCGAGCGCGGCTTGAAGCGTTTCACGGCTGGTGGCGGCGATGCCGGCGCGATGACCCCCGTGATCACGCTGATGATCGGCCGCATGGACGATTGGGTGAAGCTGCTCGTCGAGCGCGACGCGATCGCCCTCGATCCCGACGCGGCCAACTGGGCGGGCATCGCGGTCTTCAAGCGCGCCGTGGCCATCTTCGGAGAGCGCGGCTACCGCGCCCGGCTTCTCGCCGCCGCATACCGCAGCGTGCTGCACTGGACGGAGCTGGTCGGCGGCGACGTGACGCTCACGATGCCTTTCGCCTGGCAACAGCGCTTCGACGCGAGCGGGATCGAGCCGGAATCGCGGATTGACGTGCCGGTCAACCCTGAGTTGGTCGCGGACCTCCTGAGGCGGATCCCCGACTTCCGGCGCGCCTACGAACCAGACGGCATGACGCCGGCGGAGTTCGAGTCGTTCGGCCCCAGCGCCCGCACCCTGCGCGCCTTCATGAAGTCGTACCACGACCTGCAGGCCGCAATCCGCGACGTCTACATCCCCGACCCCGACGTCAGACCTAACTAGTGGAGTAGCTGGTCGGATCGGCCAAGAAGTCTGGTCAAGCGCTGCTCGACAAAGCCTGCGCCCATGAGTCCGTCCTGCGGACCGCGTTCCGCTGAGGCCGGCACGAACTGTCTTTCGCCCAGCAGCTTGGCGGGGTCATCCTCGTGGTAGAACACCTGGAACCACCGGCCCGTTAGCTCCTCGTGGCGCTCGAACACAGGCATCGGCCACGCGTTTCGGTCCCATCCCGGCACCTGGCCAATAAGCGGCCAAGCTCCATCAAGCAGCCGTAGGTGCCCGAACCTGCTGACCAGTACGGCGTCCGCGGCCGATAGATTCGCGCAATCAAGCCCAAGCGAAATCTCGCTGCGTCGGGGCCCAAAGAAATAGCCCAGTAGCGCGGCTTTCGAGTTGGCGCGCGCAATGACGCCAACTGCGAAGCCAGAATCTTGCAGCGGCACCGCGAACCAATCCCCCTCTCGGTAGTTGATCCGTGTCATGACCTAGCTAGCGGGCGGCGGTCCAGTTTTCGAGGAGGCGGGCGGTGGCCTCTTCGAAGTGATGCCGTAGTGCGTCGGCTACCAGACGCGCGTCTCGTTTGTGGAGCGCGTCGATGATCGGGGTGTGCAGATTCGCGGTCCACTGCTCGTTCGCGCCCGGCGCGACCAGCGTGATGTAGGTGCGCTGATACGGCTCGAGTGAACGCCACACCCGCTCGAGCGCGTGGTTGCCGGAAAGCGATAGAAGTCGCGCATGAAATTGCGTGTCGGCCAGGGCGACCGCGTGCCGGTCCTTCTTGTTCGCGGCCTTGCGCATGCGCGCGTGGAGGTCGTCCAGGTCGGCCAGGTCGGAGTCGGTCATCTTGGGCACACCAAGGCGGGCGCCCAGAACCTCGAGCTCTGTTCGCACCAGGTACGCGTCACGCAGCTCGTCCGCGCTCGGACGGCGGACGCGTGCTCCGCGAAACGGCAGGATCTCGATGAGGCCAAGCGCCTCGAGCCCTCTGAGGGCCTCGCGCACCGGTGCCTGAGACGTGCCCAGTTCACGAGCAACGCGGGTCTCGACGATGCGCGACTCCGGCGGGTAGCGCCCAGCGAAGATGTCCTGCAGCAGTCGCTCTTTGACCTGCTCAGCGAGGACGCTCCGGACCAGCTCGGTGTCGGTCGTCATCTTTCGATAATCGATGATCGCAGAATCCGGGCCGCTGTGCGCGGGCGATGCCCCGGATCTAGGCGGGAGGCGCGATCAGCTCGACGGTCGGGAAATAAGTTCTGTAGCGGGCTGCGTCACGCGTTAGCAGTCGATACCCGGCAATGGCGGCGTGGGCGCCAATGTAGAAGTCAGGTAGCGGCGATTGCCTGATGCCGCCACCCTGGCGATAGCGCAGGAACGCCTTGCCGGCAAGGAAGGCCGCCTCCCATGGCAGGTATTCGCGGCGATACAGATCGGGCGGCAGAGCCTCCTCCAGGGCCTCGATGGTCGCGAAGCCAATCGAAACCTCGGCGTAGATCAGGGCGTTGATTACGAGGGTCGACTCATCGGCGGTTTGCTCGAGCGTTTCTTGCGACCAGATTCCCCAGTCAGAGTCATTGGTGACCACATCGAGCAGGACGTTGCTGTCGACCAGCACCGCTTTCATGTGTCGCCGCGAGTGAGGGCCATGATCTCGTCGGTCGTCATCGAAACGTGCTGGGCGGCACCGCGCAAGCGCCTGATTGCGTTTGCGCCGCGGCTCGGCCGGCGCGCCGACTGCGCCTTGACGATGCGAACCGCGTTGCGCTCGACGACGAAGTCAACTTCCGTGTCGGGTAGGAACCCTGCTTGCTCCCGGATCGCCTGAGGGATGGTCACTTGGCCTTTCGACGTGACGCGCACTGCATTTGCTCCTTCTTACCGGTAAGAGTAACACTCGTTGAACAGCCGGGCGAAGCGGCATCGACAGGTGATTCAAGAGGCGGGCAGCAGGCGGGCGAAAAGCTCGTTGCTGAGGAGCCGACCACGACGGGTGAGCCGGACGGCGGCTTCAGCCGACTCCAGCAGGCTCTGGTCCCTCCCCCACTCGAGAACGGCCGACATTTCCGCAGACGCCGACTCAAGGCCCGAGCTTGTACGCAGCGCGAGGATGGCCCGCTCCGCTTGGGCCGTGGCAGGATCCGTGGTCGCATCCGCACCTGGCGGACGGCTCCCGGACGCGAGAGCCGCCAGGTAGGTGTCAAGGCGGGCGGAATTCCAGCGGCGCGTCCGATCACCGTCGAATGCATGGGCGCCCGGGCCGACGGCCTCCCAGGCCGCGCCGCGCCAATAGGTCAGGTTGTGGCGACTCTGCTTGCCGGGGCGCGACCAGTTCGAAAGCTCGTACCAGTTGAGCCCGGCGGCTGAGAAAGCGTCGTCCGCTATCTCGTACATGTCGGCGGCGCGAGCTGGGTCCTGCTGCTTTGCGGCGGCTGCGCGCCAGGTGGCCGCACCGCGCCGGATCGGCAGGTGGTCGTCACCGTCGGGGTGATCGATCGTCAGCGCGTAGGCGGAGATGTGCGCTGGTCTGAGGGCAAGCGTGCCAGCCAAGGTGTCGCGCCACGACTCGATGGTCTGTCCGGGCACGTCGTACAGCAGATCGAGGCTGATGTTGTCGAACCCGGCTTGGCGTGCGCGGCGGACGGTGTCTTCGATATCCGCGCGCGCGTGGCGCCGGCCCAGGCGCTTCAGCTCTGTTGCGTCGAAGCTCTGGGCGCCAACGCTCAGCCGGTTCACGCCAGCGGTGCGCAATCCGGCAAGGTCGCCGCGCTCGCCGCCGCCGGGGTTGGCTTCGATCGTTATCTCGGCGTCTTTTTGAATGCCAAACGCCGCCTCAGCGGCGGCGAGCAGCCGCTCAACCTGCGCGGGGCTCATCAGCGATGGCGTGCCACCGCCGAAATAGACGCTGCCCAGGTTCGTGCCGGGGGCGGCGCGGAGGCCGATTTCCGCGACGAGCGCGTCGACCAGCGCGTCGATGCGGTTGGTCGGTCCGCGCGCGTCTTTGCCGCCATAGACGACGAAGTCGCAGTACGGGCAGACGGAAACGCAGAACGGGAAATGGACATACAGCGCGACTGGCGCCTGGGTCATTCGGTTGGCCGCAGGTGGCTCGTGGCGACACGCTCAGGGACGACGTCGAGGTCGCCCGCGTCGTCGGTATCACGGACTTGTTCCTGCGCCTCATCCGCGGCAGCGGCGGTCGGCGTGACCTGGCCCGCGTGACCGGTGGCAACAAAGATCGCGAAACGAGTCAGCGTGTGCGCGAGCAGCGCCGCCCCGATGCCGCCGGTGATCACGGTCAGCATGCCGTTTAGCACGCCCATTCCCAACCACAGGGCGAGCAGGCTGCGCGGTCGCCCTGCGCCGCCCAGTCGCGTCGCGAGCGCGTAGACAACAGCCTGGAATGCGACCGCGTAGATCGGCGGCCAGTTCGACCAGAGCAGCAGGCCCAGCAGCACGCCACGAAACGCCGCCTCGTCGATGAACGCGGTCGCGAGCGAGTTGAGCAACCCCACTGGGTAGGCGCCCGCATCGGGCAGGTTGATCACCCCGAATCGCCACCACGCGTAAACCAGGCCCGCTATGGCGCCGGCGAATGCCAGGGCCAGCCCCCAGAGCAAAGCGACCGGCTTGGGCTCACCCAGGCGCAGATGGAGCAGCGCATCTGGTTGCGCGAAAACGAAATAGCAGATGACCATCAGCAGCAAGCCCAGCCCGTACCAGGTCAGGCGGCTCGCCCAGCCGCGCCAGTCATTGATGTCCTTTTCGTCGTCGAAGTCAGCGGCGCCAAATCGACGTGCGTCAACCCGCAGGACGATCAGCAGGCCCAACGCCGCGAGCGTCATCAGGTTGTCGATCGACAGCGTCACCGGTCGGCCTCGCTCAGGCCTCGGTCGACGAGCGCAGGACGGCGAGGAAGGCCTCCTGCGGTATCTCTACGCTGCCGACGCGCTTCATGCGCGCCTTGCCCGCCTTCTGCTTCTCGAGCAGCTTGCGCTTGCGGGTGATGTCGCCGCCGTAGCACTTGGCCAGAACGTTCTTGCGCATCGCGCTGATCGTTTCGCGCGCGATGACATTCGAGCCGATTGCCGCCTGGACCGGCACCTCGAACATCTGCCGCGGGATGAGCTTCTTGAGCCGCTCAACCAGCTCGCGCCCCTGGCTATGCGAGTTGGAGCGGTGCACGATCAGTGAGAGGGCATCGACCGGCTCGGCGTTCACGAGCACGTCGAGTCTGACGAGGTCACCCTCGCGGTAGCCGATCTCCTCGTAGTCGAGCGACGCGTAGCCCTGGGAGCGGCTCT
>JBDTUR010000132.1:0-5945 GCA_040007635.1 Chloroflexota bacterium
CACGCTCCATCCTGGGCCACGCTCTCATGAATCTTGGCCGGGCGATCGCCGCTGAACCAAAGCCGGCCGCGACCGCCCAGCTGCGAGCGACCCGGTGATTGGCACGACTCGCGAGGCTGCACCCGCCACCTGAGGGCTACTCTCTCGCCGATGGGAACGATCGACGATGTCGCACGCGCCATCGCGCGCGATCTTTCGCCCGAGTTCGAACAGCGGCTGCGCAGCGAATTGGCCGGACGCGATCGCGAATGGCTGATCGACGAGCTAGTGCGTCTCACACTTTCGCGCCACGGGTTCGAGGATCTCGATCGGGACGCAGCCGCGACCGCCTTGTTGCGCGAACAGCGTGTCGAGCGCGTGCGCGGTCTCGCTCTGGACCATGCCACGGTTGAGCAGTTCATCGTCCGCAACACCGGGGAGTCGCGCGAGCACCTCATCGAGGAGGGCTACTTGCGCGATGACGTTCCCGAAAAGGGCACGGCGTCACTGCGAGCAGCGCATCGCACCGCCCGCGGCGAGGAGCGCCTAACCCACGCCAAGGACGTGTTGTTCGCCCTGCTGTTTGGCGATGACTCAACAGGAACGCGGCTTGAGCGCATCCAGCAGGAGCTGCTCACGATGGCGGTGCCGCCGGCCAAGGCTGAGGCCCTTGACTTCATGCGCGCCTCGACCGAACTGGCAGCAGAGGGCACCTGGCAGGATCCCGACAGCGTCAGCAATGACGAGCGCGCCGATAACGTCCTGCTCGAAGTTCAGTTCGGCGAGACCGCGGACGAGCTCGTGGGCCGCGCAATCGTCTGCGCCCTGTCGCTCATCAACAACCTGGAGATCAACGAGCAGGTTCTCTACGCGCGCATGATCAACGTCGAGGAGTCGACGCTCATCTCATAGGGTTGGTCAGTCGCCTTCGTCCATGGGGATGCGGACGCCGCGTTCGCGCGCGACCTCGATCGCGCGCTCGTAGCCGGCGTCGGCGTGGCGGATCACGCCCATGCCCGGATCGGTGGTGAGCACCCGCTCCAACTTCTGAGCGGCGAGCGAGGTGCCGTCGGCTACGACGACCATGCCGGCGTGCTGGGAGTAGCCGATGCCTGTGCCGCCGCCGTGGTGGATCGACACCCACGACGCGCCGGCGGCCGTGTTGACCAGTGCGTTGAGCAGCGGCCAGTCGGCGATCGCGTCGGAGCCATCGCGCATCCCCTCCGTCTCGCGGTTGGGTGACGCCACCGAGCCGCTATCGAGGTGGTCGCGACCGATGACGATGGGCGCGCTGACCTCACCCAGGGCGACCAGATCGTTGAAGCGCAGGCCGGCTTTGGCGCGCTCGCCATAACCCAGCCAACAGATGCGCGCGGGCAAACCCTGGAACGGCACTCGCTCCTGGGCCATGGTGATCCAGCGCCGTAGGGCCTGATCCTCTGGGAAGAGCTCCAAAATCGCCTCGTCGGTACGCTTGATGTCGGCCGGATCGCCCGACAGCGCTACCCAGCGGAACGGCCCCTTCCCTTCCGTGAACAGCGGCCGGATGAACGCCGGCACGAACCCCGGAAAGTCGAATGCATTGGCGACGCCCGCGGTCTGCGCCTGGGCGCGGATGTTGTTGCCGTAGTCGAACGTCACGGCTCCTGCCTTCTGCAGGTCGAGCATCGCCCGCACTTGGACGGCCATCGAATCCATCGCGCGCTTGACGTAGCCGTCCGGATCACTCTGCCGCAGGGCGGCCGCTTCTTCAAGCGATAGCCCGGCGGGGACGTAGCCGTTCAGGGCGTCGTGGGCGGAGGTCTGGTCGGTCACAGCGTCAAAGCGTTCGCCCCGGTGGACGAAGGCCGGCTCGATCTCGGCCGCATTGCCGATCAAAGCAATCGACTCGGCCCGACCCGCACTGGCTGCCGACCGCGCGAGTGAGAGCGCTTCATCGGGCGAGTCGGTGACCCGATCGACGTAGCCAATTTCGTGCCGCCGTCGTGCTCGTTCGGGGTCGACCTCGATGACCAGCGCCACGCCTTCGTTCATCGTGACCGCCAGGGGCTGCGCGCCACCCATGCCCCCCAGGCCGGCCGTCAGCACGACTCGACCGCGCAGGGTGCCGCCAAAGTGTTGCCGCGCTAGCTCCGCGAACGTTTCGTACGTGCCCTGGAGGATGCCCTGCGTCCCGATGTAGATCCACGAGCCCGCGGTCATCTGTCCGTACATCGTGAGCCCCGCACGCTCCAGCTCGCGGAACGTGTCCCAATTGGCCCACTTGCCCACCAGGTTCGAGTTGGCGATCAGGACGCGTGGCGCCCACTCGTGCGTGCGGAAGACGCCGACCGGCTTGCCCGACTGGATAAGCAACGTCTCGTCGTCCTCGAGCCTGCGCAACTCGCGCACGATCGCGTCGAACGCGGGCCAGTTGCGAGCCGCCTTGCCCGTTCCGCCGTAGACCACCAGATCATCCGGTCGCTCGGCGACGTCTGGATCGAGGTTGTTCATGAGCATCCGCAACGCCGCTTCCTGGACCCAGCCCTTGGTGCTGATCTCGTTGCCGCGTGGCGCCCGGATGACGCGCTTGGTTGCTATGACCACGGGAGCAGTATCGTCCGCGGCCGTTAGAGCTCGCGCCGCAGCACGGGGTAGCGCTCGTCGTCAACGGCAGTGGCGAAACCCAATTCGTGCCAGAACTGCGGCCGCGCGGCGCTCTGCGAGTTCTCGCCCAGCGTCAGGTCCGGGTACGCCTCGACGGCGCTGAAGCCGCGCCCCGCGAGGTCGTCGCAGACGGCTTGCGCCAGTCGCTTGGCGTGGCCGGCGCGACGCGCGTCCGCAGTTGTAGCGATGCACGTGATGACCGCGGGGAGCGGCGATTGGGGCAGTTGGGGATACAGCTCGCGCAGCCGCAAGGCGCGCGGATAGGCAGAGAGCGGCCCGAATTGGCAATACGCGACCGGCTCGTCGTCCACGGTGAGGACCTTGGCGTAGGAGCCAAAGATGCCGCGGCCGCGGTCGAGCAGCGCCAGCTTGCGCGGCACCCCGTCGCGCAGCGGGCGTTCGCGTGCAACGCGCGGGGCAAAAGGATTGTCGAGCGGCTCGTCATCGCCGTCCGCCCCAAACGGGTTCAACGCCGGTCCCTTAGGTGGCGGCGCGAAGGGGTTATCGCTCAGCGCTGCCGCCCTGGGTCGCGCAGAAGGCAAAACCTCCAGCAGGGCCGAGCGACTTGCCTTGGAGCCGCGCTCCGCGTCCTCCCAGTAGTCGCACGTGCGATGGTCGAAACGGGGATCGGCACAAGGCGGCACCTGGCCAAACGTCGCGTCATCGGAGACATCAACGATGCGCTCTGCCATCACTGGACTCCGGTCACTTGGTACTTCAGGTTGCCCCCGCCGCTTTCATTGGTGACCTTCACGATGAGAGTGCGCCCGTCGCTGATCTGCGCCGTGCAGGTGAAGACGTCTCCCTGCTTGAACACGCGGTCCTGCGGGCAATCGACATTGATGACCGCAAAATCGCTCGAGGCCTCGATGCCGTCCTTGATCGACTGCTCGAGCCTGGCCGCATCCACGACATCGGTGCCACACGCCGCAACGAGCAGCGCGACCAGAGCTGCGCCAACCGCGAGCCGCCCCAACCTAGGCATCGAGTGAGACAAGCGCCGCGACTGTGCCCGCGCCGACCAATGCCTGGGCCGCAGCGATGTCCGGCTGCGGGTCGCGATCGGTCTCGAGATGGGCGACGTGTTCGCGCACGAGGCGATGCGCCGCGGCGACGCCAGCGCCCGGCGTCAAACCGCCCACGCAGCGGAAATCAAGGCCCTGCGCCGCGCACAGAAGTTCCAGCGCGACCACGCTCGACGCGTTGCGCACAACGTCGCGTGCCTGGCGCGCGGCCACGGGACCCATGGAGACGTGGTCTTCCTGGTCGGCTGAGGTGGGAATCGAATCGACCGACGCGGGATGGGCCAGCACCTTGTTCTCCGACACCAGCGCGGCCGCCGTGTACTGGAAGAGCATCAGGCCACTGTTGAGCCCGGCATGTTCGACCAGAAAGGGCGGCAGTCCGGACGAGCGGCCATCAATCAACTGCGCGGTGCGGCGCTCGCTGATCGAGCCGATCTCGGCGACCGCGATCGCGAGCATGTCCATCGCCAGAGCGATCGGCTGGCCGTGGAAGTTGCCGCCCGAGATCACCCGGCCGCCGCCGGTTGCAGCCGCCGCAGGGTCAACATCCGCACCGTCGGGAAAGACCAACGGGTTGTCGGTGGCCGAGTTCACCTCTATCTCGAGCACCCCGCGGATGTAGCCCAGCGCGTCGGCAACCGCGCCGTGGACCTGCGGCACGCACCGGATCGAGTAGGGATCCTGGACCTTGTGCGGCAGATCGTGGTGCGAGCGCATCAGCGCCGAGTCGGCCAGCAGGGCGCGCAGCTGCGCAGCGACGCGCGCCTGTCCTGGGTGAGGCCGCGCGTCGGCGACCGCGGCCGAGAAGGCCACGTCCGTCCCCAGCAGCGCTTCGGTGGACATCGCAGCGGCCACGGTGGCGGTCTGGAGCAGGGTCTCGGCATCGAGCAGCGCGAGCACTCCGATTGCGGTCATCTGTTGCGTGCCGTTGAGCAACGCCAGGCCTTCCTTGGCGGTCAGGCTGAGCGGCGTGAGGCCACGCGCAGCCAGGGCGGCCGCGCCATCAACGACCACGCCATCCACCTCAGCCCGGCCGCGGCCGATCAAGGGCAGCGCGAGGTGCGCCAACGGCGCCAGGTCGCCCGATGCACCGACTGACCCCTGTTCGGGCACCACCGGGTGGATGCGGGTATTGAGCAGGTCGAGGAGACGCTCAACAATCTGGGGCCGACAACCCGACTGGCCGCGCGCCAGGGTGTTTGCCCGCAGCACCAGCATCGCGCGCACAGTCGCGCTGTCGTGCGCGGGGCCAACGCCAACCGCGTGGCTGACGAGCAGGTTCTGCTGCAGCCGATCCGCGTCGGCCGGCTCGATGCGCTCCGAAGCGAGCTTGCCAAAGCCGGTCGTGACGCCGTACACCGGCTGACCGGCAGCGACGATCTCCTCGATGACGCGCCTGCTCGCGAGCATCCGTTCGCGCGCCGCGGGATCGAGTGTGACCTGCCAACCATCGCGCGCGACGCGAGCGATGTCGGCCAGCGTCAGGTCGCGGCCGTTGATCGTGAGGGGCTCCATCGCCGTCAGCATAGGTTGGCGCTCAGCCCCAGGTCTCGCCCTTGATGCCGCGCGCGTGCGACTGGTCGTTCGACAACAGCAGCCGCGGTCCGGAGGCGCGGTCTGGCCAACGCAGAACCGTGAGGTTGGCCCAGTCCTGGTCGAACCGGCGCCGATAGTCGTTCAGCTCGACGCCCAGCAGCATCGCGAGCACGATGCGGTTGACCGACGAATGGCCCACCACTAGAACTGTCCGCTCGCTGCCGTCGACAGCCGTCTGCTCCGCCCAGCCGACCAGCTCATCGAACAGCGGCGCCAGCCGCGCCACGACCTCATAGCCGCTCTCGCCGCCACCCACGTGGTGCGTCGCCGGGTCGCGGTCGTATTGCTCGTACTCACCCGGGAAGAGCCTGTTGATCTGGTCGAGCGTGTGACCCTCCCACGCGCCGTAATCGAGCTCGGTCAGGCGGTCGTCCGGTTCGACCTTGATGCCGCGGCCGCGGACGATGAGCTGCGCGGTGTCCACGGCGCGGCTCAGCGGACTGGTGATCGCGCGCTCGATGGGCACAGTCGCGAGTCTCCGGGCCAGGGCGCGCGCGTCCTTGCGACCGCGGGCATCGAGCGCTCCGGGGAGGCGCTGGCCCAAGTACTGCTCGGGTTCGGATCGGTCGGTATGGCCGTGGCGCGTCAGAAGCACGGTGAGCACGATTCCACGATAGCGGCCGCGCCCGGGGTATCCTCAAGGCCGCAATCGCATAACGCCTCTCCTTCGGGGTTGGGTGCAATTCCCGACCGGTGGTC
>JBDTUR010000133.1:0-5934 GCA_040007635.1 Chloroflexota bacterium
CGCTTTACTGACAGTTCATTCCGACTTTGCGCCAGCTTGTTTGTCACGCCTGATCGTCCCAAATCGAAGGTGGCGGCTCAGGCGAGGCCAGCTCACGCATAAGTTTAGGGAACTTGCCCTGCGCGAGGGCCTGCCGGATGCGCGCCATGAAGTCGGTCAGGTAGGTCAGGTTATGCAGCGTCGCCAACCGGTAGAAGAGCAGTTCCTCCGCGCGCAGCAGGTGCGCAAGGTACGCCCGCGAGAACTTGCGGCAAGCTCGGCAGCGGCAGCCTTCCTGTAGCGGCGCCGCATCGTCGAGGAAGCGCGTGTTGCGCAGGTTAAGCCGGCCCTCCGGCGTCCAGACCGTGCCATTGCGAGCGATGCGCGCGGGCAGAACCGAGTCGAACATGTCGATCCCGGCATCAACCGCCTGGAGCAGGTCTGCTGGCGAGCCCAGGCCCATCAGGTAGCGCGGCCGCGGGTCGTCGTCGAGCAGCGGCACGACAACGTCGAGCGTCGCCCGGCGCTGCTCGGCGCTCTCGTCGCCGGCGAGGCCGCCGATGCAGATACCGTCAAACGCCATGCTGGCGATGACTTGAGTTGACTCAGCCCGCAGGTCCGGCTCCAGGCCACCCTGGATGATGCCGAACAACGCCTGATCGGGCCGCTTGTGCGCGGTCAGACAGCGTTCTGCCCACGAGTGGGTGCGCACCATCGCTTCCGCCACCTCGCGCCGGCTCGATGCATGCGGTGCGACTGGTTGGTCGAGCACGACGGCAATGTCGGAACCCAGGGCCTCCTGGACCTCTATCGATTTTTCGGGCGTGAAGTTATGGACCGAGCCGTCGAGGTGAGAGCGGAACGTGACCCCGTCGTCGTCGACGGAGCGATGGTCGCCCAGGCTGACGATCTGATAACCGCCCGAGTCGGTCAGGATGGGCTTTGGCCACGCCATGAACTGGTGCAGGCCGCCCAGCCGCTCGATGCGCTCGTGGCCGGGACGCAGGTACAGGTGATAGGTGTTGCAGAGGATGATCTGGGCGCCGATCTCGTCGAGATCGTCGGGGTCAAGTGCCTTGACGGTGGCGTTCGTGCCAACCGGCATGAAGACCGGCGTCTGGATCTCGCCGTGCGGCGTCGTGAGGTGGCCCAGCCGGGCGCGCGTCGAACCGTCGGCGGGCGGCGCCAACAGGACATCGAAAGACACCGGCCGACTCACCGCGTTGGTGTCGAGCTCGACCGTCATCAGATGACTTCCTGGCGATTGAGCGCAACGACTGACGCGATGACCGCGACAAAGAGGTAAATGAGCAGGGCGGGCAATGCCTGCTCAAGCGGGACGGGCTTCAGGAACAAGCCCTCGATGCCGCCGCTGGCGAGATTGCCAGACACCCCGGGAGCGGAGCTCAGGACCTGGTTGCCAACGGTCATCGGCAGGTATTGGAACCACTCCGGGCCGATGAGCTGTAGTCCGGACCCAAAATCGCCGCCCCGGCCAAACATTCGGCCGAACGCAGTCAGCGTCAGGAACGTTGTCACGATGCCCTCGCCCAGGTAGAGCACGATGCCGACGACCGCGCCCGCGAGCTGGCTGCGCAGCAACACCGCTACGGCGAAGCCCAGAGCGGCACGCTCAAGCACGACGAGGTAGCCCAGCAACAGGTTGGCGAGCATGTCCGTCAGGCCGTTGCCGCGGAGCGGACTGGCAACCGGCACGCCATTCGCGAACGCCGTGATGTAGGTCATGAGCAGCGCGAAGAAGAAGATCAGCGCGGCACCGATTGCCAGCACGATGGCGACCCCGGCCGCCTTGCCCAGCAGATAGCGCGCCCGGCTTTCGCCGCGGGCGATCACGTTGCGCAGCACGCCCCAGTTCCAGTCGGCGCCCACAAAGGCTGCGGCAAAAACGATGGCCAGCAGACCGCCCAGCGTCGAGAACGCGAACTGGTCGATCAGCCCGTACGCGGCCGGGAATTCGACGATGCATGTCCCCTGGTCGCCCCGTAATACGCCGCCCAAGGCGCAACTGACGCCACCTATGGCGCGGCCAATCAGCAGGTAGATCACGCCGGTGAGTACCAGGGCGACGACGAGCAGCACCCATGTCATCGTGCGCCGCCGCGCCTTGAGCAGCTCGGCCCGAATCAGCCTCATGCCGGACCCATTGGCGGCGGACCAGGCTCAACAGACGGCGCCGGCGCGGCGGCGGCAGTCGCGCCGACAACACCCGTGCGACCGGTCAGCTCAAGGAAGATGCTCTCCAGGTCGCTGCCCGGCTCGAGCCCGGCGGCGTAGATGCCAGCACCGGCCAGGGCGCGATTGATCTCTGCGGCACGAGCCGGTGCGACGCCAACCGTGAACCAGCCCGCCTGATCGCCCGAATCAACGCCGTACAACGGCCGGTCGGGCGCGAACTCGCGCAAGACGCCCGCAGCCTTGGTCATGTCCTCCGGCGCCACGCGCACGCGGACCCGGCCGGCGGCCTCCAGAAGCTCGTGCAGCGGACCTTCTCTGATCAGCCGGCCGTGGTCGATGATGCCGACGACGTCGGCCAGCATTTCCACCTCGTGCAGCAGATGGCTCGAAATGACGACCGTCTTGCCGAGCTCGCCTGTGAAGTAGCGCAACGTCTCGCGCATGGCCACCATGCCGCCCGGATCGAGGCCGTTGGCCGGCTCATCGAGCAGCAGCAGATCAGGGTCAGAGAGCATCGCCGCGGCGATGCCCAGGCGCTGCTTCATGCCCAGCGAATAGGTCTGGATGGGCGATTTGGCGCGGCCGCTCATGCCGACGTACTCGAGGACCTGGTCGATCCGGCGCTTGTCTGTAGGCGGGCCGGAAGCGCTCAGCACATCGAGGTTCTCAGCGCCCGACAGGTATGGGTAGAACGAGGGCGTCTCGATCAGGGAGCCCACCCGGAAGAGCCGCGTCCGGTCGTGCCAGGTATACGGCGTGCCGAAAAGGCTGATCGTGCCCGCGTTGGGTCGCAGCAATCCAGTCAGCAGACGCAGGGCAGTTGTCTTGCCCGAGCCGTTGGGCCCCAGGAAGCCGTAAACCTTGCCGGTCGGGACGCTCATGTCCAACCCGGTCAGTGCGACCTGGCGGCCATAGCGCTTCATCAGGCCGCGCGTCGCCACCGCGAGGTCGGCCGACGGTGCGTCCGTCCGGGGCAGGAAGTGGTCAGCCGGCGCAGGTGTGGGCGTCAGTGTGTCCATCAGGCGACCGTGTCCGATGTCTCGGCTGGAGTTGGTCCATCAACTTCGACCCGGCCCTCCGCGGTGATGCCGTCCCACAGGCCAGCGTCAGTACGGTCAGAGCGACGCGGCGCGGGCACCTCGTAGCCCAGCGCCCGCAGGTGGTCGCGCGCCCGCTCGGTCGCGACACGGCCCTGTGGCGTGCGGTCAAGGAAGCCCAACTGAAGCAGGTAGGGCTCATAAACATCCTCGATCGTCTCGATCTCCTCGCCGATGACCGCCGCAACGGCTGCGCCACCGACTGGACCGGATGCGAACTTCTGGACGATGGCGGCCAGCAGGCGCCGATCAGTCGTGTCGAGCCCCTCGTCGTCGATATCCATCGCATTCATCGCGGCATCAGCCTCCGCCGCGCCAATGTGCCCCGATGCGCGTACCTGGGCGTAATCGCGGACGCGGCGCAACAGCCGGTTGACGACGCGCGGCGTGCCCCTCCCCCGACGCGCGATGACACGCACCGCGTCCGGCTCGATGTCCACGCCCAGGATGCCGGCCGAGCGGGCAACGATCGTCGCGAGCTCGTCTTCCGAGTAATAATCGAGCCGATAGACCGCTCCAAAGCGGTCGCGCAGCGGGCCGCCGATGCGGCCGGCGCGGGTTGTCGCACCCACGACCGTGAAGGGCTTGATGGAGAGTCGGAGAGATCGCGCCGACGGACCCCGGCCGATCATCACGTCGATCGCGAAATCCTCCATCGCCGGATAAAGGATTTCCTCGACGGCATGGTTGAGGCGGTGGATCTCGTCGATGAACAGCACGTCGCGCTCATCGAGATTGGTCAGAATCGCGGCCAAATCGCCGGGCCGCTCGATGGCCGGTCCGGAAGTGGCATGCAGGTTCACGCCCAACTCGCGCGCAATGATGTTGGCGAGCGTGGTCTTGCCCAAACCGGGCGGTCCGTACAAGAGCACGTGATCGGCCGCCTCTTCGCGCTGACGTGCCGCGGCGAGCAGGATTTCGAGGTTCTGTTTGACGGTCTGCTGACCGATGTACTCAGCCAGAAGGCGTGGTCGGAGGGACGTCTCGACGGCTACTTCTTCGACCGTGACGGTGCCTGCGGCGACGTGGCGGTCGGGCTCTTGGCCGGTGTCCTGCATTGGCGGTCAGTCTACCAGTTTGTGCTGCGTATAGAACGCCTGTTCGACACCGCTTTGAGTCCCGTTGCCGGCCAATCCTGTCACTTGTGACGCCCCGTCGGCCTAGAGCGGGTTGGGGGTGTCATTGCGCCTTCGCACCTTGGCGTCGTGAGCGTGATTCTCGTGTCGACGCGCACCTGGCGGCGTGCTGTGCCCGCATAAGGTTGACCAGCGACGTCAGATGCCGGGAAACAATGCAGGGCGTCAAACGCGCTTGTGGATCATGCGCTCGATTGCCTCCGCGGCGTCTTCCGCGGCATCGATCGCGTTCTCTTGTTCGAGGTAGATCTCGCGCCACTTGATGACGTCGAGCGGCTCGAGCTTGTCGCGGAACAGGCGGCCGATGGCGGCGCGGGACACGCTGTCGGCGCGGTGCTCCAGCTCGTGCACCTTCTCGAGATGAGTGGTCGCGCCCTTCATCTTGTCCAGCCGGTGGAGTGCCTCGCTCAGCTCAGCGCCCTCGTCAGCGAGGATGCGCGCGAGCTCGCGGCAATCGTCCGTCGGCTCCTTGATGTCGTAGATAGCGAGGCTCTCGGCCACCGCCTGGACGAAGTCGACAACATCGTCGAGCCGCTGCGACAGCTGATGGATGTCCTCGCGATCGAAGGGCGCCACAAAGGCGTCCTCGAGCCGCTGGCCGATCTCGCGGTCGATCCGATCGCCCTCCTTCTCGAGCGCCTGGATGTCGCGAATGCGCTCGTCAAGCCGGTCGTAGTTGACCACGAGATCCCGCAGCGCGACGGCTGCGGCAGCCAGGTTGGCGCCGCTCGCCTCGAACAGGTCGTAGAACCGGATGTCACGTGGGATCAGGCGCGGACTCACAAGATCACCTCCTCAACCAAGACCAAGCAGATGCAGCGCCAGCCAGGTGACCGCTGCCACCAGGGCCGCCGCCGGAATGGTGATAACCCAGGCGAGCAGGATGCTGCGCGCCACTCCCCAACGAACGCCGCGCACCCCATGCGCCGTGCCTACCCCCATGATCGCGGCCGAAATGACATGCGTCGTCGAAACGGGCATCCCGAAATGGGCGGTCACCAGGAGCACGCTGGCCGCCGTTGTCTCAGCAGCGAAGCCATGCACCGGCTCGAGCTTGACGACACGGTGACCCATCGTGTGCATGATCCGCCAGCCACCGATCGCGGTGCCGAGTGAGATCGCAGTGGCTGCCATCACGATCACCCACCACGGCACATCATTCGTGGCGATGACCCCACCTGAGAACAAGGCCAAGGTGATGATGCCCATTGTCTTCTGAGCATCGTTCGAACCGTGCGAGAAGGCCATGAAGCCGGCCGAAAGAATCTGGAGCCGGCGGAAGCCGGTGGTCATCGGCCGGCGGGGCGCCTTGGCAAAGATCCAGAACAGCAACACCACCAGTGCCAGCGCGCCAAAGAACCCGATGAGCGGCGAGCTGATCATCGGCACCAGGACCTTGTCGACAATGCCCTGGATCTTGAAAGCACCTGTGCCCGCGGCGACAGCCGTCGCGCCGAGCAAACCACCAATCAGCGCGTGGCTGCTCGAGCTGGGCAGGCCCAGCCACCACGTGATCAGGTTCCAGG
>JBDTUR010000134.1:0-5916 GCA_040007635.1 Chloroflexota bacterium
TGGCGGCTCGAGCGACACGCTCCTCCTTACCTGACGCTTGTCCGGCGCTCTCCCAACGCCTGAGACGCACCGGATGGTAGCGCGTCCAAAACGGTGCGCAACGCCGATTTTGCACGTTGCTGTGGGTATCCTTGGGCCGTGATCGTGGCTATCGACGTGGGTAATACCAAGATATCCCTGGGCATCATCAAGGGCGGTGATGTTGCCTCCGCGCACCGCGCCTCGACGCGCACGGTGGCGGACGCGGGTGACGCGGAGAGGGTGTTGGGCAAGCTGCTCGCGCACGACGACGCCGCGCTGAGCGATGTAAGCGAGGCGTGGCTGTCGAGCGTGGTGCCCACGGCGACCGACGCGATCGCCGAGGTCTGCCAGCGCTACTCGATTGCGCTGACCGTCGCGGGCTCTGCCAACGTGCCGATGGAGCTCCGTGTGCCAGCCGCGGAATCCGTTGGCCAGGACCGGCTGATGGACGCCTTCGCCGCAGCGCAACTGTTCGAGCCGCCGCTGATCGTGGTCGACCTGGGCACGGCGACGACTTTCAACGCGGTGGCGGCGGACGGCGCCTTCATCGGTGGTGCGATCGCGCCTGGCCTTGGCCTTGGCCTCGACGCACTGGCCGAGAAAACCGCGCAGCTGCCGCGCGTCCCGATTACGAGGCCCGCGAAGGCCGTGGGCGGTGACACGGTCAGCGCGATCATGAGCGGCGCGTTGATCGGCTATCGCGGCCTGGTGCGCGAGGTGCTCGAAGCGATGAGCCAGGAGATGACCGCCGACGGCTCCGATCGACCCAAAGTCATCCTGACTGGTGGCCTGTCCACCTCAGACTGGGCCCAAACCATTGCCGGCGTAGACGCGGTTGAGCCACTTCTCGTGTTGCGCGGACTGGCGCTGCTGAAGCGCGAAATGATGGCGCTGCCCAAGGTGGCACACACATGAGCGAGCTCAGTGGCCGGCTGATCTTGCTGGGCGTAACAGGCTCTATTGCAGCCTACAAATCGGCCGAGCTCGCGCGGGCCCTTACGGGCGCCGGTGCGGACGTGCAGACGCTGCTGAGTCGTAGCGCGTCCGCCTTCATTGGCGCGCTCACACTCGAGACGCTTACCCGCCGGCGGCCCATGCTCGACCCGCTCGAGCTGCTGCCCGATCAGCGCATCGGCCACATCGTGGCCGCGGACACCGCCGACGCGATCCTCGTTGCACCCGCAACCGCGCGCTGGTTGGGCGCGATGGCGGCAGGCCTGGCGGACGACGTCATCACCGCGACCTGCCTCGCGTCGCCTGCGCCGGTCGTCGTCTGTCCGGCGATGGACGGTGACATGTGGCGTCATCCCGCCACGGTTCGCAACGTCGAAACGCTGCGCGGCTTTGGCTACACGATCGTTGAGCCCGAGGTGGGGCCGCTTGCCTCCGGTCAGAGTGGCGTGGGCCGGCTGGCCGACACGCCGAGCATCCTCGCGGCACTCGAGGGGGTCCTTGCCGGGAAGCCGATTCGCCAACCGGACGCAAATCTCCGACCACCCGTGGTGATGCCCCTCCCCGCCCATGACCTCGCCGGATGGCACGTCGTGGTCACCGCCGGCGGCACCGCGGAAGCGATCGACCCCGTGCGCTACATCGGGAATCGCTCGACCGGCAAGATGGGTGTCGCGATCGCCCAGGCAGCACTCGACCGCGGCGCCCAGGTGACGCTGATCGCGGGCATGGTGTCCGCGCCAATCCCGAGCGGCGTTGACCTTGTCCGTGCCCCAACCGCGGCGGAGATGCGCGACGCCGTCCTCGCTGCTTTGCCCACTGCCGACGCGCTCGTAATGGCCGCCGCCGTGGCCGACTTCCGGCCCAAGACGACATCGCCAACCAAGATCGCCCGCAACGGTGCCGGTTTGACGCTCGAGCTCGAACCCACGAGCGACATCCTGGCGGAGGCGGTCCGCACCGCCCGCGCAAGGCCCGGCCGCCAACCGGTAATCGTCGGCTTCGCCGCAGAAACCGGATCCCTTGAGCGCGCGCCGGCCAAGGCCGCCAAGAAGGGCGTCGACCTGATGGTGGCCAACGATGTCGCGCAGGACGGCTCCGGCTTCGGCACGGATACCAACAAGGTCACGCTCATCGACTCAAACGGCGCGACTGAAGAGTGGCCCTTGATGAGCAAGCGCCAGGTGGCTGATCGACTGCTTGATAGGCTGATCGCCAGATGAGCGCCACACCACCGCCCCAGCCCGCGGCCAAGCCGGGCGCCAAACCTGAGCGCCGCGTCACCCTCTCGGACATCGCCAAGTGGCACGCCGAAGGCCGGCGCATCGCGATGCTGACCGCCTACGACTACCCCACCGCCCGCGTGATCGACGAGGCGGGCGTGCCGCTCATCCTGGTCGGCGACTCGGTTGGCATGGTCATGCTCGGCTACGAGGAGACGGTGCGCGTCTCGATGGACGAGATGCTCCACCACACCAAGGCCGTCGTGCGCGGCACGCGCCGATCGCTCGTGGTGGGCGACATGCCCTTCCTGTCATACGGTGTCAACTTCGAGCAGTCGCTCGCCAACGCGGGCCGCTTCATCAGTGAAGCAGGCGCGCAGGCGGTCAAGGTCGAGGGCGGCGTGCGCAGCGCGCGGACGATCGAGTCAATCGCCAAGGCGGGTATCCCGGTCATGGGTCACATCGGGCTGACGCCCCAGAGCGTCCATGGCCTGGGTGGCCATCGCGTCCAGGGCAAGACGGTCGAGTCGGCCCGCCATCTGCTCGCGGATGCTTTCGCTGTCCAGGAAGCCGGCGCCTTTGCCGTCGTGCTGGAGCTCGTCCCGGCTGAGCTGGCAGCCGCCATCACCGACCGATTGAAGATCCCGACCATCGGCATTGGCGCGGGCGCCGGCTGCTCCGGACAGGTCCAGGTGATCACCGATCTGCTGGGGCTGACCTACGGCTTCGTCCCCAAGCACGCGCGCAAGTACGAGAACCTGGCCGAACGCATGTCTGAGGCCATTGGCCACTACGCGACCGATGTCGCGGAAGGCACCTTCCCCGCGCCCGAGAACTCATCCTCGATCCAGCCTGACTTGCTGGCGGAGGTCCTGGGCGAAGGCGCACTTGATCGCGCCGTGGCAACCGCGGCCGCTGCCGTGGGCGAGCCCATCCCGCTCGACCGCGATCTCTAGGCGAACTTGCGTCTAGTCAGGACGCGCGCCGAGCTGCGCGAGGCGCGCGTCACGCTCCCCGGGCCGGTGGGTTTGGTGCCCACCATGGGCGCGCTCCACGAAGGCCACGCGTCACTCGTTCGCCGCGCACGCGAATACTGCGCCAGCACCGTGGCGAGCATCTTCGTCAACCCGACCCAGTTCGGCGCGAACGAGGATCTGGCGCGTTACCCGCGCGACGAGGCCGGCGACCTGGCGCTGCTCGAGTCGCTCGGCGTCGATCTGGTGTTCCTGCCCGGTGTCGAGGAGATCTACCCGCCGGCACACACGGTGGCCGTGGATGTTGGTGGCCTGGGGGATGTCCTCGAAGGTGCCGCGCGGCCCGGCCACTTCCGGGGAGTGGCCACGGTCGTCACGATCCTGTTCAACCTGGTCGCGCCGGATAAGGCGTTCTTCGGGCAGAAGGACGGCCAGCAATCGGTCGTGATCCGGCGGCTCGTGACCGACCTGGGGATGCCGGTCGAGGTCGTGGTCTGCCCCACCGTCCGTGAGGCCGACGGCCTGGCCATGTCGTCGCGCAACCGCTACCTGGGCGTTGAAGAACGGGCGCAGGCACCCACTCTGAGCCGGGCATTGCAGGCGGCAGCTGGTGCACTGGCTGCGGGCGAACAGTCGGCCGAGTCTCTCCGCGAGATCATGCGGCGCGAGCTGGCCGCCGCGACCCTGGGCAGCGTCGACTACGTGAGTGTGGCCGATGCCCAGAACCTGCGGGAGCTCGATGTGGTCGATCGGCCGGCTTTGGCTTCTCTGGCGGTGAGGTTCCCATCGGCCCGGCTCATCGACTGCGAGCCGCTCGCCTAACTCCGGTCGCGCGCCGCCTGCTTGCGCTCGATGACAGCAATCGCGTCCTTGATCCGGGAAAGAGTGTCGGGGTCGACCGTCTCGTCATCGGTTTGCGGCACCAGCCGATCGAGGATGTCCGCGATCAGCGAATAGAACACGGCCGCATCGGCCACGAAGAACTGCGGCTCGTTGTTGTAGCGCACGAGCGTCAGCCGGCCCTGGAGCACGCGCCGATCGTCGACGTGGGCAACCTGGGTCGAGAAGTTGTGGCCCTGAATGCCGTCGGGGTTGTTAAGGAAGTTCAGCGCGTTGTCGATCGCGAGGCCAAAACGGGCGCGCCACGCCACGAGTCGCTCGTGGATCTCAGGCGCGATGTGCACCTCAGCGACCTGGTCGAAAACGTCCGGCGTAACCGTCAGAAGGCCAACGAGCGTCGTGCCGGCACGTGCGCCAAGCATCACCTGCAGGCTCCGCTCCAGGGTGAACACCTCGCTGTCAAAGCGGGGCGAGGTGATGACATCTGTGAGCAGATCCTCGACGTTGTCGAGCGTCCCGGCGTCGGCGACGGCCGTGGACAGGTGGAGGATCTCCTCCTTGAACAGGAACTGTTCTTCGTGGTCGAGCATTGGCCGCGGATGCTACTCCCTGCGCAGGATGGGCCGCGTCAGGCAGGTCGGGCCGCCACTGCCGTTAAGGCCGATCTCGCTTGCCTCGAACGTGTGCACCTCGCAGCCGGCTTTGGCCAGGGCGCTGGCGATCTTCGGGTTGCCCGCGGCCACGATCACCACACCGGGGCGGACAGCGAGCACGTTGCAGCCGAGCGTCGCGAATTCCTCTTCGCTGACCGCGATGCTCCTCACCCTGAATTCGTCGAGCAGCTCGTGCAGACCAGCAGGCAGCAGCTGGGGGAAGACGACCGCCAGATCATCGGCGATGGGCGAGATGACGCTGAGCAGATGCAGTACCTCGCCCGGCCCGTGCCAGTACGGCATGTCGACGATCTCCACGCGGCCGCCGCTGATCGCTGTGAGCTGCGCCGCGCCTGCGCGGTTGGTCCGGAGCGAGCGACCGATTACGAGCAGGTCCGGGCGGAGCCAGAACGTGTCGCCGCCGTCGACGGTGGCGGGGGCTTCAATGCGCCCGATCGTGGGGATGCCATGCGCAAGCGTCCACGCCTCCAAGGCAGCCTCTTCGCCGCGCCGCGTGGGTTTGCCCGAGCGCAGCGGTACGGCGCCGCGATCAGTAATCAGGAGCGGGTCGAATACGTACACGCTGTCCGGCCCCAGACCGTCGTCGCGGAGGACGCGGACGCGCACGCCCAGCCGTTCGAGCAGCTCGCTCAGCGCCGCGTGCTGCCGCTGCGCCAGATCGAGATCGACCGCGTGCAGGAAGCCATGCCCCTTGTCGTCGAATGCCCGGCCAAACGCAGGTCCGGGCGAGCGCAGCACAACCTCGCGCAGCGGCGCGGTCATCGATTGCGCGCCGTATCGGGTGACGGTCATGGGCCAAGTCTCGCTGTGGTCGTCAAACGCAGTTCGTGTCAAATGCAGAAATGGTCTACGCGCAACGGCGCCCAGCGCCCAGATTCGGGCGGTTTAGTGGTCAGATGCAGGACTGGTCAGGCATCTGGCGCGAGATCTACGAAACGGCGCAGGACAGTCCTGCAAATGACGCAATGGCAGCTGGGGGCGCTGAAATTGCGCGGCGCAGAAAGAGCCGCCAGCAAGAGGAGAGCCCCGGCGGCGGGCCGGGGCTCTCTCAAGTTGAGGGGCGAAGGACGATTTAGGGGTAGAGACCGCGCATCTCGGTCGCGTCGGCCACGCGCTGAACGGCGAGCAGGTACGCGGCAAGCCGCATGTGCACGCTTTCGCGCAGCGAGATCGCAAGCGTCTCGCCGAAGGCCTTGACCATGATCTCGTGCAGCTTCTCGTTGACGAACTTCT
>JBDTUR010000135.1:0-5896 GCA_040007635.1 Chloroflexota bacterium
GCCGGCGGCAGCCACGAGACGCGGTTCTCGCGGCCCTGGACGAGGTAGCCCACGGCCGCGCCAAAGCTGACCGCGAAGATGCCGTACGAGATCATCGCCATCGCGACATGGATCGTGAGCAGCGGCGGGTTGTCGAGCGCCGGGACGAGCGGCGAAATGTCCTGGGGCAGCGTGAAGGCGTAGCCCACCAGGAAGGCCGCGACCCCGATCGGCAGGAACGCGATGGCGCGAATGGGGTAGCGCCGCGCGAGGTACAGGTAGCCAGCGACGATGCCGAACGCGAAGGCGATGCTGAACTCGTACAGGTTGCCCCACGGGCCACGGCCCACGAGATAGGCGCGCACCAGCAGGCCGATCGCGATCATCACGAAGGAAGCCCAGACGAAGACCTGGCCGATTGATCCGGCGGACGTGGCCGACGGACCGCTCGAGCCAATCGACACGGATGAGCCGCCTGCGGTGGCTGCTGCGAGCGATTGGCGCCGGCCCGCGGCGAGCAACGTCGTGTAGACGACGAGCAGGATGAAGCCGATGAACAGCATCACCGTGCCCACATCGAAGGCGTAGTACGAGAGCTTCGCGAGCGTCATATCCCCAGGCCTCTATGCGACCGCGGCGCCACCCGCTGGGGGAGTGCCGCTACGGCGTACGACAACAGGAGCCAGCGACGCGCCCAGCTGATAGCGAGTTCCGCAACTCCGGCAGAGCTGCTGGCCGGCGGGTCGGACGGTGTCGTCGACCGGGCAGCGCACAAGCAGATCGCCACGATCGACGTCGCACTCATGGGCAGTGGGCGGATAGAGCAGGTGATGGCTCGCGCAGTAGGGCACGTTGGCCGGGTACGTGTAGGTGCCGTCGACGTTGGCCGCCAGGGCAATCGGCTGCGGATCGTCGAGCCGGACCTTGCCGCGCTTCTCGTTGAGCCGGTTGTAGAGCCAATACAGCAGCAGGAGGCTCAGGCCGGGACCGAGTACACCCAGGATGATCACCAGCGGCAGCAGGCCGATCAGCCCGTTCCAGTCCGGAATGAGGATGGTCGAGAGCCATTGCAGGAACCCAGTCCAAGCATCGACCGGCGTGGGTGGCATTGACCGAATTCTAGCGCCGCTTCCCCGGCGGAGGCGGCGGGCCGGGTGGGCGGCGGTTGCCCAGCGGTGGCGGCGGTCGCTGCTGACCGGGACCCCGCTGCTGTGGGTTGAGCAGCTCCTCGAGCCACGCCAGTCGCACGGTGTGTGCGCCAAAGCTCATCGCCTTGTCGCGCAGTGCCCGGTCGTCGCTCACGAGGGTCGTGCCGCGTGGGCCGTCGCGCACCAGGTTGAGCAGCGCCTCGTCCGCGGAGAGCGATCCGGCCTGCCGAATCTCGAGGCCTGGCCGGATTCGTTGAACTCGACCGCTGCCGGGGGCCGCGTGACCATCGAGCATCACGATCGTATTGACGTGCGTTGGGACGACGGCCGAGAGCCGTGGCAAGAGTGCGCGCAATGCGCCCGGGTCGGCCCCGCCTGATCGTCGGTGCAGCAGGTTGTTGCCGTCGATCAAAAGTCGGTCGATCGCGGCGAACGGCTCGCGGTTCATTGCGCGACCATTGTCGGCGTGAGATCGCTTGCGCTGGCAAACCTGGCGACAGCTCTGCTGGCGGCCTCGGCCGTTGGCTGTTGGCATGAGATCCCGACGAACACACTTCGACTGACGTTTCCTGTCACCAATCAGAGCAATCAGGTGGCAACCTTGGCGATTGATGGATGGGTCACGGGGGCCCGCATGGGCCGGGTGACACCAGCCGTACTTCCGCCCAACAGCCGGACCTTCGTGGTCATTGATGTACCACCGGGCACAGGCTGGGGGCTGTTTGTCAACGCGGGCCGGGCGGGCGGTGGCTTCGCGTTCACGGCCTCTGACGTCGATGGCTGCGGGGGCGACGTACCGATCGAGGTCTTCATCGACCGCGCCGGCGAACCGTCGTGGCAGGCACCTCTGGGCCAGTGGTGCGGCCCTGGCTGATGCTGCTTCTCGTTGACCTCGACGGCGTCGTGTACCGCGGCGCACAGGCCGTGCCCGGGGTGGCCGGTGTGCTCACGCGACGAGCGGCCGCGGGCGATCGCGTCATCTATGTGACGAACAACTCGCGCTGGCACCGCTCCGACTACCGGGCGCGGCTCGAGGGTCATGGCGTGCCACTGGGCAATGGCTGGGATTCGATCGTCACGGCGGCGCGCGCGGCGGCCGTACTGCTTGCCGAACGCGACCCAAAGCCGCGCGTCGCGATGGTCTTTGGCGGTCCGGGCCTGGGGCGCGAGCTGCGTGACGTGGGTATCCGCACGGTCCGGCCGACGCCTTTGGGTCTCGCCGCGGCACCTGATGTGCTGGCCGTTGGCGTTGATTTCAGCCTCTCCTATGCGCGCCTGACAACGGCAGTCGAGGCCGTTCGGCGGGGCGCGTTGTTCGTCGCCACCAACCGCGACCCGATCTATCCCGGCCCCGACGGACGACTGATGGCCGGCGCCGGCGCCATGGTCGCGGCGGTGGCTGCGGCAGCGATGAAGGAGCCTGACCTCGTGGTCGGTAAGCCTGAGACCCGGCTTTTCGAAGCAGCCGCCGACGCTGCCGGTATGCCGCTCAAGGACGCCATCGTCATCGGCGACGGCCTCACGACCGACATCCGCGCGGCGAACCGCGTTGGAGCGCGGTCAATCCTGATGCTGACCGGGGTAACGACCAAGGCCGACCTCGCGCGCTTCCCCGACATCAAACCCACTCGCATTGCCGCCAACGCCAAGGAGCTCGAAAAGGCGCTGACCGAACTAAGCGCCGGCTAGTACCGGTTCGGCGCGCGCGAACGCTTCGAATTCACCGATCAGCCGCGCGCGAGTGGCTTCGTCGTGCTGCAGGAAGGCGACGCGTAGAGCGTGCAGGTTCATGGCCCACAGCTCGGCCACGCCCGCACCCATGAAGTCGATTGCGTTTTGGTACTCGCGCACGAGCGTCAGGTCGGAGACTGTGCGGTCGTCGGTGGAAAGCGTCAGCGGGACGCCCGCGTCCAGCAGTTGGCGCAGGGGGAAGTCGGCCAAGGTAGCGAAGTCGGCTGCCTGCACGTTGCTTGTGGGGCAGACATCAAGGGTCACACCGCGCGCCGCGAGCTCGGCCATGAGCGACGGATCCTCGGCAGCGGAAGCGCCGTGGGCGATGCGTGCTGGCGCAACCGCTTCAAGGGAGCGACGCACCTGCGCGGCGCCGCCCCATTCGCCCGCATGGATGGTGATGCCCAGGCCCGCCTCGCGCGCGATATCGAAGGCACGCGCGTGGACAAGCGGATCCGGATAAGCAGCCTCCAGCCCCGCGAGGTCGAAGCCCGTCAGCCCCTGGTCGATGAACTCCGCCGCGGTTCGCGCCATTACCGCGTTCGCGTCGGGCGGGTGGGAGCGCAGCGCCACACAGTCGAGCCGCGCCACCACTCCGGTCGCAGCCGCCGCGTCGCGCGTGCCCGCCGCGACCGCCGCGATGCCCTCCGCGAGGTCCAGCCCGCTTTGCACGTGGAGCAGCGGCCCCCACTTGACCTCGACGTAGCGCGTCCCGTCAGTCGCGACGTCCTGGACCAGCTCGTACGCGACGCGGTAGAGCGCCTCAGCGTCCTGCATGATCGCGATGGGCAGGTCGAACGCTGCCAACAGCTCGGCCTGGTCGGTGCATTGCGCTGGTGCCTGTAAGCGTGCGGAGAAAGCGGCCAGGTCCATGCCCTCATCAAGCCCGCGCTGGCGCGCCAACTCGAACGCGGTCGCCGGGCGGAGTGAGCCGTCAAGGTGAAGGTGCAGCTCGGCCTTGGGCATCCGAGCGATCAAATCGGCCGCCGCGGCCGCTGTAAGCAGGTCATGACCACCCATAACCCGATCGTACGGCAGCGGACCGCCCCTGTGCCGACCTAGACTCGGGCTCATGGTCGACCAAGTTTCCGCCTCTGCCAGCGATGGGCCGCCGCGCAGCCTGCGGCTGCACCTGTGGTGGACGACGGTTCTCGTCCTCGCCGCGCTGGGTGGGGCAGGTCTCGCCGTGGCCGCCGATCGACCAGGCAACCCGCTGCTGCGACCCGAGCTGACGTATCGCGCCGACACCGCGGCGCAACCCTGGATCGACCACATGGCGACCGACCTCGGCTCGGCCAATGAGCATGCCATCGACCTGTCCAGCCACGGCCTGCATGTCCTGGGGAGCCTTCAGGCGCTTGATCCCGCCGGCGCCAACTCGGCCTTGACGGCGGGCGAACTGACCTCCGCCGATATTGCGAATCTCGTCACCGGCCTGCGCGACACCGAAGCGCGTGCTCATGCTTCGATCGACCGCTGGCGCCTGGGGCCGCAGTCGGTCAGCCTCTTCGACCAGATCGACACGGCCATCGCGGCCGCGGAGGATCTTTCGGCCGACTGGCGCGGACTGGCCACGGTGGGGCATGCGGCTGTCGCGCTGCTCGAAGGCTTCGCTGGTCACGACCAGGCTGTCATCCAGGCGACCAACGCGGGGCGCGAAAGTCGCTGGAGCGATGCGTTGGCGCTGCTCAACGGAGCCGCGACCGCACTGTCGATGGTCAGCGCAGCGCGCGACCAGCTCGCGCAGGCCGGGACCGTGGACACGCTCGATGATCTGCTCGCGCGCGACAGGGCATACGACGCCGCGCTGGTCGCGCTGTACCAGTACCTCTCAGACGGCGGCACGCAATCGGGCGCCCAGTTTGATGCTCTCAAGACAACGCTGGACCAGGCGCAAGCCGCACTGCCGGCGGACAACGGTGCGCTCGTGGTGATCGTTGGCGAAGCAACAGGCGTACCGATCGCCGACCGGCTGCTCGCGCTCGACACGGCGCACGGCGTGATCAACGACGCGCTCGAGGCGGTCAGCGACGCCAAGACCGGCGGCCAGGGCACGGACCAGACGCCGCTCGAGACGCAGGCTCCCACGGCCGCGCCATGACCATGTTTGCGTTGGCCGCCGCTGTAATTGGTGCCGCACTGGGCGTCGCCGCCGATCGCATCGCGACGCGCTGGCCGGATCACGAAGGTGATTACGTGCCGCGCCACCTTGACTGGCGGACGGTCGTGGTGGCGCTCGCGGGCGCGGCGGTTGGCGCGGTCCTCGTCACGAGGTGGACCGAGCCGCGCGACCTGGCCGTGCTGGGCATCTATTGCGTCGCGCTTGTACTTCTTCTGGCGACCGATCTCGACCAGAAGCTGCTGCCCGACCTGATCACGCTGCCGCTCATCGTGTTCTGCGCCGTCGTGCTCGCCCTGAACTGGGCGCCGCCGCTCGCCGATAAGTCGCTGGGCCAAGTCAGCGGATTGATAGCCGCCGTGGGTCTGCCCGTCTTTCTGTTCGTGTCGGATCGGGTCTTGCGCGGCGAGCTGGGCGGGGGTGATCTGAAGCTGGCCGTGTCGGTCGGGCTCATGTCGGGTGTCTCCAACGTGTTCGTCGGCATCCTCGCCGCGAGCCTTGGTTTCTCCGTCGTTTTGATCGCACTCATCGTCGCGCGGCGCATCTCGCTGCGCTCAGCGGTGCCCTTTGGTCCGGTCTTGATCATCGCCGCTTTCGTCGCGGCACTGATGTGGGGCTAGGTGTAGATATGGACAGGTGGCTTACGATGCCCCATGCGAGGCAGGTCGACCCCAGTCGGCCTCAGGGGATCGCAATGGAGAGTGCCGTGGTTTTTAGGGTTCGCCGTTTCGCCATCGCCGGACTGATCGTGCTAAGCCTTCTCGCTGCGTTGACGCCGTTGTCTGTGACAGCGCGCTCCGCGCCGTACATGGATTGGCCCACGGTTGGCCGCGAGACCCAGCCGTACGGCTGCACCGGTTTCAGGATGGAGCCGCGCCGCGGTAGCTGCGCCCACTTCCACGCCGGCATTGACATCGCC
>JBDTUR010000136.1:0-5818 GCA_040007635.1 Chloroflexota bacterium
GCCATGGCCGGACAGATGTGGGTTTCCGGCGAAACGTAGTCGCGGATCGGCGAGCATCTCAACGGATGGCAGCGTCACACCGACCCCTTCGCCCTGCACCGCAAGGCGTGCGACCCAGCCCAGGCAGTCAAAGCCGCGGTACTGGCGCGGCACCCTGCCGGCACTACCGACTGAGAGGATCACGTGCCTGCCGGACTCGTGCAGCTCTTCGGCGAGCTGAACGCCCGACTGACCCGTAC
The DNA here is from genome assembly GCA_040007635.1 of Chloroflexota bacterium. Lineage (GTDB taxonomy): Bacteria > Chloroflexota > Limnocylindria > Limnocylindrales > CSP1-4 > JALYGJ01. The sequence continues at coordinate 240 of JBDTUR010000136.1, forward strand.
CGACTACCAGCACCGGCCCTGCCGGGAGCGAGCTCTCATTGCCATAGGCCGAGGTATGCAGCTGCACCAGGCGACGCGGCAGCTCTTGCGCTTGCGGTGGGAGATGCGGCACGTGGAAGCTGCCCGCGGCGACAACGACGTTGCGCGCCGCGACCTGACCCGCGCTCGTTTCGAGCACGAAACCACCGTCAGACGCGGCCGATAGGCGGGTTACGTCGGCGGCCGTGACGATGGGCGCGTTGATGGCGGCCGCGTAGGTTTCGACGCGCGACGCGATCTCGTTGCGTGGCATGAAGCCGTGTGGATCGTCGCCGTCGTAGGCAAAGCCCGGGAAGGATGCCGTCCAGTTGGGCGACACCAACCCGAACGCGTCCCAGCGGTCCTGCCAGCCGCCGCCAAGCGTGTTGCGCCGCTCGAGCAGGACGTGCTCAACACCGGCCTGCTGGAGCCACCAGCTCATCGTGAGCCCGGCTTGGCCCGCGCCGACGATGACGGTCTCCGTCTTGTTTGGAAGGTTCATGGTCATGGCCGGCTAGGTTACGGCTCATTGGCGGAGCGATACTCCCCGCCTGGCGCCGTCGATGCGTGAGGCGCATCAGATGGAGGCATAACCCAGCCCAAACACCGCGGAGTTCGGGCTTGGCAGAGACTTGCCCGCAGGAAAGCGCCCTAAGCTAGCCGCTGCGCGCATCAACCGGTGCGGGCTCACCTTTCGGGGCTGCGCTGGTACGCTTTTGAACATGACTTCAATCGTGGATGACGAGGGCTACCTGTTCACGTCCGAATCGGTGACTGAGGGTCACCCGGACAAGATGTGCGATCAGATCAGTGACGCGATCCTGGACGCGATCCTGCGCGACGACCCCATGGCGCGCGTGGCGTGCGAGACCGCGACCACCACCGGCACGGTAATCGTGCTGGGCGAGATCACGACCAGCACCTATGTCGACTTCCAGGCGGTCATCCGCGACACCGTCCGCAGCATCGGCTACACCGACGCCCGCTTCGGCTTCGACTATCGCACCTGCGGGACGCTCGTGAGCGTCCACGAGCAGTCGCCTGACATCAAGCGCGGCGTCGACGACGCCCTCGAGACGCGCGGCAAGAAAGATGTGCACGACCAGGGCGCCGGCGACCAGGGAATGATGTTCGGCTTTGCCTGCCGCGAGACCCCGGAGCTGATGCCGCTGCCGATCACGCTCGCCCATCGCCTCACGCAGCGCCTTGCCGAGGTGCGCAAGCAGGGCCTCGTTGACTACCTCCGGCCTGACGGCAAGAGCCAGGTCACGGTCGAGTATTCAAAGGGCGTACCGGTGGCGGTGCGGACCGTGGTCATCGCCGCTCAACACGATGACGACGTGGCCAACGAGCGCCTGCGCGACGACATCATCGAGATGGTCGTCAAAGAGGTCATCCCGGCCAATCTGCGCAAGGTTGAGCCGAAGATCCACGTCAACCCCACCGGGCGCTTCGTGATCGGCGGCCCCATGGGCGATGCGGGCTTGACCGGGCGCAAGATCATCGTCGACTCGTACGGTGGCATGGCCCGCCACGGCGGCGGCTGTTTCAGTGGCAAGGATCCGTCCAAGGTCGACCGTAGCGCCGCCTACGCGGCGCGCTGGGTGGCCAAGAACGTGGTCGCGGCCGGCCTCGCCGATCGGTTCGAGCTCGAGCTCAGCTACGCCATCGGCGTCGCCCACCCGGTGAGCGTCTCGATCGAGACCTACGGCACAGGCAAGATCGACGACGCGCGCATCCTGGGCCTCATCAGTCAGCATTTTGACCTGCGGCCCGGAGCGATCATCGACACCCTGGGCTTGCGCAAGCCCATCTACAAACAGACCGCGGCATACGGCCACTTTGGCCGGCCGGAACTCGACCTGCCGTGGGAGCGGACGGACCTCGCTGAGACCCTTGCCAGCGATGCGGGGCTGCGGATGCCGGAGCCAGTCGCGGCCAGTTAGGCCGTCCGAAAATCGCGCCGCGCGGCGCCCCGCTAGGGAGTCGCGCCCAGAACCTGTTCCGCGGCCGACAGCACGGGATCGGTGCCGTTGGCCGCCTGTTGGATGGTCGCGATCGTGACCGGCACGCGCAGCGTTGGCGCCACGCCCTTGCCTTCGATGCGCACGTTGCCATCCGCATCCACGGCGCGGCCAACCGTGAATTGAACGGCGATGCTCTCGGGCATGATGAACTGCTGGACGCTGCCGCCGGCGCCCTCGGTCGAGTACTGGCCCACGATGAATGCGCGATCCTCGAGTGTCATGTTGTACGAGAAGAACTCGCACGCGCTCGCGCAGCCGGGACCAACCAGAACGGCGACCGTGCCCGCGTACTGCAGGTCTACCGGCGGGGGGATCATCTCGTCAAAGTCGGTCGGATCGGTATAGAAGGAATCACTCGTTGGGTCGTAACGGGCGACCGTACCGACCGCCACCCGGTGGTCGAAGAAGTAGGCGGCCATCTGGTCGGCCAGCCAGCCTGAACCGCCACCGTTGTGGCGCATGTCGAGGATCACGCTGCCGATGCCGTTGTCCTTGAGGTACTTGATGGCACGCTCCCAGAGCTGGATTGTCAGCACCTGGTTGTCGAAGAAGCTGTTGATCTGGATGTAGCCAATGGCGGGATTGGTCGGCAGCACCGCGAACTCGACCGGCAGGGCGAAATCAGGCTGGCCATAGAAGGTCGACGAGTGACTGAAGGAGTCGCGCTCCTGGACCACGGCCACGCTCGCGGTCTGCTGTGCCTCGCCGCTGTTGCGCCACGTGATATCGACGCTGCCCTTGGCCAGCTGGAAACGCAGCGCATAGCGGACCTGCTGGAGCCGCTTGTCCTCTTCAGTCGAGAACGGCGAGGACCAGGGCAGGGTCGCATCAACCTTGGCCTGCGTCGTCTGGCCGTCGATCGCGAAGATCTCGGCACCGAACTTCATGCCCGCGGTTTCAGCGGGTCCGCCCGGTGTGACGTAATCGACGATGAACTTGCCATCGTCGATCTTGGTCATGGAGAAGCCCACGCCGCCGGCAATGTCCGTGGCGAAGTCGTTGTTCAGGATCGACTGGTCGAAGCTGACATGCGTGTCGGGGATCGACCAGATGAAATCGCGTAACGCGAGGGCGTAGGCATGCGAGTCGTGCGCGCTTTCAGCGGCCACGAAGGCAGGCCTGAACTGCGCAGCCTCAGCGTCCCAATCGATGTGCTTGAGCTCAGTCCACGCGTATTCGTGGCGGAACTTGTCGAGCATCGAGTCGAACGCCGCGGTATAGGTCTGATCTGAGAAGTCGTCGAGCGCCGCGGACGCCGGCTCGATGAGGTCGATGTGCGGGTTGGCATCACGCGAGATCGTGAACGGCGTCTGATCCATGTCGATGACCGACCAACCCTGGGCGAGCGCCATGAGCGGGTCGTCGTCGGTAAAGAGCTTCTTGTCGTCGCCGAAGCCGCTCGGGAACTGCTCGGTCGCGTCCGGCGCATAGACCAGGTACTTGCCGCCGGTGACCTCGAGGTACGAGGCGGCCGCGTCGCTCACCCGGGTTGAGGCGTACGCGCTCGACCAGCCGCCGCCGCCCTGGTCACGCAACTCCAAGTAGGGATCGCCCCAGGTATTGGTCCAGTAGGCGACCGCGAAGACCTCCACGCCCTGGTCGGTCTGACCGTCGTGGTCGACGTCGTGGAGCGAGCCATTGGGGTGAGCCGGCAAAGCCAGCGTGTAGTCGAACGGTGAGGTGAAGAAGTCCGACGTGATCTGGCCGATGACCTGCGACGCCTCCGTGATCTCGAAGTTGCGGTCGCGGGTGACGAAGCCGCCCTGGTCCTCGAGGATGATCAACGGCTCAGCGACGCCCTCAGTAAAGAAGACGTTCGAGTAGTTCACCTGGCCGGTGATGACGCTGGGCTGGTCGCCGGGGATGGGCGCGGTTGGGTTGCTCGTGGGTGATGTGCTCGCGCTCGAGCCGGGTGTTACGGCCGGGGTTGGGTTGCCGATCGGCCCCGGCGTGGCCGTGGGATTAGGCGTCGTATTGGTGCACGCGGCGGCAAGAAGCAGCGCTACAAGGACAGGTGATATTCGCTTGCGCACGGCACGTATGGTGTCACACGGCGGGCGTCGGGGCCCGGGCCCATAGAATTCACCCCAGATGTACGCAATCATCCTTGCCGGCGGCGGCGGCACGCGCCTCTGGCCGCTGAGCGACCCTTCGCACCCAAAGCCGTTCCTGCCGCTGTTCGACGACGGCAGCCTGCTCCAGAAGACGGTGCACCGACTGACCGCCGGTGGCGAGCTCGCGCTTTCCTCGACCGACCTGACGGTGGTCACCGACCAGCGCTATGACGGCCTCGTCCGCGAGCAACTGCCCGCCGTGGCGGTGCTGTCCGAGCCCATGGGTCGCAATACCGCTGCGGCGATTGCGTACGCGGTACTGGCGGTGGACCGCGATCCCGACGAGGTCATGGTGGTATTGCCGGCGGACCACCTCGTGCACGAGGAGGCTGTTTTCCGCGGCGTCCTCGCCGACGCTGAGCAGGAGCTCGCGCGCGGCGCGTTCGGAGTTGAATCGCCCATCGTCACGCTGGGCGCTCAACCGACTGGCCCTTCGATTCACTTCGGCTACCTGGTGCCCGACCTCGCGCGCGAGCAGCAGCGCAACCTGCGCTCATATGCATTGCGTGAATTCGCGGAGAAGCCGGATGCGGACCGCGCGGCCGACCTGCTGCGCATGGGCGGCGTGGCGTGGAACGCGGGCATCTTCATGGCGCGCCGGCGCGCCTTTCGCGCCGCGCTCATGGCCCACGCGCCCGAGCTCATGGCGGTGCTGGGCGGCGCGGTCTCGGGTGCGGCTGATCTCGCCGCGGCGTATGAGCGCGTGACACCCATCTCAATCGATTACGCGGTGATGGAGCCGTCGGCCGCGGCCGGGCAAGTGGTGATGGCCGCCATGGATGTTGGCTGGTCGGACGTTGGCACGTGGCGGGCGCTGCTCGACGCCCTCGTGGCACCCGACGGCGGCTATGACGGCGCGGCGGTGGTAGTCCAGGCCGGGGAGGTTGCCAGCCTTGCAAGCGATGATGTGGCCGTGATCCGCACCACCGACAACGAACTCGTGCTTGAGCGCGGGCCGGGTGAGATCTCGTCAGCCCAGCCGATCGGCGTCCTTCCTGACGCGCGGCGCTACTCGGCCGCGCTGCAGCAGCTGCTGACGCGCGTCAATTCAGGCGCCGCGCAACGAGCGGAGGCGCGCGCGTGAGCGCCGCACCTGCGCTGCCGCCCATCGTCTTCGGCACCGACGGCTGGCGTGCCCGCGTCGGCGAGGACTACACATACGAGAACGTCCGCCGCTGTGCGCAGGGCGTGGCCGAGTGGGCGAAGAGTGCCGGCACGGCCGCGAAGGGCGTGGTCATCGCGTACGACCGCCGTTTCGCGTCCGAATTGTTCGCCCAGGCCGCGGCCGAGGTGCTGCTGGCCTACGACATCCCCGTGGCGATGGCACAGACCGCGGTGCCCACCCAGATGACGTCATACGAGGTGGTCGAGCGCGGCGCCGCGTGCGGAATCATGATCACCGCGTCGCACAACCCATATC
>JBDTUR010000137.1:0-5775 GCA_040007635.1 Chloroflexota bacterium
ATTGCAGCCGGTTCATGTGATAGGTCATCGTCAGCTGGTCGGCCGGCCGCCGGCAATCGGCGGTCTCGATGTTCCATGCACCCCACGCTGAGCGGCGTGCCGGCAGCAAGGCGATATCGGTATGGAGCACGACCCGGTTGGCGGTGTATTCGAAGCCTGAGAGGGCCCGTTCCTCTCGCTCATCGGCATCAGTCAGCAGGCTCAGCGCAGCATCTGCGTGGGTGGCCATAACCACCGCGTCGAAGGCCTCGGCCCGCCCGTCCTGGGTGCGCACGATCGCTCCTGATGTTCCGCGGGTCACCCCGACAACACCGTCACCGGCCTTGACGCTGCCGGCCGGCAGAGCATCAATCATGCGCTTGACGTACTGATTGGATCCGCCGCTGACGGTCCGCCACTGGAGCGAGCGACGCATACCGATCAAGCCGTGGTTGTCCAGGAAGTGGAGCAGGTAGTCGACCGGGAAGTCGTAGATCAGCTCGGGCGCCGTTGACCACACGGCTGAGACGATCGGGACCAGGAAGTGCTCGCGGAAGGCGCGGCCGTAGCCACGCTGCTGGAGCCATGTACCCAGACTATCGATGGTCGCATTGGGCTGGTCGAGCGTCGCTCGTGCGTCGCGGTAGAACCGCGCCACGTCGGCGAACATGCGCCAATGAGTCGGCCGCGCGATGAGCGAGGGATCGCCCAGAAAGCCGGCCGCGCCATTCGAGCTGAACGCGATGCCACACGCTTGGCACGCCGAGCCAAGCGACATGTCGCTTGGCTGGGTCGCGACCTCAAGCTCCTTGAGCAGGCCAACGAAACTCGGGTAGGTCGTCTCGTTGTAGACGATGAAGCCGGTGTCGACCGCAATCGGCCCGCTCGGTGTGTCTACCGCGATCGTTGCGACGTGGCCGCCGACCTCGCGTTCCATCTCGAACAGCGTCACCTGGTGATCGTTGCGCATGGCGTAGGCGGCTGTCAGGCCGCTGACGCCGGCGCCCACGACCGCGACCTTCATGCCGCGGGCTCCGACCCGGACGGCCGGGCCAGCTCGTCCAGGGTCTGTTGCATGCCGTTGCGCGCATTGCGCGCGATCGAGGCAAATGCCCGGCCGGCGAACGGTGCGACGAGGCGCAGCCAACCCTGCAGGCGAATGTCCGCCGTGTAATCGATCCTGGTGCCGTTGGGGGCGGCATCGAAACGGATGTCGTCCACGGCCGACACGCCCGAGCCGGTGCCTTCGAGAACGACGCGGCGATTGGGCTCGAGAGTGGTGATCCGATACTCCATGGGAGTCACGCGCGAACCCATGCGGACACCCAGGCGATATTTAGAGCCAACCCGCACTGGTGCCCCGGTTAGATCCTCGGCCCAGGCGACGCCAGGATCCCACTTTGACGAATTGGCAAAGTCGGCGATGAAGACGAATGCCCTGTCCAAGGGGAGGGCGGTTTCGAGTGATTCGTGAAGCAGTGCCACCGTTTGACTCCGTGTTGATGGTTTGTAGTATCTTAGGGACGGATGCTAGAGCCTACACAACGAGGATGTCAAGTGTTTGTAGAAGGTGTTCGGGATGTGATCGACGCGACTCTCGAGCTCGCGGTCGTGCCCAGCTTTAGCCGCATCGGGCCGGCCCTGAGGCGACGCCTTTACTCGTGGACAGAGCCGTCGGCGGGCATGCTGTCCGGCCGCACCGTGCTGGTTACGGGCCCCACATCAGGCCTGGGACGAGAGACGGCTACGGAGCTGGCCCAATTGGGTGCGCGTGTCGTGCTTGCCGGCCGCGACCAGACGCGACTCAGTCAGGTGCGCGACGAGTTGGCGGCATCGACCGGCGAGGACCGTTACCCCACCGTGGTCGTCGACATGTCATCGCTGAGCTCAGTCCGCCGCGCGGTCGAGCAGGTCCTCTTGACTGAGTCGCGCCTTGACGTCCTCGTCGACAACGCCGGTGCGATCTACCCCGACCGCGGCGAGTCCGTCGACGGCATCGAGCGCACGCTGGCCGTGTTGGTCGTCGGCCCGTTCGCGCTCACATCCGGATTACTGCCGCTGCTCTCGGCGACGCCCGGCGCGCGGGTCATTTCAGTGACCTCCGGCGGGATGTACACCCAGCCTGCCCGTCTGGACGATCTGGAGTGGCGGATGCGGCCCTTCTCCGGGACGCGCGCGTACGCGCAGGGGAAGCGCATCCAGGTCGCGCTCATGCGCGAGTGGGCCCGCCGCTTCGCCCAGTCGGGCATCGCGTTCAACGCCATGCATCCGGGTTGGGCGGACACTCCAGGCCTGGCTGAATCGCTGCCCGGCTTCCATCACCTCATGCGACCGCTTCTCCGCTCAGTCGAGGAGGGCGCGGACACGATCACATGGCTCGCCACGAGCCCGAGCGTGCGCCCACCCGGTGGCAGGCTCTACCTGGACCGGCGGACGCGCCCGTTCGACCGCGTGCCGCAGACGCGGCTCAACGCGGCGGACCGACAGGAGCTATGGGACGAAATCTCCGAGCTGGCGGGCCTCAATCCCGCGATCCCAGCGTGACTGTGACTACGTGGCCGGTGTCGAGGGATCGACAACCTGGCCAAGGAACAGCACCGCGCCGGTCTCAAGGTCGCGCAGCGCGAACAGGAACGGGTGATCCAGGGTCAACTGGAACTTCTCGACTGGCGCCGACGTGTCGCCCATCACGACCGCCGTGGCCGCGGCCGCCTCCGTGCCTTTCTCGTCGACGCTGATATTGGCCTGGTGGATGACGGCGGTGATGTAGAGCTTCGCCTGGGTGGTCATGCCCGAGAAGTCGGCCCGATCGGGATCGAATGCCAGCGGCATGCCCAGGCCCGCCAGCAGGTCGGCGAGATCGGCTTTGGTCTCGAAGTCGAAGCGCGGCAGGTCGACCTCGCCCTTGGACTCGACAAGGCTGTTGGTCACCTGGGCAAATGAACTGGCGTCGAGGGCGGCGGCGTAGGCGGCAAAGTTGTCGGGCAGGATCAGCGTCATCGCCAGCTTGTTGCCGACGTAGGGCAGCTCGACCGCCTGCCAGCCGTCACCCTGCGCATATGCGAACGAGTCGCTCACGGCCATCATCTGCGCCTGAACGGTCGAGCCGTCGAGGCGGATGAAGGGCGCGGAGGTGGTCACGTCCTCGTTGAACGGGACCAGCCAGGGCGCCTTGAGATAGATGGCGTTGACCAGCACCAGCCGTGTCAGGGCGTCGAGCGTTCCCGGTGTGAGCAGCTCCGGGATGCGCGCGTTGGTCTGCTGGTCCACCCAGTCGTTGATCTGCTGGCGCGCCGCTTCGAAGTTGGCCTTGTAATCGACTAGACGCACGCCTGCGTCGAAGCGCTGCGCCAATGCATCGAGGTACGACTGCTCCCAGCGCTCGTCGCGTTGCGCGAAGGGCGCGTTGGCGATGGTCAGTGTGAGTGGATAGCTGTCGCTGTTGTAGCGGTCGGGGTAGGTGCCGCTGCGCGAGTTGAGCGCCTGGTCGAGCGAGTTGACACCGTTGGCCAGGCCGTCGGCGCCGAGCGCGCGCATGACCGTATCCATCTGGTCGGCGGTCGTGCCTCGCGCGCCGGCCCGGGCCATCGAGAGAGCGAGAGCGATGCTCGACGGCGAGAACACGATGTTGGCGTCGGTCTGGCCGGCGCGCAGGGCTGCGTAAAGATCGAAGCCGAACCCGTTGACCGCCGTGGCCGCCTCTTGCGCGGCAGTTGGATCGGCGGCGGCACGCGCGGCATTCGACCTCGCCTCTGCTGGCGGCTGGAGCGACGAAAGCAGTGAGCAGCCGACGGTCGCGACCGCCAGCAGCACGACGGCGGGAACTCGAGTCAGGGTAGTCATGGTCTTGGGACGCCTCCACGCGGCTCTTGGTTGCCGCTTGTCCAGCGTCTGCTCGAGGCGCGCTCGTCCCAAGAGCCGATGGTCACGCTGCGGCCCGAGCTGCGTGACGAGGTCAGGCGCGCTTGCGCGGCGGGTCGAAAAAGGGCAGACCCACGACGCGCGCGTCGGCCTTGCCGCGCCGACCCTCGACCGACCACTCAAGCTGCAGCTGCGTGCCCGGCGCGGAGTAAACCGCGTCAACGGATGCCAAGGCCAGTTGCTCCTTGAGGATGGGACTCCACGTGCCGCTCGTGGCACGGCCAACCTGGCGTCGGCGGTCATACACCGGGCGTTGCTCGCGCCACGCGGAATAGGAGACGCCGATCGGCAGCCCCTGCTGCTGGTAGAGCTTCTCGATGGAATGCCAGTCGACTGAAAGGCCGACCAAGCGGCGTGCCGGACCGCCAGCGGCGTGCTCGGCCAGGAGCGCCCGCTTGCCCACGAAATCAGCCGACTTAGCGAGATTGACCGTCCGACCCAGGCCTATCTCGAACGGCGAATAGTTCTGCTCGGGCACAAGCGCACTGCGCGACGAGGTGTAGTCGACCTCGATGAGGATGAGGCCGGCCTCGAGCCGGGTCATGTCGAGCGCCAGCATTCCTGCTGCGTGGATACCGAACTGCCGACCGACCTCGATCAGCCGATCCCACAGCTCCACCGCCTTCCTGGCATCGACCCACAGCTCGTAGCCCAGGTCGCCGGTGTAACCGGTACGGCTGACGTCGAGCGCGATCTCGCCCGCCTTGGTGGAACGGCGGCGGTAATAGGCCAAGTCGGTCCAGTCGGTGCCCGTGAGCGCTGACAGAACCGCGCGTGACTGCGGCCCCTGGAGCGCGATAGCGGCAGTGGACTCTGAGATGTCGTCGATCTGGACGTCGAGGCCCCGCGCGTTGAGCTCGAACCAGCGCAGGTTGGGATCAGCCGCAGTCCAACGGTAGGAGTCGTCATCGAGCCGCGCGACGGTGCCGTCGTCGATGACCTTGCCGTGCTCGTCGCACCAGGCCGCGTACACGACCTGACCCGGCTTGATCTTCGTCGCGTCGCGGCTGATGACGCGATCCACGAGACGCTGCGCATCAGGGCCGCGCAGCACGTATTTGTAGAGCGGCGAAACGTCGATCAGCGCCGCCTGGTTGCGGATCGCGAAGTACTCGTGGATGTGCGAGGTGTCGTAGACGCTCGCCGCGAGGTGGCCCGACCACTCGCGCCACTGCTGCTTGTGGTTGAGCGGGCCGGTGCGGTCGTGGAACGGAGTGCCGATGCTCACTGCATCGGGATGCTACCGCCTGGGCCGAGAGGGGATCGGCCCAGGCGGTTGGGAAGTGCTAACGCGTCGCTAGGGCGAACAGACGCTGATACTCGATTCGCAACCGGGCGATCTCAGAAAGGATCGCGAACCTCACTGGGCTGGCCTCAACGTGATCTGCGAGACGCCTCTCCGCGGCACGCCATGCCGACAGAACACGGGGGATTTCGGTTGGATCGGGTTTGTGGGCGATGGTCGTTAACGGTTGGGCGAGGGCCGCACTCGGGAGCTGGCCCCAGATATCGAACGATTGCGCGCTGCCTCCGCCCCCGTTATCCCAAGGCGCGGCCCCGGCAAGCGCACCTACTGAGGGGCTCGTGACCTGCGACTGTGCCATTGACTTCTCCGATGGAGCAAGGTGTGGCCCGCCCCAGACGGGCCACCCTGCCGGAATTGCACGTAAGCCCTCGTCGGCGCCGTAATAACTGCAATTTCGGGGACAGAAGTTGCAACGTCATTACGGGCGGTAATGCGCGCACTGTCCGACCGACGGTGGGCAGCCTCAACGGCTCGCGGGGTCTATTCAGGCGCTGACCAGCGGTTGGATCTAGTTTTCGATCCAGCCCTCGTTGCTGAACGTCGGCACGAAGCGATAGCCCTTGCCGGGG
>JBDTUR010000138.1:0-5743 GCA_040007635.1 Chloroflexota bacterium
ATCCCGCGGTGGACTCGCTCATCGTCATCTCTGGACCGCCGCTGGCCACGCCGGCGAACGTGCTGGCGGGCGCGGTGCACGCTGCGGTCAGACAACTGCCGCAGCCGATAACAGTGGCGAGCGTCTTCATGTCCACCGAACAGCCGCGCGAGGCTTTGACCGGGGAGGGGCTGACCATTCCGTCCTTCCTTTACGCCGAGAACGCGGCGTACGCCCTAGGTCACGCCGTGCGTTATGGACGGTGGCGCGCGGCGCCAGCGGGCAAGGTGCCGGAGTTCCACGACGTGTGCGCCAACGAGCACGAGCCGCGCCTCAACCTTGAGTCGCGCTGGCTGAACCCCAACGAGGTCCGCCGACTGCTGACGTGCTACGGCCTGCCCGTCGTGGAGGAGGGTTTCGTGGTCAGCGCCGCCCAGGCTGCGGCAGTGGCGGCCACCATGACCGGCCCGTTCGCGTTGAAGGGCGTGTCAACCGCGGTCGTGCACAAGAGCGAGGCCCGCGGCGTTCGCCTGGATCTCGCGACGCCCCAGGACGTGGAGCAGGCGGCGAGCGAGATGACGGCCGACTACCACGCCGCCGGACATTCCATCGAAGGTTTCGTGGTCCAGCCCATGGTGGGATCGGGGCTGGAGCTTCTGGTCGGAGTCGTCCACGATCGCTTGTTCGGACCCGTGGTCGCCTGCGCGATCGGTGGCACTGCGACCGAGCTGCTCAAGGACGTGGCCGTGCGCATCACGCCGCTCACCGACGTTGACGCCGCGGAGATGGTCCGCTCGCTTGCCACCTATCCGCTGCTCAACGGCTACCGCGGAGCGGCGCCGCTCGACGTTGCGGCCCTGGAAGAAGTATTGCTGCGGGTGAGCGCTCTCGTTGAAGCCCACCCCGAAGTCGCCGAGATGGATCTCAACCCGGTGATCGTCCTGCCGCAGGGCGCGGTCATCGTCGATGCCCGCATCCGCGTCGAGAGGGATCGATCCGCGTCGTAATCTCTGCCGATGTTCGCCGCGGCCGATGCCTACGACCGCTATGTCGGTCGCTATAGCCCGCTGCTGGCGCGCCGGCTGGTCGCGATCGCGGGCGTCGCGCCCGGGCAGCGCGCCGTGGACGTGGGCTGCGGCACCGGCGCGCTGACGGGGCAGCTCGTGTCGGTTCTGGGGTCGGGGAGCGTCGCGGCGGCAGACCCATCGGAGCAGTTCGTAGCCGTATGCCGCGCCCGCAACCCCGGCGTACGCGTCTCGGTCGCGCCCGCCGAGGCGCTGCCCTTCGGCGATGCCGAGTTCGACCACGCGCTGTCGCAGCTGGTGGTCAACTTCATGGCCGACGCGCACGCTGGTGTGGCCGAGATGCGCCGGGTTTCCCGGCCGGGCGGGACGATCACTGCGGCAACCTGGGACTACGCCGAGGGAATGACCCTCATCCGGGCTTTCTTCGATGCCGCCATGGCGCTGGACCCGGCGGCTGGGGAGCACGACGAGGGACGCCATATGCGCTACTGCCAGCCCGGCGAGCTGCACGACCTGTGGCTCGAAAGTGGTTTGCTCGACGTCAAGGTGCAGCCGGTCGTCGTGAGCGCGGGTTATGCCGATTTCGATGACCTGTGGCAGCCGCTCGAGCACGGGGTCGGTCCCGCAGGGCGGTACGCCGTATCACTCGACGTGGAGCATCGCCAGGCGTTACGCGACGAGCTGCGCCGCCGCCTGAACGTGGGCGATGCGCCGTTCGAGCTCACTGCCCGCGCCTGGGTCGCCCGCGGACAATGCCCTTGATCGGGAAGGCCTGCCAGGCAGGGCGCGACTCGGTAGCCAGGGGCCAAGGAGGAATCTCACCGGCAGCGTTGATTCGCCGAGCAGCATGCTCGATACTCGCGCGAATACTTCAGACGCTGCGGAGGGACGAGGAGATGCGGTCGGTTACGTTCAGGCTGACGGCGGCGCTTGCCGGCGGAGCCCTCGCCGTTTCCCTGTGTGCGGCCCCTGCGTTGGCTGCGGGCGGAGCCGACTTGATGCCTCATCGGCTCGCAGCGGCGCTCAAGCTCTTGTCCTCAGACGAAAGGGTGGAGGTCCAGGGCTACACCGGCTATGACTCGGTGATTGTTGGCACTACCGGGCCCGACGTGCTCAACGGCACGAGCGGCGACGACCTGATCATCGCCCTTGGCGGGGACGACCTCGTCAACGCTGGCGAGGGCGCCGACATCGTCATCGGTGGCGGCGGCAATGACACCCTGTATGGCGAGGACGGCGCTGACCCGATCATTGATGGTGGGTCAGGCAATGATTACATCGACGGCGGAGACGGCGACGACGGCTGCGGCCAACCGGGTCAGGTGTCTTTCGCCGGCGGCGGCGCTGGCGGCGCCGGAGCCAACGGTACGACCGCACCCGGCGGCGATGGTGGCTCGGCCAACGGCGGCGACGGCAACGGCGAGGACGGCGCGAACGGCGGCCTCTTTGGTGGCACAGGCGATGACGTAGTCCTGGGCGGGTACGGCAATGACGGCTGCGGCGGCCCTGGCGCCGACGCATTCGGCGGGCTCGCGACGGGCGGCGCGGGAGGCAATGGCGGGACGGCGAGCGGAGCAAACGGCGGCCGCGGTGGTGACGCCACCAGTGGCAACTCGTACGGTGGCGCCGGAGGTTCGGGCGGCCTCTACGGGGACGACGGCAACGACATCATCGACGGCGGTTCCGGCAACGACGGCTGTGGTGGCGATGGGGGAGCCGGATTCAGCGGCATCGCCACAGGCGGCACAGGCGGCGCCGGGGGGAGCGTGGCGGACGCGGCCGGGGGTGAGGGTGGTAGCGCCACGGTCGGCCAGTCCATCGCCGGTGATGGCGGCGACGGCGGCCTGTATGGTGGTGGCGGTCGAGATATCGTGCGTGGCGCTGGTGGTTCCGATGCCTGCGGGGGCCTCGCTGGCCCTGCATTCGGCGCGATTGCCGACGCAGGAGACGGCGGTGCCGGCACCGTCGGCCCGGGTGGCAATGGCGGCGCAGCCTCCGGTCCCTCCGCCATCGGCGGCCATGGTGGCGATGGCTATCTCTCGGGCGGGCCCGGCGCCGACCGTGTCCTGGGTGGCGCGGGCGACGACGCGACCGGCGGTAATGGCACGGACGGAAACGGCGGGATTGCGACCGGCGGTGACGGTGGAGACGGTGGCAGCGCGGCGACTGGTTCGGGAGGTGCGGGCGGCAATGCGTCGCTCACCGCATCGGCGGGTGGCGACGGTGGCGACGGCGTTCTCAAGGGCGGTCCCGGCTCTGACATCGTCCGGGGTGGCCCCGATAGCGATGGCGCCGATGGCAGTCCCGGTGCTGGTTTCCTTGGGATCGCCACGGCTGGTTCGGCCGGTACCGCGAATGTCGGCGCCGGAGGGCCAGGAGGTTCGGGCGCCGTTGAGACTGGCGTAGCCGGTGCGGGAGGGCTCGGGCTGATCCTGCGTTGACGAGTGCGCGATCACTTGCGAGATCGTTCGAGCTTCGCGGTCATCGTCGACGCCGACATTCTCGTCGAGATCAGCTGAGTCCAGCGTCTGCGCGTGGGCCATGCCCGGGCGGTGCCCTTGATGCGCGGGGAGCATCAGGATCGGGCGAATCATGCGCAGATGTCGAGCGAATCCGTGGTTTCGTGGTCGGTTTCCTGGCGGTTTGGACCGAATGTGAGCCGCTGCACGCATAGAGCGTTTCGGCAGAAGCGGGCGCGTATACTTCGCGGCCAATAGAGAACGCGTCGAGCGGGACGCGCGCGAGCGGAGCTGGACCACAGAGAGCCTGGGTCGGCGGGCTGGAAGCCCGGGCGGATACCAACCGATGAGCGCACCACCCGTGAGCGGCCGGTGAACCGGTCCGGGCGCCGCCCGTTAGCGCGGCACTTGTGAGAGCGCCAGGGCAACTTGGCGAACGCGGGTGGAACCGCGGGAGGTCCAGACCTCTCGTCCCGGCAATGTGAGCCGGTGGACGAGAGGTTTTTTGATGCCCGACAACGACGAACACCAAGAACACGAAGAACAGGAAGAGCTGGCGCTCGAAGCGCCCAAGCGCTCCTCGGCCGAGGAATTGCTGGACGCGCACGCTGGTGATCCGCTCGACCCCATGCGTCACTCTGCTGCGCATGTCATGGCCGAGGCGGTCGTCGACCTGTTTCCGGGCACCAAGCTGGGCATCGGCCCCGCCATCGCCGACGGCTTCTACTACGACTTCGAGATCAGCCGGCCGCTGTCGACCGATGACCTCGCTCAGATCGAAGCCCGGATGGCCGCGTCGGTCAAGGCCGACCACCCCTTCGTGCGCAAGGTGCTGCCGCCCGACGAGGGCAGGGCGTTCTTTGAGCGCAACGGCCAGCCATTCAAGGTGGAGATCCTCGACGACCTGCGCGCTGCGGCAAAGGTCGCGAACCAGCCTGAGCCGGAAGTGTCGACGTATGAGCACGGCCCATTCATCGACCTGTGTCGCGGCCCGCACGTGGAGTCGACCGGCAAGATCGGCCCGCTGAAGCTACTCGCGGTCAGCGGCGCGTATTGGCGCGGCGATCAGAAGCGACCGGGGATGCAGCGCATCTACGGCACGGTGTGGTCGACGCAGGAAGAGCTCGACGCTTTCCTGTGGCGGCGCGAGGAGGCCAAGAAGCGCGACCATCGCAAGCTGGGCGTGGCGCTGGACCTGTTCTCGTTCCACGACGTATCGCCGGGCGCCGCCTTCTGGCACCCCAAGGGCTGGCGGCTGTACAACACGCTGCGCGACGCGATGCGCGGCATCCAGGCGAAGCGCGGCTACCAGGAGATCTACACGCCGCCGCTCGTCCACAAGAAGCTATGGGAGCAGTCGGGCCACTGGGACCTGTATCGCGACAACATGTTCATCGTTGAGCACGACGATCAGACCTGGTCGCTCAAGCCAATGAACTGTCCCGAATCGACGTTCATCTATCGCTCGCGCGTTCGCTCATACCGCGAGTTCCCGCTCCGACTGTCCGAGTACGGAGTTCTGCATCGAGCGGAGCTTTCAGGCGTCCGATCGGGCCTGACGCGGGTGCGCCACTTCTACACCGACGATGCGCACATCTACGTCACGCCAGCGCAGATCCAGGCCGAGATCCTTGCTCTGATGGGCGAGGTGACGGAGTTCTACTCCTGGTTTGGCCTGGAGCCCATGCTGACCTTTGGGACGCGGCCTGAAAAGGCGCTGGGCGACGAAGCGACGTGGCTCGAAACCGAAGCGATGATGCTCGAAGCACTCAAGACGTCGGGCGTCAACTATCGCGTCAAGCCGGGCGACGGCGCCTTCTACGCGCCTAAGATCGACATCCAGATCAAGGACGCGCTGGGGCGCGAGTGGCAGACGGCGACCATCCAGGTCGATCGGCTGATGCTGCCCGAGCGGTTCGATCTGCACTACATCGATGAGAACGGCGAGCGCCAAAGGCCGGTCGCCATTCATCGCGCCATCCTGGGCTCGCTCGAGCGGTTCATCGGGGTGATCACGGAGCACTTCGCCGGGGCATTTCCATTCTGGTGCGCGCCCGTCCAGGCGATCGTGATTCCAATCGCCGATCGCCACAACGCGGCCGCGGCTGAATTGGCGTCCGTCCTGGAGGCGCGCGGCCTGCGCGTTGAGGTGGACGACAGCGCCAGCCGCATGCAGAACAAGATCCGGCTCGCGCAGGAGCAGAAGGTGCCGTACATGCTGGTCTTGGGCGATCGCGAGATCGAGGCACGCACGGCCGCGCCACGAACTCGGGCAGGGGA
>JBDTUR010000139.1:0-5690 GCA_040007635.1 Chloroflexota bacterium
CCTACGTGCGCGAGGGGGACGTCGATCGCCGGCGCATGAGCGAGCTTGCCAACGCAGAGTTGGAGAAGCTGGCGCTCTACCGACCGGGCGGCACTGTCACACGAGACGACATCGACGCCCTGGTCAGCGAGGCCGTCCCCGGCTCAACCTGGGCGTTCCTCGATGCCCTGGGCAGCCGCAGCACCGCGATGGCCACAAGCCTCGCCGCGCGCCTCTTGAACGAAGCGACGCCCATGCCCGTGTTGATCACGCAGATCCACCGGCGCCTCAGGGATCTGATCGTGATTCGCGACCATCTCGCGGCGGGCACCAAGCCGCCCGACATCGTGCGCGAGCTCAAGATGCAGCCATTCCGCGCCCAGAAGCTGAGCGAGCAGGCGCGCAGCTGGAGTCAAGTCGAGCTCGACGACGCGCTCCAGGACCTGTACGAGCTGGACCTGCTGACGAAGGGCATCAGCCCGGATGGATCGCCCCATTCGCTGAGCGAAGACAAGTCGAGCCTGGCGCTGCTCGCGTGGATCGGCGGGCACGCCAACCTGAGGAGGAAGGTTGGCGTTGGAGAGTCGAGAGCGGAGAGTCGGAGCCGCTAAGTCGGCCCCGGAGGTCCGAGAAGGCGGGCTAGAAGTCCGCGCTCGACCAGGCCTCGGAAACGAGCACCTGATCGGTCTCGATGGCGAAAGTGCAGCGCCCATCGGGGATCTCGAGCAGTTCGATCAGGTCCGGATCGAGATACAGCTGCTGGCACTTTTCGCACAGGCTCGCGGGAATGCCAAAGAAATAGCGCTCGTCACCGTCCGCCAGGCGGAAGGTCGTATCGAAGCGCGAGCTGATCAGGCTGCGTGAGCAGACTGGGCAGACATGGCCGACGCGAGTCATGGACCGACTCTAGGTACGGTCCGGTGCACTCCACATGACTCGTAGGTACCTATCCCCATCGCCGGATGGGGTACGCATATCTACTGCAGCCGAACCACCAGCGGCGCGTCGGCCCAGAGCTTCTCGAGCTGG
Organism: Chloroflexota bacterium; assembly: GCA_040007635.1. Classification (GTDB taxonomy): domain Bacteria; phylum Chloroflexota; class Limnocylindria; order Limnocylindrales; family CSP1-4; genus JALYGJ01. Next base: position 1,009 of record JBDTUR010000139.1, read on the forward strand.
TAGTAGTCGCGCTCGGGCGGCGCCATGACGTGGACGACGACGCTGCCATAGTCAATCAGCATCCAGTGCGCACCCGCGGATCCTTCCTTGCCGACGGGCTTGATCCCTTCGTCGCGCAGCGCTGAGGCGATGCCCTCGACGATGGCGCGCAGCTGACGTTCCGACTGACCCGAGCAGATGACGAAATAGTCAGCCAGCGTGGTCAGGCCACCGATCTCGAGCAGCACGATGTCCGACGCTTTTTTGTCTGATGCGAGCTCGACGATGCGCCGCCCAAGGTTGAGCGCCTGCTCGGCGGGCGAATCGCTCGCCTTTGGCACGGGCTTGCGCCGGCGCGGCAGGCCGGAGCAGATGGGCGTGGGCTCGGGCAGCGCAGCACGAGCGTCGTCTCCGGTGATCGTTACGTCGCTCTTCTTACGCGGCACTAGGTCTCCCCATACAGGTGATGTTCGCCGATGTACGCCGCAACGGCAGGCGGCACCAGGTAGCGGATCGACTTGCCGGCGGCGGCGCGCGCACGGATGTCCGTCGCGGAGTTGCCCAGCCGGCTGGTCGCGACGAGGCTGAAACGGTCCTGCTTGCCTGGGAAATGTGCGGCCAGCCAGTCGGGCGTGATGTCGGCGAAACCCAGTCGGTTGACGACCGCGATCTGGGCCAGTTCGAGGATGCGGTCCACGCTGCGCCACGTCGTGGGCATCAACGCGGCCGTCTCAGCCGACAGGATGAGGACGAGAGTCGGCCTGGATTCATGCGCTGCGAGCGCTTCAAGAGTGTCCACGGTGTAACTGGGTTCCGGCCGATCGATCTCGTAGCGGCTGACGGCAAAGGCCGGGTTGTCGGCGATGGCGAGCTCGATCATGCGCAGCCGGTCGTGGGCCAGAGTCTGGGGGGCGTCGCGATGGACCGGCTGCCCCGCGGGAACGAACAAGACGGCGGTGAGATCCAGCTCCTCGCGCGCCTGCTGGGCCATTGCCAAGTGGCCGTAATGGATGGGGTCGAAGATGCCGCCCAGGATCCCCCAGTGCTGATCGGTCACGCTTGGGCGTCCCATTCAAGCTCGACCTTGCCGATACGGACGGTGTCACCGCTCACGACGCCCGCCTTGACGAGCTCGCGCTCGACGCCCATGCGGGCGAGGTCGCGCTGGAAGCGTTCGGCGGACTCGGGGTTGTCGAAGTTCGTCTGTGCGGCAAGGCGCTCGACGCGCCGGCCGGCGACCCGATAAGCGCCGTTCTCGTGAGTGACTTCGAACGCGTCGAGGCCCGCCTGGAAGCGGTGGACGACGACGCCGGCCGGCTCACCCGGTCCGGCGAGCGTCGCGGCATCGGGCAGCAGCTCAGCCAGTGACGCGATCAGCTTGTCGATGCCCGTGCCGGCGTCGGCCGAGATGGCGACGAACCTGATGCCCTCCTTGGCGCGGCGCCGCGCGAACGCGGCGCGGTTCTCTGCGCCGGCGGGCAGATCGATCTTGTTGCCGATCACGATGCTGACCTTCTCGAGCAGCTTTGGATCGTGCGCTTCGAGCTCCTCGCGGATCACCTGGTAGTCGCGCTCCGGATCCGCTGTCGCGAGGTCCACGACGTGGCCCAGGACGCGCGTCCGTGATACGTGGCGCAAGAACGCGTGGCCCAGGCCGGCGCCGGCGCTCGCGCCTTCGATCAACCCGGGCATGTCAGCGATCGTGACGCGCCGCTCGTCGGCCGGATCCGCGGCGGCCAGGTCGAGCACGCCCAGGTTGGGACTGAGCGTCGTGAAGGGGTATGACGCGATCTGTGGGTTCGCGGCTGACAGCGCGGCCAGCAAAGTCGACTTGCCGGCGTTGGGCAGCCCCACCAGGCCCACGTCGGCGATGAGCCGCAGCTCCAGCTGGATGCGCCGCTCCTCGCCTGGTTCGCCCTTCTGCGAATGGGTGGGCGCGCGGTTGATCGAGGTAGCAAAGTGAACGTTGCCCAGGCCGCCGCGGCCGCCGCGCGCGATCATCACGGTCTGTTCGCGCGAGACAAGGTCAGCCAGCAGGTCGCCGCTTTGGACGTCTCTTACAACGGTCCCCGGCGGCACCTTCAGCTGCAGATCCTCACCCGCTTTGCCGTGGCGCTTGGAGCCTTCGCCGCGGCCGCCGTGACCCGCACGGAAGTGGTGCCTGTAGCGGTAGTCGCGCAGCATGGTCTCGCCGGCGTCCACCACGAGGTACACAGATCCGCCGCGGCCGCCATCGCCGCCGTCGGGCCCGCCGCGCGGGACGTGTGCTTCGCGCCGGAATGTGCCGGCGCCATCGCCGCCATTACCGGCGCTTGCAGTGATCGTGACCTCGTCCAGGAACATCATGCTGAATCCTAGTCGCGGCCAGAACGTCTAACGGACCGCCGCCGTGAGGCAACGGTCCGTCTGATCTCGGTTTCTCGGGTCGGTCGGTGCATCCGACCAGATCGGCTTACTACTTCGCAGCTTCCTCGACGGCCGCCGCCCGGGTGAGCGAGGCCAGGAACTCGGCGTTGGTGTTCGACTTCGAGAGGCGGTTGAGCAGCAGCTCGATGCCCTCGTTCGTACCAACCGCGGACAGCATGCGGCGCATCGTCCAGACCATCTTGAGGGTGCCCTCTTCGAGCAGCAGCTCCTCGCGCCGGGTGCCGGAGCGCTGAACGTCGATCGCCGGGAAAACGCGCTTCTCAGCGAGCTTCCGGTCGAGGATGAGCTCCGAGTTACCGGTGCCCTTGAACTCCTCGTAGATGACATCGTCCATGCGCGAGCCCGTATCGATGAGGCAGGTTCCGATGATCGTGAGCGACCCGCCCTCCTCGATCTTGCGCGCGGCGCCGAAGAAGCGCTTGGGCGGGTACAGCGCGATGGGATCGATACCGCCCGACAGGGTGCGGCCCGACGGCGGCAGCGCCAGGTTGTAGGCGCGTGCCAGGCGGGTGATCGAGTCGAGCAGGATGACCACGTCGCGGCCGGTCTCGACCTGGCGCTTGGCAATTTCCAGCGCGACCTCAGCGGTGCGCGTGTGGTTCTCCGTGGGCTCGTCGAAGGTGGAGGCAATGACCTCGCCCTTGACGCTGCGACGCATGTCCGTCACTTCCTCGGGCCGCTCGCCGATGAGCGCAACCATGAGCAGCATCTCCGGATAGTTGATCGAGATGCCGTTGGCGATGTGCTTGAGCAGGAACGTCTTGCCCGCCTTGGGCGGCGACACGATGAGCGCGCGCTGGCCTTTCCCGAGCGGGTTGACCAGGTTGATCAGCCGCTGGCTGAGGTTCTTGGGATCAGTCTCGAGGTTGATCAGCTCGATCGGGTGGATCGGCGTGAGCGCATCGAAGAACGGGCGCCGCTTGGCGGTTTCCGGGTCGACGCCGTTGACTGAGTCAACGCGGACCAGGCCCCAGTACTTCTCGCCATCCTTGGGCTGACGGATGATGCCGCCGACGCGGTCGCCCGCACGCAGCCCGGAGCGCCGGACCTGCGAGGAAGATACGTAGACGTCATCGGGCGACGGCATCAGGCCGCGGCGGCGAAGGAAGCCATAGCCATCGTCGACGATATCGAGGATGCCGGTCACGAAGACCTGGCCGCCCTGCTCGGCCTGGCGCGCCATGATGCGCTCGACCAGGTCGTCGGGTCGCATGGCCTTCGCGTCGGCCACGTCGAGGTCGCCGCCGATCTCGACCAGCTGCTTGAAGTTCTTGCTCTTGAGTTCGTTGATGTTCATCGAAATCCTGTCGCGGATATGGGTATGCACAGACGGTTGGACCGGGCACAGGTGGGGCCGCGGGGCACGCCGGACGTGGGGCGCGGCCTCTGGGAATTGCTCCCCGCGGACGCGGCGCTGCCGAGTCCTGCGTTTTTCGGGGGTGCATCCACTATACCACCTTGCAAGCCCACTGACACCCGGTCCCGCACCCTGAGTTTGCTTTCGCCGGGGCCGCCGGCCGACTCATGGCCTATGGCTGATGCACCTGCGCGAACCACGCGCGTCAACGCGCAACCGCGCGGCTGCTTGGCGTGCAGCTAGTTGTGGCGGCTGGCTGCGGCCTTGGCGCTCGCGTCGGCCGCCTGGCGGGCCTTGTCCCAGTCTTCGCGGAAGGCCTTGATGCCCTTATCGGTGAGCGGGTGGTGAACCATCATCTGCAGCACCTTGAAGGGCGTCGTGGCGATGTGCGCGCCGAGCAGCGCCGCCTCCGTCATGTGGCGCGGATGGCGGATCGACGCCGCCAACACCTCGGAATCGAGATCGTGCATCTCCACGATCCCGACTAGCTCACGGATGACATCCATGCCGTCCTGGTTGATGTCGTCGAGCCGGCCGACGAACGGCGAAAGCAACGAAGCCCCTGCCTTGGCGGCAAGCAGGCCCTGGTTGGCGGTGAAGATGAGCGTGCAGTTGGTCTTGATGCCTTCCGCGGCAAACCGGGAGATGGCCTCCAGGCCTTCTTCGCTCATGGGCACCTTGACCACGATGTTGGGCGCGAGCTTGGCGAAGTGGCGGCCCTCTGTGAGCATGCCGTCAACGTCCTCGGCCACGACTTCGGCACTGACCGGCCCTGGGGTGATGCCGCAGATTTCGACGAGCACCTCGTCGTAGGTTTTGCCGCTCGTCTTGGCGAACAACGACGGGTTGGTCGTCACGCCATCGAGCACGCCCCAGCGCGCGGCGATGCGGATCTCTTCGATATCCGCGGTGTCAAGGA
>JBDTUR010000140.1:0-5672 GCA_040007635.1 Chloroflexota bacterium
GCATCGACTTCCTGACGTCCAGCCGCTGGGACCCGGCCATCGACCAGGCATTTGGCGCGCTGCCTTACATCCTGGGCACTTTGGTCACCTCCGCGCTGGCCCTGCTGATCGCCGTTCCGGTGGGCGTGTTGACAGCGATCTTCCTCGCCGAGCTGGCACCGCGCTGGGTTGCCGGGCCGCTGGGCACCCTGATCGAGCTCCTGGCCGCAGTGCCCAGCGTCGTCTTTGGGCTGTGGGGGCTGTACGTCTTCGTGCCGACGCTGGTCAAGCCATTGGGCGTAGGCCTCGAGGACACACTCGGCTTCATCCCACTCTTCGCCGGTCCCGTGTATGGCCCCAGCCGCCTCGCAGCGGGCATGGTCCTCGCGGTCATGATCCTACCGACGATCACCGCGCTCACCCGGGACGTGCTGCGGGCGGTCCCCGGCGCCCAGCGCGAAGCCGCTCAGGCGCTCGGGGCGACGCGTTGGGAAACCGTGTGGCAGGTGCTCGTTCCATACGGTCGGTCGGGCATCCTTGGGGCAATCGTGCTGGGCCTGGGTAGGGCACTGGGCGAGACCATCGCGGTGACGATGGTCATAGGCAACAACCTCGACCTGTCGCCCTCGTTGCTGCATCCGGGCTACACGATGGCATCGATCATCGCCAACGAGTTCACCGAGGCGACGTACGACCTGTACCTCCACGCACTGATCGAGATTGGCCTGGTCCTCTTCGTGATGACACTGCTCATCAACGCCCTCGCGCAGCTGCTGTTGTGGCGCGTGCGCGGCCCACGCGGAGCGCGGACGTGAGCGTCGCAGCCTTCGTCGCGGGCAAGTCGGCGCGCCGGATCGCACGGCGCAGGTTCACCAACCGGGTGATGCTGGGGCTGTGCGGCGCAGCTGCGCTGCTGGCGGTGGCGCCGCTCATCTGGATCATCGGGTACGTCATCATCCAGGGCGCCCCGGCGATAAACCTCGAGTTCCTCACGGCACTGCCCACGCCGGTCGGCGTCGACGGCGGCGGGATTGCCAACGCCATCGTCGGCTCGTTCATGGTCGTTGGGCTGGGGGCGTTGATCGCTGCGCCGTTCGGATTGCTGGGCGGCATGTACGCCGCAGCCCGACCTGACAGCCGGCTGGGCGTGGCCATCCGGTTCGCCACCGACACACTCGCGGGCGTGCCCTCGATCGTCATGGGCATCTTCGCCTACACCATCGTCGTCCTGCCGCAGGGCCATTTCTCGGCATTCTCAGGCGGCGTGGTGCTCGCCTTCATCATGCTGCCAATCCTCGTGCGAACCACAGAGGAGATGCTCAAACTCGTCCCGTCCACGCTGCGCGAAGGCTCGCTTGCACTGGGCGCGGCAGAGTGGCGCACCAGCCTGCGCGTGCTAGTCCCCGCGGCAATCAACGGCATCGTCACCGGGGTCATGCTGGCCGTCGCCCGCGCCGCAGGTGAGGCGGCGCCCATGTTGTTCACCGCCTTCGGCAACCCGTTCATGAATACCGACTACAACGAGTCGGTGGCGACCTTGCCCCACACGATCTTCACTTATGCCATCTCGCCCTATCCCGATTGGCGCGCCAAGGCCTGGGCGACTGCGCTCGTGCTGATCGCGCTCGTATTGACGCTGAACGTGAGTGCGCGGCTGCTGACGAGTTGGCGCGCGCGACGACTCGGTACGCTGCGACCATGACCCAGGAGGACCAGATGCCAGTTGAGACGCTGCCCCAGCCGACTATCGAGCCGGGGGTCATCGCCATGCGCCCGCTGGTCGCGCCGGAACGCGCGCCGTTGGCAGGGTCAGGGACCACGCCGGTCAAGGTCGCGCTGCGCGAGCTGAACGTCTACTACGGCAACTTTCGCGCCGTGCGCGAGGTGACTCTCAACATTCCCATAAGCAGCGTCACCGCGATCATCGGCCCGTCGGGCTCAGGCAAATCGACACTGCTGCGGGCGATCAACCGCATGACCGATCTGGTGCCGCGTGCACGGGCCACGGGCGCGATCGAGTTGGACGGCGCAAACGTGCTCGCGCCGAGCATCGACGTCGTTGAGCTGCGCCGCCGGGTGGGCATGGTCTTCCAGCGCCCCAACCCGTTTCCCAAGTCGATCTACGACAACGTCGCTTACGGGCCGCGGCTCTACGGGGTACGCGGCAAATCGCTCGACGAGCTCGTCGAGTCGACGTTGCGCGGCGCGGCGCTGTGGGACGAGGTCAAAGACAAGCTGCGCCAATCGGCCATGGCGCTATCGGGCGGGCAGCAGCAGCGACTGTGCATCGCGCGGGCGATGGCCGTAGAGCCCGAGGTGATCCTGATGGACGAGCCGGCGTCCGCCCTGGATCCGCGCGCGACGCTGCTCATCGAGGAGCTCATGCGCGAGCTGAAGGAGCGCTACACGATCGTGATCGTCACTCACAACATGCAGCAGGCGGCGCGCGTGTCCGACCAGACCGCGTTCCTCAACATGGGCGAAGACCGCGCGGGCTACCTGGTCGAGACAGGTCCCACGACGACGATCTTCACCAACCCACGCAACAGGCTGACGGAAGATTACGTATCCGGTCGGTTCGGCTGAGCTGGAGGAGAAAGACGATGGACGAAGTCCGCGCAGAAGAAGCCATTGCGGCGGCCGGGTTGCCGTCGCGCTACCCGCCCAGCCGCGAGACGCTCGACCGCGAGCTGTCGGAGATAAAGGACGAGGTATTGCGCATGGGCAGCCTCGTCGCGTCGCAGATCGGCGCGGCGATCGAGGCGCTGCTCGCGCACGATGCCGAGGCGGCCACGGCAGCGATCGTGGGCGATGGCCGGATCAACGAGGCGCAGCGCCACGTCGCAACGCTCATCGTCACCGCCATCGCCACCCAAAGCCCGGTTGCGCGTGACTTGCGCTTCCTGCTTGCGCTGGACCACGTGAACTACGAACTAGAGCGCATGGGCGACCACGCCGCCTCTGTTGCCAAACAGGCGCGCAAGCTCGCGCCGCACGCGCCGCTCAAGAGCTACGTCGATCTTCCGCGCATGGGCGAGCTCGCCGCCGAGCAGGTACGCGGCGTGCTGCGCGCGCTGGTCGAACTCGACGTCGACGCCGCGCGCGCCGTGGCTAAGCGCGACGACGAGGTGGACGCGCTTTACCACGCCATTTTCGACGAGGTGCTCGAGCTAATGCGCGCCGACGCAGGGAACGTCGAGCGCGGGACGCGCATCCTGTTCGCCGCGCACTATCTCGAGCGTATCGGCGACCGGGTGACGAACATCGCTGAGGACGTCGTCTTCCAGGCAACGGGCGACATAGAGGATCTCAACCCCTAACCATGGCTACCTGTCAATCCGTGCTCTTCCTGTGTGTCCACAACAGCGCGCGCTCGCAGATGGCTGAGGGGCTGCTGCGCGCCCGCGCCGGCGATCGCTTCGAGGCGTTCAGCGCCGGCAACGAGGCGACCGAGGTGCGGCCGCTCGCGATCCGTGCAATGGCTGAGCTGGGCATCGATATCAGCGGCCAGTGGTCGAAGACGACGGCCGATCTTGGTGGCCGGCGGTTCGATTACGCGGTGACCGTGTGCCAGGACGCGACCGAGGCGTGCCCGTACTACGGCAACGCCGCTCACCAGGTGCATTGGGGCTTCGACGATCCGGCGGCCGCGGCCGGCTCAGACGACGAGCGGCTCGCCGTATTCCGGCGCGTGCGTGACGAAATTGCGGCCAGCATTGACGAATTCGTAGGCGCCGCGAACCCGTAGCCGGTTTAGGCTGGCCGCGATGGACGGCCCGCCGGACGACACCGAGTTTTCGCTCTACCTGCTCCGCCACGCCCACGCCGGCAACGCCGCGGGGTGGACCGGCGATGACGCCGAGCGACCGTTGAGCGCGCGCGGCAAGGACCAGGCGCAGCGGTTGGGTCGGCTCATGGCTGCGCGCGGCGTCGTGCCGGACACGATCTTGAGCAGCCCCAAGGTGCGCGCGCGCCAGACGGCCAACATCGTGGGCGATGCGCTGGGGGTGGGTGTCACCAACGATGAGCGCCTGGCCGAGCTGTTCGACCTCGACGCGCTCGCCGTAATGATGGCGGGCGTTGGCGGCACGAGCCTGATGATCGTGGGCCACGACCCCGACTTTTCCGAGGTGCTCGCGACGCTTGTGGGTGCGGCTGAGATGCCCATGCGCAAAGGCGCCCTGGCACGCGTTGATCTGGCCCTGCCGTTGGGCCCGGGCAGCGGCGTTCTGCGCTACCTGGTGCCGCCGGAGCTGCTGCCCGACGACTAAAAGCGTCCGTTCGGAGCCCGGCCATGGGCCGGGTGCCGGACGGTAAGCGCGTAGCAGCGGCCCGCAGGCCAGCTGCGAAGGTAGAACGTTAATTGGTTACTCTTCGCGGCCATGTTTGAGGCTGCCATCGCCGGTGCCGTAGCCGGCTACGCCATCGCCATCCCCGTTGGCGCGATCGCCGTGCTGATCATCCATACCTCTTTGACCTCTGGATTCCGCGCTGGCTTTGCGGCGGGCGCGGGCACCGCGACGGCGGACGGCATCTACGCGACGATCGCGGCGTTCGCCGGGGCGGGCGTGGCCGCGTTCATCGGTCCGATCGTGGCTCCATTGCGGGTGGTCGGTGGCATCGTCCTCGTGCTAATCGGGGTCTATGGCCTGATGTCTGCCTGGCAGTCGCGCGACCGCGACACCGGCGCGCACATGCCCGCCCATCGGGCGCACGGCCGGACCTACGTTGCGGTGCTCGCCCTCACGCTGCTTAATCCCGCGACGGTCATCTACTTCGCCGCGCTCACCGTGGGCCTGCCGTTCCTGGGCGACCTGGGCGACCGGCTGGGGTTCGCGGCCGCGGCATTCATTGCGTCGCTGTCGTGGCAGTGGTTGCTCGCCGCGTTCGGCGCGATGCTGGGTCGCGGTGCGGGCCACCGGTTGCGCCTCCCCACCGCGTTGATCGGCAACGTCATCGTGATCGCCCTGGGCCTGCTGGTCCTCGCCGGAACACTGACCCCGGCCGCCGCGTCTTAGCGGCCGATGCGCGCCGGCCTACTCGCTGCGGTTCTCCTCCTCGTCGCAGCCTGTGCCGGCGCGTCTCCCACTCCATCGCCAGATCCCGTGCGCATCCTGGCCACCGACCTGAGTCTCGTTGCCGAGCCGTTCACTGTCGCCGTGATCGACAACAGTGCCGACTACCAGACCGGCTGGGCGCAGACCGACCGCTCGAGCGCGCCACCGGACGTCGACTGGGCCACTGAGGTGGTGATCTACCTGGGCATGGCCGGCTCGTCGAGCTGCCCGGTCACGTTCCAGCACCTCGTCGTCGACGACGATGCCTCGCATGTCTATGCCGAGTGGGACGACAACAGTCTCAAGGGCATGCCCTGCACCGACGATCTGAGCCCACAGGGTGTCGTCCTCGCCGTGAGCCGCAGCGTCCTGCCCGCGGGCGAATTCACACTTTCGCTGCGCTCGAACGTGATGTGCCCGGAGTGCCCCGACCATCCCGATCAGACGCAGGTGACCGTCCGCTAGGACCCTGCTAACGGGGCAGCGCCAAGAACAGTTGCGCGCCTTGGCCGGGCTCGCTCCTTGCCCACATCCGGCCGCCGTGTCGCTCAGCGATGTGGCGGGCGATGGCCAATCCCAGGCCGGTGCCGCCGCGACCCCTTGAGCGGGCGCGGTCACCCTTGTAGAAGCGCTCGA
>JBDTUR010000141.1:0-5633 GCA_040007635.1 Chloroflexota bacterium
GTACAATCACCCGTCCTATGAGCCGACCAACGCTTTCCGCCCAGCCGCGCGACGTACGCGGCAAGGCCGTCGCTCGCCTGCGCAAGAGCGGCACTCTACCGGCCGTCGTGTACGGCGCGGGCATGCCTTCACAGAACATCTCGCTCGATGCGCACGAGTTCGAGTTGCTTCGCCGTCACAGTGGCCGCCACGCGGTGATCGACCTGTCGATCGAGGGCGATGGCAAGGTCCAGCCGGTGCTGCTCCAGGCCATCCAGGACCATCCGGTCAACCGCCGCACCCTGCATGTCGATCTGCTCGTCGTCGACCTGTTGGAGGAGCGCACCGTTGACGTGCCGCTCATCTTCGTGGGCCAGTCAGACGCAGTCGCCAAGCAGGGCGGCGTCATGCTCCACCTGCGCGACTCGGTCCTCGTGCGCTCCAAGCCGGACGATCTGCCGTCGGGTATCGAGCTCGATATCACGTCGCTCGTCGACTTTGAGGCGGTGCTGCACGCGTCCGACTTGGTCATGCCCGCTGGCGTGACCATGGTCACAGACCCTTCTGAGGCGATCGCTCGCGTTCAGCAGCCGCGCGTCGAAGAGGAGGCCGTCGTTGGTGCAGCGGAGGCCGCTGCCACGGAGGCGGCTGCTGCCGAAACCGCGGAGACACCAGAGGGTGGCGCCCCGGAGACTTCCGAAAAGGGCGAATAGCCCCTATGCCCCACGATTGGGGCACAAACCAGGAATTACAGCAGCGCGGCCTTTCGGCCGCGCTGCTTCTTTATGCGCAATGCCCCGTAGCCCGGTGATCCGGATACTGAGCTGCTGGGCCGTAGCCGAATCCGTGGGTCGGCGGATTGTCCTTTGGAACTACTGGGGCCAACCTTGCGTTTAGACGTTGCACGCGGAGATCCCTCTCCTCCGCGCAACGGTCAGGAGCCAAAACCTCCTGAAGGGGCCGGGCTAGCAGCGCTGGGGCGCTCGCCCGGCCTCTACGTTTGTCAGGCGCTCCCCGGATTCGAGGCGCGCTCGACGAGAAGGCGCGCGAGGCGCGCGGCCGATCCGGGTGCGGTGCCCAGGAAGAGCGATGGCTCCGTGAGCTCGAGCTCGATCAGCAGCGGCTCGCCACCTGGGCCGGGGACGAGGTCGACCCGCGCGTAGGCCAATTGCGCCGCGCCTCCAGGGACCGCGCCAAGAGCCAACCTCGCGACGTTCATCTCGTCCGCATTGGCGTCACGCGGCGTGACGATCTCGGCGTTGTAGAGGCCATCGACCAATTGGCGCTGACCGACGAGCATCGCGCCCTTGGTGACGGCGTGGCTGAACTCGCCGCCGAAGAAGATCAGTGCTGCCTCGCCGCGCTCCTCGATTAACTCGAGATACGGCTGGACCATCACCGTCTGGCTCTTCGCTGTCAATCGATTGACGTGCGCCCGCGCCCGGTCAGCCTCGTGTGCCGCGCTGAGATCGAACCGGGCTGCGTCGACCGATCCAGCACCGACTGCCGGCTTGAGCACGTGTCGGCCGCCTCCGGGAAGGTCGACTGGCTGGCCCGGCTCCATCCAGTCGGTCGGTACCACGGGCACGCCGGCTGCCGCCAGATCGCGCAGATAGCGCTTGTCGGTATTCCAGTCGATCACATCGGCCGGGTTGACGATGCGCGGCACGGTCTTGGTCCAGGCCACGAACTCGGCGCGGCGCGGCGTGTAGTCCCAGGCGGAGCGAATCACCACGAGGTCGAACGAAGCCCAGTCGATGGTCGGGTCGTCCCACACCGCGGCCTGCGCCGCAACCCCGAGCGCACGCAGCGGCTCAAGGAGGAGCTGCTCGTCTGGATCGAGGTCGGGCAGCGCGGCACACGTTGCCAGCGCAAGGCGCGTCATCCGCGCCGCCGCACGAAGATCGCGATCGCTGAGAGACCCAGCACAGCCGCGGCCAGAGTGAAGGGACCGGCAACACCCACCACGCTCGTCGTCAAGGCGCCGGTCGCGGGACCCACGATGCCCGCCGCATACAGCGGCAGGTACACGAGGTTGAGCGTCGCCGAGCGGCGCTCTTCGGGCACCTCGGTCGCGAGCAGGCTGAAGATCATCGGCCCGATGATGCTGTTGAACGCCACGAACACGAGCACGCCTAGAGCGAGCAGCGGCAGGCTGGGTAGCCACGGCTGGAGTGCCATGGCGACCGCGCCACCGGCCAGCCCGACCATCAGCACTTTCCGGAAGCCGAACCTGTCGCCAGTCATGCCGCCAATTGGCGATGACAGGGCGCCGATCAGTGCCGCGATCCCGGTCACGAAGCCAATCGAACTAGCCAGCCCCGGCCCCGTGCCGACGATGCCCTCGATGAGGACCGGCACATACGGGCGGCTCATCTGGTTCGCCACGAACGCGATGAAATAGATGATGAATAGGCGCCGAACCGTTGGCTCGGTCAGGGCTGAGCGGACGGCGCCGTAGGCCAGCCTTACCACGCGCCCTTGCGGGATGACGGAGGGTCGGACCTCGCGAGTGAGTGCTACGAGCAGGGCTGTCCCCACCGACGCGGCCGATGAGACCGCGAAGATCGCCGACAGCGGGTAATGGAAGCCGTCGACGATGAGGCCACCGACTATGGGCCCGATCGCGAAGCCCACGGCAGTGCTCGAGCCGAACAAGCCGATCACGGTCCCAAGACGCTGCCGTGGCACGACGTCGCGTAGCGCCGCCAGCATGACGCCGGTGTTGCCCAGCTGCAGCCCCACCAACAGCAGGCTGAGCGCCAGCTGCCACGGCTCGCGGCTCAGCGCGATCGCGCCAAACACGATCGCCTCGACCAGGGCGCTGCGGATGATGATGCCCTTCCGGCTGTACTTGTCGGCCCAGACGCCCCAGAGGGGCACGAACGGCGCACCCACGACGAAGATGAGCGACGAGAAGATGCCCACGAACGTGAGCCGATCGGGACCGGTGACGCCCATCTGGCTCAGGTAGTTGGGCATGAACGCGAAGACCTGGCCCATGCCAGCGGTCTCGACGAGCGAGGTGATCCAGAAGATCGCGAGCAGAAAGCGCCAGTCAGAACGCGGCGGTCGCTCCACAGGTGGGGACGCAGGCTCGGCAGTCACGAGGTGCGAGCCTACCGGCTTGCGGCGGAAGTGGAGCCGACACTCAGATTTGAACTGAGGACCGTCAGGACGGGCAGGGAGACTTTTTCAACGGTCTGGCCCTCGTCCTTTGAACGGTGCTCGTCCTTGGAGCTAGAGCCGCCTGCGAGATTCGAACTCGGGCTTTCCCATTGCGAAAATAGTGTTCGCCAAGAGCCTCGCAGGCGCCTAGGTGTTTCCGACCGCGATCTCCGCGAGGGCGGTGGCGTTGCTCAGATCAGCGGCCGCGTCGGAGCTCAGCGGGATTTCGACGATCAGCAGCTGCCCATCGATATCAATCCACGTGGTCTGGACGTGGACGCCCGTGGCGCGCAATGAGTACGCCGCGTGGCCGCCGAGGGTCAGATCGGTGCCGCTCGGCGCGCCGGCCTTGATCGCGTCCAGCGTCGACGGGTCTAGGGCCGTGATGACGCGGTCGCGTGTACTCGTGTTCTCCCAATAGCAATAGCCGCCCACCGGCTTGGTGAGCGTCCCTTCGGTCCAGGAGCCCGGCATAAGTGTGTGGATATCGGTCGCGGTTAGGAGGCCGCATAGGTCGACTGCGCTGCCGGATGCGGCCGGAGCCGTCGTGGCGACTACCGGCGGTGATGTCGGCGCGGTGGACGTCGCAGCGGCGCCTGTGGCCGTCGCCGAGGGTGTAACCGTCGGTGGTGCAGCCGTTCCGCCGCAGGCCGCAATGGAGAAAGTGACCGAGGCGGCCATAACGAGCAGTTTTGTGAAGGTCAAGACACCCCCCGTTTCGGTTTGAGCATAACGCGCTGCTACCAATGGGCCGGAAAGTGGAGCCGACACTCGGATTTGAACCGAGGACCTGCTGTTTACGAAACAGCTGCTCTACCGCTGAGCTATGTCGGCGCCGGCCGAGAGTCTAGCAACGAGCGGCTATGTCACTTGACAATGCATCTGATGTTGATACAGTGCCCGACATGAGCACAGCCAAGACCGACGCCACGCCGCCGCCCCAGATCAGCCGGACGGCAATGTTGATCATGCTGGCGATCGGCCCGGAAGAGCGCCACGGCTACGCGATCATGGGTGAAGTGGCGCGCATTACGGAGGGCGCCACCAAGCTTGGTCCGGGCGGGGTCTATACGACGATCCGGCGACTGCTGGACGACGGGTTGATCGAGGAATCCGACGAGCGCCCCGATCCCGACATGGACGACCAGCGGCGGCGCTACTACCGCCTGACAGGTTTGGGGCGCACGGTCGTCGCCGCCGAAGCGCGACGCCTCCAGAGCCTGGTCGCCGCCGCCAAGCCCTGGGCGCTCGAAGCGAGGTGACGTCGGCCGCCGGGGGGCACGAGCGCATCTACCGCAGCCTGCTGCGGCTCTATCCCGCCGACTACCGCGCGCGCTATGCGGAGCAACAGGTCCAGCTATTTACCGATCAGAAACGGGACAACGGTGCGATCCGAACCTGGCTGCGGGCGCCGATCGATGTCTTATCTACCGCTGCGTCAGAACACCTCAGGAGGAATCGAACAATGGCTCACTCGATGACCCTGGCGCCGACACCTGCCGGCCGACTTCTTGGCGTTCTGGGGGTATTCGGCGGTGTGTTTCTGCTTCTTGGTTTCATCAACCTCGAACAGTGGACGCCCGATCTGTTCAACCTGCGCCTCATCGTTTTCAATCTGGGCGCGATCGCCATCGCCACTGGCGTACACCTGCGCCAGGCAAGCGCGGGCCGGGGGCTCTCACTGAGCGGTGCCGCCCCGGTGGTCGTCGCCAACGCGATCTACCTGGTGTTCACCTTCTTGTTGGTAGCCAAACCGGGTCAACTCGGTGGCGGCGACTATCAGCCCATCGGGCTCTACATCCTCAGCGCGGCCGCCATGTGGTTGAGCGACGCGTGGCTTGGGCTGGTGACATTCCGGCTGGGCGTGCTGAACCGGTGGTCGGCGCTGGCGCTGCTGGTCGGATCGATCGCCGCGTTCGTCGGCATGGGCAACTTCGGGCTGGCGGAGAACGGGTCGATTGCGGAGAAGGTCATCCTCACCGGCTTGGCGCTGCACGGACTCGGGTGGGTTCTGCTGGGTCTCGAGGTCGCGCTGCGCCGGCGGCCGGCACCGACCGCGTCGGCCTAGGTCACTCCGTCAGTGCGGAGCTGGTCGATCTCTGAGCTCGAGTAGCCCAGCTCGGCCAGGATTTCCGCGGAGTGCTCGCCCAGGAGTGGGGGCGCGGTCCGAATTGACGCGGGAGTAACGGACAGCTTGTAGGGCAGCCCGACCTGGGGCACCGATCCGAGCGTTGGGTGCTCAACCTCCACGCGCATCCCGCGCGCGACCGCCTGCGGTTGCTCGAATGCGCCAAGCACGGTGTTCACTGGTCCAGACGGGATCTCGGCCTCGGCGAGCCGGCCCAGCCAATGGATTGAGTCCGCTTCCTTGAAGCGCGCGGCCAGGATGGGCCGGAGAAGGTCACGATTGCGGACCCGGGCGCCGTTGCTCGCAAAGCGCTCGTCGTCAGCGAGGTCGGGCAGGTCGAGCTCTGCGCATAACTTGG
>JBDTUR010000142.1:0-5596 GCA_040007635.1 Chloroflexota bacterium
CGTTGTCGGAGTAGTAGCGCGGGCGTACGCCGACAGGCTTGAAGCCAAAGCGCCCATACAACTCGCGCGCCGGCCTGTTCGAGAGCCTCACCTCGAGTGTCATGACCCGCGCGTTCAAGGTCAGCGCGACGTCCATCAGGCCCAGCATCAGCCGTCCGCCGATGCCTTGCCGGCGCCACTCGGGCAGTACCGCGAAGGTCGTGATGTGCGCCTCGTCGAACATCAGCCACAGGCCGCCATAGGCAACCGTCTCACTGCCCGAGCGCACGACCAGGTAATGCGCCATCTTGTTCGTCTGGAGCTCCTGGCGGAACGCGTAGTCGGGCCACGGCGAGGGGAAGCTCGCAGTTTCGATCTCGTGAACGGCGGGCACGTCCTCGAGCCGCATGGGCTCGATCCGCACCCTCAGCGGAGGTCGGGCGACCATGTCATCTCCGCCACGGCCGCGGCGATGCCGCGCGGCAGTGCGACGTACGCCGGCACGAGTGTTTGGGGATCATCCGTGTGGCCGCTGCGCAGCGCCGCGGCACCCAGTTGCGCCAGGGCTGCGGCCAGGCCCATGATCTTCTCACCATCGAGCTCATCGCCTTTTGGCGGTGTCGCCACTAGGTGCGGCTGGGCCGCCTCGACCAGTGCGCCGCCGGTCACCTTGAAGCGATGGACATAGCGGTCCGCGGCGCCGGCGGGCAGCGCGACCGCGATGTCGCTCAATGGGTTTGCGATCGCGGCTGCCTGGGCGAGAGCGCGCGTGCTCGACACGCCAACGATTGGGATGCTCAGCGCGTACGCGATCGTCTTGGCAGTGGCGAGACCAATGCGCAGGCCGGTGAACGAGCCGGGCCCAGTGCCCACAACCACGCCGCTTAGTTCCTGCTTGCGGCCGCCAGCCTCAGCCAGCGCCTCGTCCAGGCGGGCGAGAAGCTCCTCGCCGTGGCGGTGGCGGCTTTCCCACGTCCTCTGCGCCAGGACCGAACCGTCGTCTGCCGCGAGGGCGACGATCGGCCGGCGGGTGGCCGTGTCAAGCACCAGGATCATCGCGCCCACCACGTCTGCGCGGCCCGCAGGTAGCGCGCGTGGCGCGGGCTAGACACGCCGATTGAGATCACGCGCTCATCGTCGCCGGCAACATCAAAGCGAACTGTGAGCCGCCCCGGATCGAGCGCCTCTGGAAACCGCTCAGCCCACTCGCTCAGCGTGACGCCCTCGAGCTGGCGCTCATCGACCATGCCACCACCCAGGATCTCCTCCGCGCCGGACAACCGGTAGAGGTCCTGATGGAAGAGCGGCAACCGCCCGCCGTACTCGGCCATGAGCGTGAAGCTGGGCGAATTGACCACCTCGCGCACGCCCAAGCCAGCCGCAAAACCCTTGGCGAATTGCGTCTTGCCCGCGCCGAGCGGCCCAACCAGTGCGATGCGGTCGCCGGCCCGCGCCACAGCGGCGAGCGCGGCGGCGAAATCGCGCGTCTCGTCGACTGAGTTTGTCGTTACCGATACCGTGGGCACGGCCGGTTGCTTGGCACGCAACTGAGTCACGCCGTCACGTTACCCGAAGAGGAGTTACGAGCCATGAAATGGGTCACACGTGAGCGCCCGCACACTGATCGAATCGCGTGTCCATGGCTGATCCTGACGTTCATCGATCCCGACGCCGAGATTGTCTATGTGCCGCGCGACGAAGTCCTCGCGTACGCGGAGCGGGAGGGCGCATACAGCTTCGACGCGCCCGGCGCCAAGTACACCCATCGCGACGGCAAATGCTCGTTCGAGACGCTCATCGAGGAGTTCCGTGTCACCGACCCGGCCGTCCTGCACATGGCCAAGGTGGTGCATGGGGCCGACGTGGCGGAGGACGCGTCGATCACACCGGAGTCGGCCGGATTGATGGCCATCGCCGACGGGTTCGCGCTGCTCGAGTTGGATGACCAGGCGCAGCTCAAAGCCGAGCTGCCGGTTTATGACGCGCTTTACGCCTGGGCTCAGAACGAAGTGCGCGAAGCCTGATCAATCAGGCGTCGTACCCGGGCTCCTCGTCGTCAATCTCCTCGAGCCGCTCGATGAGCCGCTCGATGCCGCCTTCGTCCGATAGGACGCGCTGCATCGCGTCCGAGCCGCTGCCGAAGATGGTCCGCAGGACCGGATCGAAGAAGACCATCGCCTGGCTGCCCAGCGCGCGATAAGGGCGGCTGGCCTCCAGGAACATCATGGCCGGGCCGGTCATGCCGTACAGCTGGATCTCGCGCGCCAGCGACTCGACCGGGTCCTCGAAAGTCAGCTCGTTGGCCGATCCGTATTCGCTCATCGATCTCCCCAAGAGATGTGCCGTTTATCCGGCGGTTGAGCCGACCCGGGCCTCACCTGCGAGCGTGCGCAGGCCCTTTAGTACTGGGCCGGCATGGTACACCCGGGGTAGGCGGTAAGCCATGCTCGTAACGACTTCCCAGGGAATGGTGGTGCGCATCCGCGCCAGCTCGTTTGTCACGACCGCGCGCCCTCCCTGAGCCCCGATCAGGACAAACTCCTCCTCAGTGCCCACATCCCCAACATCGGTCACGTCGGCCATGACCGCGTCCATGGCGACGCTGCCCACGAGCGGCACCTTTTGGCCGCGCACAAGGGCGCCGGCGAGCGGTGAATAGGCGCGCGTCCAGCCATCGCCGTAGCCGATCGGCAGGGTGGCGATACGCGACGGTCGCTCCGTTGTCCACAGGCCGCCGTAGCTCACCGGGGTACCCCGTGGGAAGTCCTCGACACGCAGTGGGCGGCATTTGACCGCCATGGCCGGTCTGAGCTTGGCAAACGCAGACTGGGCCGACTCTCCCACCGGGAATCCGTCGGGCATCAAGCCGTACAGGCCAAGGCCGATCCGCACGCCCTCGTACTGGTCCACCTGACCCGCAAACAAGCCGCCTGTAGCGGCCAGATGCCTGGGTGGCAGCGGTAGGCCTGCGGCGCGGACGGCGTCCGCGGCGCGTTCGAAGGCATCTACCTGGGCGTTGGTCGTTGGCCGATCTTCCGAGCGGGCGAGATGTGACCACAGTCCGGCCAGCCGGACGCCCGGTGTATTGACGATGGTGTTCGCGATCGCAGCGACTTCCTCTGGCTTGAAGCCGCCCCGCGCCAGGCCCGTTTCGACTTCGAGGTGGATGAGCAGCTCGGAATCGGCAGAGCCGCGCTGACTGGACCACGCCTCGAGCGTGGCCAGGGTCGTCGTGCGGTCGGCAGCGACGATCTCAAAACGCGAGCGCGCGGCGCGGGCCGCGTCACTCATCGGGATGGGAAACAGGATCAGGATCGGCAGCGCGATGCCCGCGCCACGCAGGGCGGATGCCTCATCGATGCTGGCGACGCACAGCCGATCGGCGCCGGCCTGTTCAAAGACGCGGGCCGCGGGCACGAGACCGTGACCGTAAGCGTCGGCCTTGATGACCGCGTTGAGCTCGACGCGCGGCCCGATCAGCTCGCGCACGGCGGCGAGGTTGCCGGCGAGCGCCGACTCGTCGATCTCCGCCCACACGCGTCTGGGCAACGACGGCAGCCCGGCTGCGGCCAGCCGCTCGTCCATTGACGCGGCGCTCACGCGCGCGTCGCGGGCAAGGTGGCGGGCGGGGTCGCGGCCAGCTCGTGCCGCGCGACGGCAATCTCGTACGGCAGGTCGGACGCGATCAGGCCCGAGTCGCCCAGCCGTTCGCTGATCCGTTCCGCCGCACGGCCGTGGAGCCAGACACCCAGCCGCGCGGCATCGAACGGCGCGAGCTTCTGGGCGAGCAGCGAGCCAATGGTGCCGGCGAGCACGTCGCCCGAGCCGGCCGTCGCGAGCGCCGCGTTTGCGAACGGCGCGATTGCAGTCTGGCCGTCGGGCGTCGCGATGACCGTGCGCGCGCCCTTCAGCACGACGACCTGTCCGAAGAGCGCGGCCGCGGCCCGTGCTGACTCCTCACGGCCGCCATCGCCCTCAGCTGGAGGGCTGCCCATGAGCCGCTGAAACTCACCCGGGTGGGGCGTGAGCACGCATGCGCGCTGTGCGCTGACCCACCACTTCGCGCTGCGCGACAGCAGGGTAAGCGCGCCCCCGTCGATCACCATCGGTGGCCCTTGGCGGGCGATTAGGCCAAGCGTGAGTTCGCGGTAGCCGTCGCTCTCGCGCATGCCACAACCGATCACGAACGCATCAGGCGCGCTGTCTTTGAGCGCATGGCCAGAGTCGCGCGCGTCGATATCTCCGGCCGTCTCGGGCAGGCCCAGGGTGACCAGCTCCGGCACACGGCCAGCGAGAACAGGGTGGAGCGAGTTGGGCACGGCCAGCGTGACCAGGCCAACGCCGGCGCGCGCGGCGCCAAGCCCGCACAGCAGCGCCGCGCCGGCGTAGTCGAGCGAGCCGCACACGCACACAAGAGTGCCAAATGTTCCCTTGTGTCCGTCGAGCGGACGATTGGGCAGGAGCGCCGCGCACGTGGCGGCATCGAGCAGCATGCGTCTATTGTCGGTGCGACTCGTTATCCATATCGCGCAAGCGCTCCATTCGCGCCAGGATCTGCTTCTCGCGCGCGTCAAGCCGCTCCTCGATGTCGACCGGGAAGACGTAACTGCCGCCCTCGGCGCGGATCCCGAAAGCGATCGCGACCGCGTAGTCCCCTTCATGCGAGATCGAAACGGCAATGCGGCCCATGCCCAGCTGTTCAGCACGCCGCTTGGCTCGGCCGGAAAGTCGGACGGCTGGTGCTCCCGTGGGTAGTCGGACGATCTCGATCTCGGTCCAACCGACTCCCCGCACCCCCAGGCCCAGGACCTTGGAGACGGCCTCCTTGGCCGCCCAGCGACCGGCAAAGTTCTGCGGCCTGTTGCGGACGTAGCGTTGCTCGGACTCGGTTAGGACGCGCCGTGGAAAGCGGTCGCCGAACTTCTTGAGTGCCGCGGCGATGCGCTCGACCTTGATGATGTCGATGCCCAGCTCGGTCGTGCCCTCGGGCACCGGCGGGCCGCCAGCAAGCGCCATAGGCGCCGCAGACTACTCGACCGTCACCGACTTAGCGAGGTTGCGCGGCTGGTCAACATCCGTGCCCCGCGCGACCGCGGTGTGGTATGCGAAGAGCTGGAGCGGGATGGCCGCGAGGATCGGGCTCAGCTCCTCGATCGTCTCCGGCACCCACAGGATGTCGTCCGCGTAATCGGTCATCGCATCGTCGCCCTCGGTCGCCACGGCGAGCACCCGGGCGTCACGCGCGCGGCCCTCCATGACGTTGCTTATCAGCTTGTCGTGGACCGCCGAGCGGGTGGCGATGGCGACCAGCGGCACCTCGGCATCAAGCAGCGAGATGGGGCCGTGCTTGAGCTCGCCCGCAGCGTACCCCTCTGCGTGGACGTAGCTGACTTCCTTCAGCTTGAGCGCACCCTCCAGGGCGACCGGATAGGTCACGCCACGACCGACGAACATGAAACCGCGCGAGTTCACGTAGCGCCGCGCCAGCTCCCTGGCAGGCTCGGCGAGATCGAGCGCGCGCTGGGCCTTGTCAGGCAGCGCGCGCAGCTCAGCCACAAGCTGGCGCTCGCGCTCGCGCGGGAGACGGCCGCGCAGCTTGGCCATGTGCGCCGCGAGC
>JBDTUR010000143.1:0-5506 GCA_040007635.1 Chloroflexota bacterium
GCCGAGAAGATCCGCACCGTCCAGGACGCCGTCGACTACGTCGAGGACAAGGGCAACAAGTAACCCCGGCTTGGCTGGACGCGCAGCAGAGGCCGTGAGGGCTGCTGCGCAGCCTGATCCGGTCCCGCGGGCGCGCGAGCTGGCGGACCGGCTCGGCCTTTCTTTCAGCGACTACGGCCTGCTCGAGCAGGCGCTGATCCACAGCAGCTACGTCCACGAACAGCCGTCGGTGGGCGCGTCCAACGAGCGGCTGGAGTTTCTGGGTGACGCCGTCATCTCGCTCGTCGTGTCCGAGGCGTTGTGGGAGCGCTATCCCGATGACGATGAAGGCTCACTGACGACTCGCCGCGCGGCGATTGTTTCGGCGGGCGGCCTGTCGCGCATCGCCTTGCGGCTCGACCTTGGCTCCTACCTTCAGCTGGGCCTGGGCGCGACCTCGGCCGATGAGCGAAGCCGCAAGTCTGTCCTGTCGTCGACCTTTGAGGCCGTGTGCGGCGCGGTCTATCTGGAGCTTGGCTTGGCGCGAACCAAGCGCTGGCTGCGCAAAGTGGCCGACCCGGAGTTGGCCGATGCGAGCGTCCTGGCGGAGCTCAAGCCGCCCAAGAGCGTCCTCCAGGAGCGGTCATATCAGCACACCGGTCGCGCGCCGCATTACCAGCAGCTCAGCGACGCCGGACCGCCCCATGCGCGCCACTATGTCGTGGAGGTTCGCGTGGGCGGCCGCACGCTGGGTCAGGGTGAGGGCCGCAGCCGGCGCGAGGCGGAGACGGAAGCGGCGCGCGGCGCGATCGAGACACTCGACGCCGAGCGTGCGCTTGCCCACGATGAGGCAGGTGGGAGCAAGTGAGCCGCGCGCGGCTCACGGCACTACGCCTCGTCGGTTTCAAGTCGTTCGCCGAGCGAACCACAGTCGAGTTCGGCGCCGGCATCAGCGCCGTGGTGGGACCCAACGGTTCGGGCAAGAGCAATCTGGCCGACGCGCTGCGCTGGACGCTGGGCGAGCAGGGCCGCATGCTGCGCACACGCCGGTCGGAAGATGTGATCTTTGCGGGATCGTCTGCGCGGCGAGCCATCGGTATGGCCGACGTGACCCTCGTTATCGACAACACGGACCGCCTGCTGCCGGTTGACTTCAGTGAAGTAGAAATCGGCCGGCGGCTATATCGGTCAGGCGAAAACGAGTACCTGCTCAATCGCCAGCGAATCCGCCTCAAGGACCTTGGCGACCTGCTCGACGCAGGCAACCTGAGTGATAACGCGTTTCTTTTCATCGGCCAGGGCATGGTCGACCAGGCGCTGGCGCTGCGGCCGGAAGAGCGCCGGCCGCTCTTCGAAGAGGCTGCCGGAGTCAGGCGTCATGAACGGCGCCGCCGACAGGCGGAAAGCGAGTTAGCGGAGGCCGAGGCCAACCTGGAACGCTTGCGCGACCTTCTGGCGGAGCTACGCCCGCAGGCCAAGCGCCTCGCCGCCCAGGCCGAGCAGCTGCAGGCACGCCGCTCCGCCGGCGCCGAGCTGGCTGAGGCACTTCTTGGCGCGGCGCGAGCCCGTTGGGTGTCGCTCTCGCTGGCCGCCGCGAAGGAGAGCAGAGAGGTCGAACGTTCACGCACCGCGGCAGATGCGGCCATGGCCGAGCTCAAGACCGCTGAGGCCGACGCCAGTCGCCTTGCCACTGATATCTCGCGCCGCGCCGAGGCCGAGCAGAAGCTGCGCCGTGAGCTGGACCAGCAGCGCGAGCGTCTGACGGCTATTCGCCTTGAACAGGCGCGGCTCGAGACCGAGTTGGCCGCACAGGCGCGCGACGTGGAGCGCGTGACCGGCGAGCGGACCCATGCTGAAGCGCGCCGGGCCGCGGCGGTATCCGAACTGAGCAGGCCCGTCGCCGAGGCCGACCAAGCGCTCGCCACTGAGCTCGAGTACGTCGAACGGCAACTGGTGGAGATCGAGGCGGCGGTCGGTGGCGCCCACGGGGCCGAGTCCAGCGCCGTCGATATTGCCGCCCGGCGGCGCGAGGCTGATCAACACGAACGCCGGCTCACGGCGCTGGAGAGCTCGTTAGCTTCTGGGCGCAGCCGCACGGCCGAGGTTGAGGCACGCCGTCTGGCGGCTGTCCATGAGCTAGCCGATGCCGAGCGTGGGCTGGAGAGCGCATCCAAGGAAGAGAAGGCGTCGTCCGGCGCGAGCGCGGCTGCCCGTACCGCGCTTGACGCGGCATTGGTGGCGCGCACGGATGCGCAGGCACGGCTCAGTGAAGCAGAAGCTGATGCAGCGGCTGTTCGCAGCCGGCTGGCCGCACTCGACGCGGCGTTGGCTGCGCTCAGCGACGAAGGCCTTGCCCGAGCTGCGCGGGCACGCGGCGGTGCGCTCGTTGCCGAGGGGCTGGAGATCGAGCCGCGCTTCCGCGCCGCGGTCTCCGCCGCCCTGGGTGTCGCGGCAACCGCGTTCCTCGTCGACGAGGGTTCCGTTACGGCGTTGTCGGCGCGACGCGGCAGCCTCGCGGTCGCCGGTGCCGCGGCGCGGCCCACACCGGCCGCAGCAAGTGCGGCGATCATCGACGCCGTGACGGCCGCCGGAGGCGGCCGGTTGAACGATGCCATCCGACGCGATCCGCAATCGCACGTGACGCGGCTCATCGATCGCGTCGTCTGGCTACCTGACCTGGCAAGCGCGCTCAGTATTCGCGCTACTCTGCCGCAGGGCTGGCGCGCGGTCACGCTTGCCGGCGAGGTCGTCGCCGACGACGGATTGGTGCAGCTGGCCGCGACCGAGTCGGTGCTCGAGCAGCGCGCCCAGCGCGATATCCAGGCAAAGAAACTCGCTGAGCTCGAAGCGACGCTCAACAGACTGCGTGCCGCGGCCAAGAGTGCCGCCGACGAAGCTGTCAAGGAATCGAGCGCCGTTGCCGCGGCTGGCTCGCGCCACGAAACCGCGCGCCGCCAACTCCGTTCGGCCGACGACATCGAGCGATTGGCGCAGCGCCGCGTCGAGCAGCTTGTACGCGAGTCGACATGGCAGCAGACGCAGCTCGAACGGGTCGAGGCGGACGCCGCCGCGCTGCGCGATCTGGTGGGCCGCGTTGCAGCTGACATTGCGGCGCTCGAGGAACGGGCAGGGGCGACAGCCAAGAGCGCGGCGTCCAAGGACGCGCTCAACCGTGTGGCCGCGCTGCGCGAACGAGCCGCGGAGCTGCGCCGTCAGGCCGCGAGCCACGCAGCCAGCGTCGACGCGGCGCACGAGGCGCGCCGGCGCGCCGAGGTCACCGTGGCGATGGACGAGACTCGGCTGCGCGAGCTTGCCACCGAATTGCAGCGACTGGCAGTGCGCGATGCGGAGCTGACTGAGCGGCGTGGGCAGCTTGAGGCGCGGCTGGCGCTCGCAGCAAAGGCTGACGCCGACGCCGCGGCCAGCCTTGACAACACGTACGCCGGCGGCGCCGAAGAGCGAGCCAACCTCACCGCGGCAGAGACCCGCGCCGCGGCCGCCCGCGAGGTGCTACGTGAGCACGAGGCGCGCAGCCGATCCGCCGAAGTCCGCGCCCTCGAAACGCGCCTTTTGCTCGATCAGAGTCGCGAGGGGCTGCTGGTAGAGCTGGCCGCGATCGGCGATGACGGCGTCGCCGCGCTGGCCAGGGCGGCCGGCGCGGAAGTCCGGGCACCGGCGCAGGATGCGGACCCGTCGCTGATGGAAGAGCTGCTGGGCCGAACGCTCGAGCATTGGTCGGCCGACAACGCGGCTACGGAGAGCATCTCGACGGGCAAGTTGGCCAGCCTGCGCCGCCGTTTCCACGAGTTGGGCGCGGGCAACCCGTTCGCGGCTGAGGAATACACGGAGCTGCACGATCGGCTCGAGGGGCTTGAGTCGCAACGGATCGACGTCGAGGGCGCTATCACGTCGACGCGCGAGCTGATTGCATCATTGGGCGCGCTCATCAACGATCAGTTCCGTCAGACCTTTGCGGCGTTGGAGGATGCTTTCGCGCGGCGTTTCACCGAGCTCTTCGGCGGCGGCGAAGCGCAGCTCTCACTGACTGCGCCGGACGACCTTTCGACGACCGGCATCGACATTCACGCCCGACCGCCCGGCAAGAAGCGCCAGCCCCTGCAGATGCTCTCTGGCGGCGAGCGCGCGCTGACAGCGGTCAGCCTGCTGCTGGCGATGCTCGAGGTCCGGCCGGTGCCGTTCTGCGTGCTCGACGAGGTCGACGCGGCCCTCGACGAGGCCAACGTCGGCCGGTTTTCGCGGGCGCTGCGTGGCCTGGCCGAACAGACGCAGTTCATCGTCATCACCCACAACCGCGGCACGATCGAGGGCGCCGACGCGCTTTACGGCATCACCCTTGGCGACGATGCAGTGAGCCGAGTCGTCTCGCTGCGGCTACCCGGTGCGACCTCCGACAACGGCGCGACCTCCAGCGCTGTCTCCTGAATTGAGCGATCTCGAGGAGGGCGTGGCGCGGACACGCCAATCGTTCGTGGGCCGATTGCGGGGCATCCTGGCGGGGCCGCTCGATGACGCCGCGTGGGAAGAGATCGAAGAGACGCTCATCGCCGCGGACATGGGCGCTGACCTGGCGGGCCGTGTCGTCGAAGGCGCCCGTGCGCGACGCGACCTCGATCCGGAGTTGGCCGTCAAGAACGAGCTGATCGGCCTCTTTGCGCCGCGCCGCACGACCGGTTGGCCGCATGTCCCAGGCAACGGCACGCCAGCGGTCGTGCTGGTGGTGGGCGTCAATGGCACGGGCAAGACAACGACGGTCGCGAAGCTCGGTCAGCGCTTCTCGAGCCTGGGCGCGAAGGTTCTGCTAGCGGCCGCGGACACGTTTCGGGCGGCGGCCATCGAGCAGCTCGAGGCGTGGGCCAAGCGCGTTGACCTGCCGCTCGTGGCCCACGCCGCCGGCGCGGATCCGTCGGCCGTTGTCTACGACGCGCTGGACGCTGCGGCGGCAAGAGGCAGCGACGTCGTGGTAATCGACACTGCCGGGCGGCTGCACACCAAGAGCCACCTGATGGACGAGCTGGCCAAGATCCGCCGCACAATCGACAAGCGTCTCCCGGACGCGCAGCCCGAGGTGCTCTTCGTCCTGGACGCTACCACCGGCCAGAACGGCCTCAGCCAGGCGCGCGCCTTCCACGAGGCCGCAGGGCTCACCGGCATCGCGCTGACCAAGCTCGACACCACGTCGCGCGGCGGCATCGCGTTCGCCATTGAGGACGCGCTCGGCGTCCCGGTGCTGTTCGTAGGTGTGGGCGAGAAGGTCGACGACTTGCTCGAGTTTGCGCCAAATGCCTTCGTCGAGGCGCTCTTCGCCTAAGGCGCGATCTGCGCCAGATCCTCGATGCGGCGCACGCGCCGGACCGGCGAGAACCAGACAGCCAGTACTCCCAGCAGCCCCACTGTGGGTCCAATGAACAGCATGGTGCGCAGGCCGAGCTGCAGCGCGAGGAAGCCAGCGACCAGTGTCGCGGCAAGCTGCGCGACAAGGATCATGACGCGCACCGTGGCGTTGACG
>JBDTUR010000144.1:0-5392 GCA_040007635.1 Chloroflexota bacterium
GCAGGAACTCGTACAGCGAGTACTCGTCGTAGCGCTTCACGATCTCGGGCCACGCTTGCTCGCCGTCCGCGTCGACCATTGCCTTCAATTCAGCGATGGCGTCGCTCCAGAGGGAGTCGGCTGATCGGCCGTGCTCAGTCGGCGCGAGGTTGAAAGGCAGGTTTTCGGGATGCTCGTTCGCTTCCGCGGCAGTCATGCGCTGGCCGCTGATGTAGACCAGGCCGCGCGGATTGCCCATCACGAAGGGCCGCATGGGCATGTTGAACTTGGTGCAGTACTCAAGCGTCAGGTCGTGCGTACGCGGGATCCGCATGGCACCCGCCTCCGCGTACAGACCCGGGCCAAACGGCGCCCGCAACGTATAGATACGACCGCCGACTCTCCCCTGCGCCTCAAGCACCAGCGGGTCATGGCCTGCCTTGCGCAGCTCGTATGCGGCGACCAGGCCGGCCATGCCGCCACCGATGATCAGCACGCGCTTGGCCGGCCCGGACCGCGCGACGAGACCGTTGCGCGCGATTTCGAGCACGTCCGCCGGCACCTTTGGTGCCTGGGATGGATCAGGCTGGGCGGAAGGATCGGCCTTGGCCTGCTCAGCGGCCAGCGCTTCGACCTTGTCGGCCTGTGTCCATTTTTCTTCACTCATGGCCAGATGGTAAGCGGGCAGTCCTAGGCTGACCACGATGAAGCGGCTTTCCGGGCACCTCCTCGCGCTGGTGATTGCTGTCGGCTGTGCGACCACGCCCGTGCCTACACCTACGGCAAGTCCTTCCGCGGCCCCGACTGCAAGTCCTGCGCCCACCCCAACGCCCACTCCGTCACCAACTGCCGGACTGAGTGTCGACCCGGTCCTGATCCGCCAGCATCTGGACGCGCTGCAGCAGATCGCCGACGCCAACGGCGGCATCCGCGCCGCGGGTACGCCGGGCTACGAAGCGTCGGCCGACTACGTCGCGCAGGTGATGATCGATCTCGGCTTCCAGGTCCAGCGCCAATCATTCGACTTCCCGTTCTTCGATGAGGCCGATCCGGCGAGCCTCACGGTCGGCGACCAAACGTGGACCGCACCCGAATGGGTTCATGCGGCGCTCTATTCAGCGAGCGGCGATGTCAGCGGTGTCCTTGAACGAGTAGGCAGCGGTGAGCGCACCTTCGGCTGTGACGCGAGCGAGTGGACCGACTTCACAGCAGGTCACATTGCCGTCGTTCCGAGTGGCATGTGCTTTACGCGTCAGAAAGTGGAGCTTGCGCAGGGCGCCGGCGCTGCGGCAATGATCTCACTGGTTGAACGATGGAAGGCCAACCAGATCCTGCGGCCAACGCTGCTCGATCCGGCGGGCATCTCCATTCCAGTGATCGTCGCAGGCATCGACCCGACCCAAGCCCTCTGGAACGCTGACGGTGCCACGGCAAACGTCTCGGTCCACGGCGACAACCACACCGCGACGGTCGACAACGTTCTCGGGACGTGGCCGGGCGCCGGCGACAGGGTTGTCATGATGGGTAGCCATCTTGATTCGGTGCTCGACGGCCCAGGTATCAACGACAACGGTTCGGGCGTGGCCACACTGATGTCGCTGGCGGCATCGGTGGCGACTCAGCCGCTGCCCGCGAAGACCATCCGCTTCGGCTTCTGGTCGGCCGAGGAGTTCGGTGATCTGGGATCGGCCAACTACGTGGACAATCTCGCTCCGGCAGATCAATTGCTGATCGATGCCTACCTCAACCTCGACATGGTCGGCTCGCCCATTCCCGGGCGCTACGTGTATGACAACGCGGGGGCACCTTCAGGATCGAGCGCCATCACGCAGCTAATCCTCGACGCGCTGCAAGCGCTTGACGCACCCGGCCTGCCCACCGACCTGGGTGCAAATTCGGATCATTTCGCATTCGCCCAAGCGGGCATTCCCATCGGCGGTGTCTTCTCCGGCCTTAACCTGATGTCGACCAGCGACGCGGATCTATTCGGCGGGACCGCGGGAGCGCCTCAGGACCTGTGCTACCACCTTTCCTGTGACACGACCGACAACGTCGATCGCGACAGCGCGGCCCTACTCGGACAGGCGATCGCCGCAGCCCTGTCAAAGCTCGCCTATTGAGGGCCGCGCCCTACCTGTCAAATGCAGGACTGGGTAGGCACCAAATGGGAGTTTTGAGGCGATTTGGGTCGATTCAGGCACCAAAGGCAGGACTGGGTGTGCAGTTGACCGCAACCAGCCGATAGCGCGCAGACCAGTGCTGCATTTGACGGAAATTGGTTCCCGAGGGAGCGGCCCTAGGACTCGGCGGTTCCCGAAAAGACGGCTGGCGCCTCGTGGATCTCCTTTGCGGCGCGAATTCCTGACTCGAGCGCGCCCTGGATCCACGCGTGGTAGAGCGAGGTGTGCTCGCCGGCAAAGTGGATCCGCCCTTCTGGCGCCACGATCGCGTCCTGGAGCCGCGTCTGCTGTTCGGGCTCGAAAAGCGCGAAGGCACCGCGCGCGTACGGATCGCCGTACCAATCCTGAACCGCGCCCACCTCGAATTCGGTGGTGATCGATGGGTGCACATGGGCGACGTCCTCGAGCGCCTGCTCGATCATGTCGGACGGGCTCATCGCGCCCCAGCGGAGCGCATCCTGGCCCCACGTGTACGACGCGAGGAGCGTGCCCCGCTCATCGTCGGGATTGCTGAAGGATGGGTAGACGATGCGCCGGATGGGCAGGTCGGTCACGGTCGTCCCACCGACTATCCCGTCTTCCTGCTCCCAGAACCGGTGCCTGGTCTGGAAGAGAATTTTGGTTGACGCGTTGTAGTTGAGCTCGCGAATGGCCTTCTGCTTGGGCCTGCTGAACGGCGTGTTGAGGATCTCGACGTCGCGCAGCACGCTGAACGGGATGGCACAGATTGCGTAGTCGCCGGTGACCGACATTCGACCGGCCGCGCCCTGCTTGTAGTGCACCGTGACCTTGTCGGGCGTCTGGTCGATCGAGGTCACTTCAGCGCCAAAGCGGACGTAGGGCTTGAGGTTCTCGTAGAACGCGCGCGGCAGCAGGTCCAGCCCGCCCACGATCTCCTGCATGTCCTCGAAGGACTTACCGACGATCTCGCGCAGCTGTTCTACGACCGCCGCGTTCATATTTGCTTCGCGGAAGCTCATGACGCCGTACAGCTCCAGGGCGCCTTCACTGAAGCCGCGCATCTGGAGGAACTCACGAATGGAGTACTGGTCGAATTCCTTCAGCAGCGCGTCGAGTGATCCCTGGCCGCCCGCCTCGTAGCGCTGGCGAAACTCGCTCGTGGCCTCGTTCCAGAGCTGCGTCCAGGTCTTGCCCTTCTCGTGGTCGGCCAGATCAAACGGCAACTTGTCGGGGTTGGCGTCGGCATCGGCGATGGTCATGCGCTTGCCGTCGATGAAAACGAGCGTGTTGGGGTTGCCCATCACGAACGGCCGCAGCTCGAGCCCGAACAGGTCGCAATAGGCAAGCGTCAGGTCGTGCACTCGGGGAATGCGCATCGCGCCCGCTTCGGCGTACAACCCGGGCGTGAAGTCGCGGATTGTGCGCACACGGCCGCCCACGTGATGCTGCGCCTCCAGGACCAGCGGCTCGTGGCCCTGGCGGACGAGCTCGAACGCGGCGACAAGGCCGGCGACGCCGCCGCCGATGATGATCACGCGCTTGGCCGGCTGGTCGCGCGGCTCCAGGCCCATCGCGGGCGTGGACAACGTTTCGGGCTCGACCGGGGTGTCGACAAAAGGCTGGTCGGGCGTGAGGTCCGCGGGCGTCCCCTCTAAAGCGGCGGCCGACTTGTCCTGGGTCACGATCCCTCCAAGCTCAATCTGAGTCCGCGAGTCTACTAAGGCTCGCGGAACAAATCGCGCCGCGGAAGACCGGCCCTCTGGGCGACCTCACGTGCGGCCGACGAGCGGTTCATGCCCTGCGCCACCAGCCGACCGACTTCCGACCGACCCTCCTCGAGCCCCATCTTCGGCTGGGCTTCAGCACGCTCCCGACCACACACGACGATGGTCACCTCGCCGCGCGGTGGGTTGGTCGTGGCGCGATTGGCAAGCTCACCCAGCGTGCCGCGCCATGTCTCCTCGTGCAGCTTGGTCAGCTCGCGGCTCAGACTGGCGCGGCGGTCTTCACCGAAAGCTGCCGCGAGGTCGGCCAGCGTGGCCGCGGCCCGATTGGGCGCCTCGAAGATGATGGTTGTTCGCTCATCTGTGGCCAGCGCCGCAAGCCGTTCGCGCCGCTCCTTGCCGCGCCGCGCCAGGAAGCCCTCGAACGTGAAACGCGCCGCTGGCAGGCCGCTCGCCACGAGCGCGGCGAGCGCGGCCGACGGACCCGGGATCGGCACCACCACTCCGCCGCGCGCCGCCCACGCGGCGACCAGATCTTCGCCCGGGTCGCTCACCAAGGGAGTGCCCGCATCCGTGGTCAGCGCCAGGTCCTGGCCGCTCGCGAGATGAACCAGCAACTCATCGCGTCGCGCTGCTGGGCTCTGGGCGTGATAGCTGACGAGCTTGGTGTCGATGCCAAAGCGGGCCCAGAGCTTGCGGGTCACGCGTGTGTCCTCGGCCGCCACGAGGGGGACAGTCTTGAGGACGTCAATGGCTCTTTGCGACATGTCGCCCAGGTTGCCGATCGGCGTCGCGACCACGAACAGCGTGGCTATGGTCGACGCCTCGGATACACGTTGTCGACACCCGGCGTGCGCGTCGTGAGCTTGGCTACGACCGGTGTCTGGCGCTTGAACTCATTCTTGGTTATCAGCCGCTCGACGCGCTCGATTGCCGGCGCGCCAAAGCCCATCGCCTCAAGCTGGTCGTGCGTGCGCCGGCGATCGACGAGCCAATACAGCAGTCGGTCCATGTCGGCGTAGGTCATGCCCAACTCACCTTCGTCGGTTTGGCCGGGCCATAAGTCGGCCGTGGGCGGCTTCTCGAGGATGGCAGTTGGAACGCCCATGTCGGTGGCCAGCTGGCGCACCTGGCTCTTGTACAGATCGCCGATCGGCAGAAACGCCGCCGCGTTGTCGCCAAAGATCGTCGTGTATCCCAGGAGTGCCTCGGTCTTGTTGCCGGTGCCAGCGGGCAGTCCGCGCCACGGCACACTCTCGTCGTACATCACTGCCATCCGCGCCCGGGCCGCGAAGTTGCCGCGCCGCACGCGCTCAACGTCTGCGCCGCCCAGCGCGGTCTCGAAGTAACCGTCGACGATCGGCGTGATGTCGATCAACTTGCTATGACAGCCAAGTTGGGCAACCACGCTTTCGGCGTCGGCGCGCGACTCCGCCGCGGACGTCCGGTACGGCAGCAGCAGGCACAGCAGCCGATCCGCGCCGATCGCCTCGGCCACGAGGTACGCCACCAGGGCGGAGTCGAGTCCACCGGACAGGTTCAGGATGA
>JBDTUR010000145.1:0-5342 GCA_040007635.1 Chloroflexota bacterium
GACGCGATCGTCAGGTGGTCGTTGATCCAGACCGTGCCGTAGCGCAGTCGGCGTGCCGCGTTGAGCGCCCGCTTGACGTCGTTGGTCCACACCGACGAGGCAAGCCCGTAGGGCACGCCGTTCGCCCAACGGATCGCCTCATCGTCATCGGTGAAGCGCTGCACCGTGATGACCGGGCCAAATACCTCTTGCTGAATGATCTCCGCGTCCTGCTTGACGTTCGTCACCACCGTCGGGTCGTAAAAGAAACCCTTGCCGCCGTGGCCGTTGGCGCTGCCGCCCGTGGCCACCTCGGCGCCGTAGCCGCGCGCCCTGTCCACGTACCCGGCAACCCGGTCGCGCTGCCCGCCACTGACGAGCGGCCCCATGTCGAGCGACTCGTCGTCGGCTGGATTGCCCACCTTCAGCGACTGCACCGCCGGCACGAGATCGGCGAGCAGCTTCTCGTACACCTTTGAGCCCGCGATCACGCGAGTGGCGGCCGTGCAGTCCTGGCCGCTGTTGAAGAAGCCACTCAGCTTCACGGCCTCGATGACCGCCCCAAGGTCAGCGTCGTCGAACACGACGACCGGCGCCTTGCCGCCCAGCTCCAAGTGGAGGCGCTTCACCGTTTGGGCCGCGGCCGCAGCGATGTCCTGGCCCGTGGCCGTATCGCCGGTGAGCGAAACCATGTCCACGTCCGGATGCGTCACCAGCCGTTGGCCAGCCACCTTGCCCGGGCCCGTAATGACGTTCAGGACGCCCTTGGGGAAGATGTCGGCGGCCAACTCGGCGAGCGCGAGGGCGGTCAGCGGCGTATTCGACGCGGGCTTGAGCACGACCGTGCAACCAGCGGCGAGCGCCGGGCCGACCTTCCAGATCGCCATCATCAGCGGGTAGTTCCACGGCGCGACCTGGCCGACGACGCCCACCGGCTCGCGCCGGACCATGCTCGTCCAGCCCTTGGTGTACTCGCCGGCCGCCTTGCCTTCCACGACGCGTGCCGCGCCGGCGAAAAAGCGCAGGTTGTCGACGCTGAAGTCAACGTCAAAATCGGCCACACCCTTGGGTTTGCCCACGTTGGCCGATTCAAGGGCCGACAGCTCCGCCTTGGCCGACTCGACCTTTTGTGCCCAGTCCCACAACATCTTGCTGCGCTCGCCCGGCGTCGTCTGCGACCAATCCTCGAACGCGGCTTTGGCGGCAGCGACGGCCTTGTCGACATCCGCCTCGCCGCCCTTGGGGATCTGCGCGATCACTTCTTCAGTGGCGGGGTTGACGACATCCGTCGTTTCACCGCTGGACGAGTCGGCCCACTCGCCATTTATGAACATGCGCCGGGGCGCGGCGGTAACGGTCATGACGGTGACCCTCGCTTGGGCTGGGCTGCGTGGTTCGTAATCGTATCCGCCGCGCGCGCTCGGCCCCACCCCTATAGCTACCCCTACTACAAATACCCCTGAGTCCGATCGGAGACTCGCAATTGGTGGTGAAGCGATAGATAAGTGGCCGCGGCCATGATTCGGACGTGCCGTACCAGGGCCCGCGTGCCGACTGGCTGATCGAGAAGCGACTGCGCGAGAAGGGGCCGCTCGATCCATGGTGGCGCGAGAAGGCGCGCTACAACGAGTGGCCGCTGCCTGACCTGGTGCTCTTTGGCGCGCGAATGCGTTTGGGCCGCCGGCAGCTCGGCGTCAGTCAGCGTCGCCTGGCGGACCTCGCCGGCGTCAGCCAGAGCCTCATTTCGCGATTGGAGCGCGGCGTCGCGACGGGCATCGGCTTGATTCACCTGGTCGCGATCGGGCTGGCCCTTGGCCCCGACTTTCCCTTCGGCTACTGCCCGCACGACCACCCATGCAAGTGGGCTTACGACCCGGCAAACCCCAAACAGCCGCGCCCGCTCCAATCTCGTCGACTCGAGTCCCGTCTGGGCCGCATCTGAGTCTCCGATCGGACTCAGCACCTATATGGCACGTCTTTCCGTTACGCTCGGCGTGATGGAGAGGGTAGGGAGCTTTGCGCGGCCGCTCAGCGTGGTCGCGGCACTACTGCTGATCGTCGGCGTCACACTGACGAGCCTCAACCTGCTCCTGGGCGGCTGGACGGTGTACGCGGCCGGACACGTGCTGGCGATCGCGGCCTTCGTCGCGGTTGGCGCGGCCAACCGGCAGCGCATGGACCCCTGGGCGTGGCTCGGACTGCTCGTCCTGGTTGTGGGCACGGTGCTCACTCTGCCGCAGATCGCCGCGATCTGGCAGACGTACGCCGAACCGATCTGCGGGCTCACGCTATGGAACAGTTGCGGAACCATGGAATTGCCCGTGTGGACGGAGCCCGTGGGCCTCACCGCCGAGCTCGTCATGTGGGTCGGCACCGCGTTCTTTGGGCTCGCGGCGCGCGGCGCCCACGTTTTACCGCGCGGCATCGGCTGGGTGATGGTGGGCGCCGCGCTGATCGGCCTGATTGCCGCGCTCTACATCGTCTCGCCCTACGCTTGGGTCGCCGCCGTGCTACTCCTGGCGGCCAGTCTCCTCGCGATAGGGGTCTCGCATCGGGCCCACGCACTCCGCTAACCTTTCGGCGGGGAGAGCTGCGGCGCCGTGGGGGCGGCGAACACGAAGAGGGAGAGTTTCAGATGCTCATGTTCGACGGGCGCCGCGACGCGCTCAGCATCGGGTTGCGCATCGCGGTCGTAGTACTGACGCTGTCTACGGCGTACATCCACTACACGCTTGGCGGTCTGTTGTTCCTGGCCAACGCCGTTGGCTATCTGGTTCTAGCCGCGGCGATGGTTGCGCCGCTCGGTATCGCCTCGCGCTACCGCTGGTTGATCCGCGCCGCCTTGATCGTCTTCACGCTGGCAACGATCGGCGGCTGGATGATGTTCGGTGCGCGGATCTTCCTGGGCTATCTCGACAAGGGGATCGAGCTCGTCCTCATCGCGGTGCTCTTCGTCGAGATGATGCGCTACGACGGAGGGCCAATAGCGGTCGCGCAGCGCGGCTGGGAACTGGCCACGAGCATCCTGCGCAAGCTCACCGGCAGGAGCGCCGCGTGAGGCGTCGCGTCCCGTTCTTTCTCGCCGCGGCCGGTCTGCTGGCCGCGGCCGTCGCGGCGTGCGGTGGCGCGCCGGCGCCGGTGCTGACGCCACCCCCTGATTCGGTGGTGATCACGGCCCAGAGCACGCTCTTCGTGACGCAGCACGTCCCGGCGCCGGCGAGCGCGCCGTTCACCCTGTGGTTCTTAAACAAGGACAACGAGCTGCACAACGTCCATATCTGGGACGCGTCTGGCGCGAGCGTGTTCGCCGGCGAGGCGTTCACCGGACCCGACGCTCGGACCGCGCTTGTCCCGGCGCTCACCCCGGGCACGTACGAGTTCAAGTGCGACATCCATCCCGGCATGGCCGGCCAACTCGTCGCTGGTTAGCCGGTACCCAACGTGACGTACCCGAGCTGGCAGCGCGGCGAGTACGAGATCTCGACCGACCCAGCGCGCCTCGACATGGACCTCACGCACAAGTTCCTGAGCGAAGAGGCGTACTGGTCGCAGGGGGTGCCGCGCGAGATCCTCGAGCGGGCAGTCGGTAACTCGATGGTCTTCGGCGCCTACAAGGGTGGCGCCCAGGCAGGCTTCGTCCGCGTCGTGTCCGACAGGGCGACGTTCGCCTGGGTCTGCGACGTGTTCGTGCTACCTGAGCATCGCGGCCAAGGGCTGGGCAAGTACCTGATGGAGTGCGTCACCGCCCATCCCGACCTACAGGGTTTGCGGCGCTGGATGCTCGCGACGCGCGACGCCCACGGCCTGTACCAGCAATACGGCTTCACGGAGTTGCACGACGCGACGCGCTTCATGGAAAAGTGGGACCCCGAGATCTACCAGCGCGGCCGATAGGTCCTGCCGCCGCTCGCGGCGGCCGTTTCCAAGTCGTCTCCTGTGCGTGAGTCGGTTAGATAGATTCCTGGCGACGGTTTGCGGACGCCGCCCAGGTGCGAGTTCACCAGCCTCTTCCGACCAGTGAGTCGGTTTCGTAGGTTCCGGGGAGGAGAGGGGGTCGGGGCCGGGCGGCCGCGGGCGATCGCGGATCAAAGGGCCAGGCACATCCGTGGTCGTGCGGGCAGAAACCGAACGGGAAGCCTGGCCCCAGCACCTCCGCCAGTCGGACGATTCGTTCGGCCGAGGTATGGCTGACGAGTCCGCGCTCGAAGCGCGACACGACGCTCTAACTGATCTGGGCACGATCGGCAACCTGCCGCTGCGTCAATGCCGCCTGGCGCCGACCGTGCTTGAATCGGGCGCCCACCAACTCCATCACCGGCAACGGCCATTGCGCGTACTGCCAGTTGCCATTGCTCTGGAACTGCTCGAAGAACTCGTCGGGGACAGGTATTGCCAGCGGCAGGAGGTCATCGTTGGGATCCACGCGCAAATTCAAGCGGCCGGCCATCACCACCGACTTACAAGTGACTTACCAGGGACTTACCGCGAATCCGGAATCGATAGAACCGACTCACACATAGCAACGAAGAGTCCCGTCCCAGCGGGGGACCGTTAACGTTGGCGCTCACCCTAAACTCAGCACGTGGCTGATACGTTCGACGTCATCGTGATCGGTGCCGGGGTCCATGGCGCCAGTACGGCGTTTCACCTCGCCGAACGCGGCGCCAAAGTGCTGGTGCTGGAGCGGGCCGCCGCCGCGTCCGGTGCGACGGGCAGGTCGAGCGGCCTGGTCCGGATGCACTACGACCTTAAAGCGGAGAGCGCGCTGGCCTGGCGTTCCTACGACTACTTCATTAACTGGGAGTCGCGCGTAGGTGGGGAGTGCGGTTTCACCAAAACGGGCTTCGTCCGCATCGTGCCGCCAGAACAGGAAGCGAACCTGCGCGCCAACGTGGCCGACCAGCAGACACTCGGCATCCCCACCTCGATCATCCAAGCCGCTGACGTCAAGCGGCTTGCCCCCATGCTGACGACCGACGATTTCAACATCGCCGCCTACGAGCCCGACTCGGGCTACGCCGATCCCACATCTGTGTGCAACACCCTTCTGGCCGCCGCGCGGCGACTCGGCGCGACCTATCGCCAGTCGACGCCGGTGGAGGCGATCGAGGTCAGCGCGGGCCGGGTGTTCGGCGTCAAAACCGCCACGGGCAGCATCAGCTCAGCGCACGTCGTGCTCGCTGCGGGTGCGTGGTCGGGCGGTCTGGCCCGCTCAGCTGGAGTCGAGATGGACATCAAGGCCTGGCACCACGACACCGGTTTCGTGCGCCAACCGACTACGGGCGCGGCCGGTGGTAGTGGCCTGCCTACCGTCATCGACGACATCAACGAGCTGTACTTCCGACCCGAAGGCGCGGGCCTTG
>JBDTUR010000146.1:0-5341 GCA_040007635.1 Chloroflexota bacterium
GGTTCTGGGCAGAGGCCAAGCGATCGGTCCTCGTCGTCCTCCAGGGCATCGATGCGGCGGGCAAGGACGGCACGATTCAGAAAGTGATGGAGGCCTTCAACCCGCAGGGCTGCGTGGTGGCGGCCTTCAAAGTGCCGACGCCCGAAGAGCTCGCCCATGACTACCTGTGGCGCGTCCACAAGAAGGTCCCGGGCAAGGGCGAGATTGGCATCTTCAATCGGTCGCACTACGAGGACGTGCTGGTGGTGCGCGTCCACAACTTCGTGCCGCGCGCCGTTTGGTCCAAGCGCTATCGCGAGATCAACGAGTTCGAACGGATGCTCACCGACAACGGCACGACGATCGTCAAGTTCTTCCTGTACATCGACCGCGACGAGCAGCGCCAGCGGTTCCAGGATCGAGTGGATGATCCCAAGAAGCGCTGGAAGTTCTCGATGGGCGACCTTGCCGAACGCAAGCTGTGGGACGACTACGTCGCGGCTTTCGAGGAAGCGCTATCGAAGACCTCGACCGACTACGCCCCCTGGTACGTCATCCCGGCCAACCACAACTGGATGCGCAACCTGGCGGTGTCCACCATCCTGGCCGAAACAATCGACGAGCTACAGCCGGCTTACCCGCCCGCCGCCACCGACATGCCGGCCGGCCTGAAGGTGGAATAACTGCCTTTCCTTCGCCGCGGCCTTCGGTCGTGCTGCGCGCGACAGTGGTCCGGCCCCGACGAACCGTGGGTGCCGTCCCGTCGCTTGCTACTTTCGGCCGCCGCCCAGGATCGTGCCGAAGACGCCGCGCAGGATGTCCTGGCCCAGACGTGAGCCGGCAACGCGGCCGCCGGTGCGGATGGCGCTGTTGATCGTTCGCTGCCGTTCGCGTTCTGCGCGGGCGCGTTCGCGCGCGGCCGCTCGCGCAGCTGTTGCCTGGGCCCGTTGTTCGCGCGCGGCTGCTCGATCGCGTTCGCGCTGCTCGCGGACCTGGCGCTGAATCTCATGCCGCTGCTCCGCGGGAGTCATGGTGTTCATGCCAGTCGAAGTAGTGGGCGGCAATCCCTGCGCCTGCGCCTGGGCCACGGCCGCTTGAGCCGCCGTCTGACGCGCCGCATCAAGTCGCGCGTTGATGCGCTCGTACGCCGAGTCACGATCCACGGTCGCGCCGTACTTCGCGTTGAGCGGGCTCGCGGCGACGATGGCCGCGAAACGATCGTCGGTGATCGGCGCCATCTGTGAATCGGGCGCGACCAATCGCGTGGCCGCGAGCGGCGTGGGGATGCCGCGGGCCGACAACACCGTCACCGCCGCCTCGCCGATGCCCAGCGAAGTGAGCAGCTTCTCGACGTCGTAGAACTCGGTCATGGGGAAGGTGCGCGCGGTTTTGCGCAGGTCGTCGGCGTCCTCTGGCGTAAAGGCGCGCAACGCGTGTTGGACGCGGTTGCCCAGTTGCGACAACACCGACGATGGCACGTCAGTTGGTGACTGAGTGACGAAGTACACACCCACGCCCTTGGAGCGAATCAGACGCGCGGTGCGCTCGATCTCGTCCATCAGCGCCTGCGACGCGTCGTCGAACAGCAGGTGTGCCTCGTCGAAGAAGAAGCACAGCTTGGGCTTGGGCAGGTCGCCCACCTCGGGCAGCGTCTCGTACAGCTGAGCCAGCATCCACAGCATGAACGTCGAGAAGAGCCGCGGCCGACTCATGACGTCGGCCAGCTCGAGCAGGCTGACCACACCCTCGCCGTCGAGCGTCGTGCGCAAGAGGTCGGCAACGTCGAACTCGGGCTCGCCGAAGAAGATGTCCGACCCTTCTTGTTCGTTGACTACGATCGCGCGCAGCAGGACACCCACCGATGCCGCGGACATGCCGCCGTAGTCGGCCAGTGCGCCCTTACCGTCGTCGGAGGACAGGTATTTCAGCGCGGCGGCGAGATCCTTCAAGTCGAGCAACGGCAGGTTGTTGTCGTCGCAGTACTTGAAGATCAGCGACAGGATCTCTGTCTGGGTGTCGTTGAGATCGAGCACCTTGCCCAGC
Organism: Chloroflexota bacterium; assembly: GCA_040007635.1. GTDB lineage: Bacteria > Chloroflexota > Limnocylindria > Limnocylindrales > CSP1-4 > JALYGJ01. The sequence continues at coordinate 2,023 of JBDTUR010000146.1, forward strand.
AGCAGCGGCCCAAATGAATGGACCGTCGCCCTGACCTGTGCGCCGCGCTTGCCCGACAGCGACAGGAACTCGACCGGGTGGGCGGACGGCGTGAACGGCAGCTCGAGCGAGGCCATGCGCGAAGTGATGTTCGGGTTGCTCGGGTCGCCGGCAGCTGCCATGCCGGTCACGTCGCCCTTGATGTCCGCGACGAAACAGGGCACGCCCGCTTTGCTCAGCTGGCCCGCCAACAATTGGAGCGTCTTGGTCTTGCCGGTGCCGGTCGCCCCGGCGATGAGGCCGTGGCGCGTCATCATGGCCAGCGCCACCTGGATGTGCGCCCCGTTGTACGGCTCGCCATCGAGCATTGGGCTGCCCAAGGTCAGCGACGGCTGGTCCAGCGTGTAGCCCTCGGACATCGCCTTTGCAAACGCGTCGTTCATGGCCGGAAGGCTACATGGCCCTTGCCCTCAAGCCATCCTTTGTTAGCGTTGCCCGCGAACGTGGGGGGTCAATCTGTCAGAGGACATAGGAGCACCAAGTGAAGATCGCTGACATCGAGGGGATCGGCCCCGTCTGGGCCAAGAAGTTGAGCGAGGCGGGCGTGAAGTCGACTGACGCGCTGCTCAAGAACGGCGGCACCAAGAAGGCCCGCCAGGCGCTGGCGGACAAGACCGGTCTGGCCCACGCCCAGATCCTCGAGTGGGTCAACCGCGCCGATCTATACCGCATCAAGGGCGTCGGCTCGGAGTACTCGGACCTGCTCGAGCGGGCGGGCGTCGACACGGTCGTGGAGCTGGCCAACCGCAACGCGGCCAACCTCAACAAGGCGATCAAAGACCTCGTGGGTAAGACCGGCACGAAGATCGTGCGCCGCATCCCGAGCGAGAGGGAGATCACCTCCTGGGTCACGCAGGCCAAGTCGCTGCCACGCGCAGTCGAGTACTGATCGACGCTGGCTGCGTGGCGGCCTTGCGGCGTCGCGGTGGGGATGATGCGCGCAGCGGTTAGGAACCGGCCGGATGCTTGGGCAAACTCGCTTGCAATCGGCGGTTAGAGGCTGCCGGCCTGCGCGAATCGTCGGTTGTTGATGCGGCACGCGCATCATCGGCAGGTCCGACCGCAGGTGCGCTAACCTCGAGCGGCAAGACAAATCCGCCCGAGGAATCGCACGTGAAGTCCTATTCCGCGCCGCCGCAGATGGCAATCGACCCTGCAAAGAGCTACAGCGCCACGATCGAGACGAGCGCAGGCTCGATGACCGCCGACCTATTTGCCAGCGAAGCGCCCAAAACCGTGAACAACTTTGTCTTCCTGGCGCGCGACGGGTTCTACAACGACGTGATTTTCCATCGCGTCATCAAGGGTTTCATGATCCAGGGCGGCGATCCCACCGGCACCGGCAGCGGCGGCCCCGGTTATCGCTTCGACGACGAGCCGGTGACGCGCAAGTACAACCGCGGCATCCTGGCGATGGCCAACGCGGGACCCAATACCAACGGCAGCCAGTTCTTCGTGATGCACTCCGACTATGGCCTGCCGCCCAACTACACGATCTTCGGCCGGTTGACAGCGGGTGAAGATGTGCTCGACAAGATCGCTACCGCCCAGACTGGCGCGCAGGATCGTCCGACTGAGCCGGTGATGATCAAGTCGGTGACGATCACAGAGGCGTAGAACGCTCGACGGGGCGCAGCGACAGCTGCTCGAGGACTGTCGTCGGGCAGTCCTGGTGACGCTCGCCGCTGATGGGCGGCCACGGCCGGTGCCCATCGCGTTTGCATTTCGCGATTCGGGCGACGGGTTGACGCTGTATTCGGCGCTCGACGAGAAAACCAAATCCGTGGCTAACCCACGCAACCTCGCGCGCGTACATGACATAGGTGCGCGTCCGCGCGTAGCCGTGCTCATCGATCGCTGGGACGAGGACTGGACGCGCCTGGCCTGGGTTCGCCTGGAGGGCACGGCGAGTGTGCTGGAACCCCCGACCGATCGGTTGGACGGTGAGCATTCGCTCGCGCTTGGCCTGCTGCGCGCACGCTATAAGCAGTACGCGACGCACAGGCTCGAGTCGCGGCCCGTCATTCGAGTGGCGGTCGAGCGCGTGAGCGGCTGGTCGGCATGAACCTCAACCTGGTCGATGCGCTGGCGGTGCTATTGATCGTCGTTGCCGTCTTGTTCGGGTGGCGGTCGGGCTTCGTGGTCCAGGCATTCGCGCTGGGCGGCTTCGTGATCGGCTTGGGGCTGGTTGTTTTCGCGGCACCTTTCATCGCCGGCTTCGTGACGAATGCCACATTCCTTGTGCGAACGGCGATCGTGGTCGTCGCGGTGGGTGCGATCGTGCTCATCTGCCAGGGCATCGGCAGCGTCATCGGCGGCCGCGCCAGGCAGCGCATCGGTCGCGGTGTTCTGGCCGGTCTGGATTCAGGCGGCGGCGCAGCGTTTGGCTTCGTGCGCGGCCTGTTCATGGTGTGGCTGCTGGGCGGCCTCTTGGGTATCGTCCAGATCGGCGGCCTATCGGTCGCGGCGCGCCAGTCGACCATCCTGCGCGCGCTCGATTCGCGCTTTCCGTCACCGGTCGTGCTGGCCGCCCAACTGGGCCAGCTGGTCGAGTCCGCTGGCCTGCCCGACATCTTCGTTGGCGCTCCCCCACCAGCATCGTCATTGCCCGCGGGCGTGCCGTCCGCGGCCCAGGCGGAGACGCTCGTCAACGACGCGACGGGCAGCACCGTGCGCGTCGAGGCCACCGCGTGTGGCGACTTCGTCACCGGTTCTGGCTTCGCCGTCAATGCCCACCACATCGTCACGAACGCGCATGTCGTGGCCGGATCGGACAAGGTGTGGATCTCGTTCAACGGCCAGCTCGATCGGCACGCGGCCGAGGTCGTGCTGTATGACCCGGAGCTCGACATCGCCCTGCTCTATGAACCGGACGTCCGCCTCACGCCACTGACGCTCTCAGGCTCGGTCGCACAGCGTGGTCAACAGGCGGCCGCTCTTGGGTACACCGGCGGCGGCGGGCTGCGCACCATTCCGGCAGTCGTGAGCCGTGACCTCGACGCGGTAGGCCGCGACATCTACGGCAACAACATCGTTGAGCGAAGCGTTATCGAGCTGCGCCAAAGCGTTGCCCCGGGCGACAGCGGCGGTCCACTGCTCATTGCCGGAGGCGATGTGATGGGCGTCACCTTCTCGAAATCGGATTCCGACCCGCAGATCGGCTACGCGCTGGGGGCTGCGGCCGTGGAGCACTCCATCGCTGCTGGACTCAACAGTTCAGACCCGGCCGACACCCAGAGCTGCATCCAGCACTGAGCGATCACTGATTGAGCGGGGCGAT
>JBDTUR010000147.1:0-5266 GCA_040007635.1 Chloroflexota bacterium
TCACGCGCGAGTACTACTTCAACGACTCCGGCGCGCAGGTCGAGAAGCTGGGCCTGACCGTTCTGGCGCTGAAGCACGGCGAGCCGATTCCGGAAGACGGCTACCACGGCGACTATGTCGGCCCGCTTGCTGCCAACCTTCCGCCAGATGTCTGGCAGAAGGCCGAATCGGAGCCTGACCGGGCCGGTTGGATCCTGGGCGACTGGGCATCAGAGCAGATCCGCGTCGGCATCGAGCAGAGCCTCGCCAACTTGGGCGTCAAGTTCGATCACTGGAAGAGCGAGGGCTCGCTCCACACGGAAGGCCACGTGAGCCGCGCCATCGACAAGTTGCGCGCGAGTGGTGACGTGTACGAGCAGGACGGCGCGTTGTGGTTCCGCTCAACCGCGTACGGCGACGACAAGGACCGCGTCGTCATTCGGTCCAATGGTGAGCCGACCTATTTCGCGTCAGATATCGGCTACGTGTCCGAGAAGTTCGGCCGCGGTTTCGACGAGCTGATCTACGTCTGGGGTGCCGACCACCACGGCACCGTCGCGCGGCTCAAGAATGCGGCGCAGGCATTGGGCCTGAACCGCGACGCGACCAACGTCCTGCTGATCGCCTGGGTCCACTTCGTGCGCGACGGCGTCGAGGTGTCCATGTCCAAGCGCACAGGTGAGTTCGTGACGCTCGATGAGCTGCTCGCAGAGGTGGGCGTCGACGCTGCGCGCTGGTTCTTCGCCTCACGCGCGCCCACGACCGGCATCGACTTCGACATCGAGCTCGCCAAGAAGGAGTCAAGCGAGAACCCGGTCTACTACGTCCAATACGCGCACGCCCGCATCAGTTCCATCCTCCGCAAGGCCGCGGCCGAGGGACTGAAGACGGCCGATTCACTCACTGGGGGCCTGGCCGACGATCCGGTTGCCCTGGGACTGGCCAAGGACCTCCTGCGCCTGCCGGACATCGTGCGCGACGCAGCCCAGGAACAGGAGACGCAGTCCATCACGGCGTTCGCGACCGAGCTGGCGACGACGCTCCATGCGTTCTATCGCGACCGCCGCGTCGTCGATGCCACGGATCCCGTGACCTCGGGTTACCGCCTCGCGCTCGTCGATTCGACGCGCGTCACATTGGCCGCCGCGCTCGCCCTGTTGGGGATCTCCGCGCCCGACCAGATGTAGGGTCAGCGAGCGCGGATGCCAACATCGACGTCAGCGCCATCGATCTTGAGGTCCACCGTCCCACCGAAGGTCCCGGCCAACTCATCGACGCGCGCCCGGAACGAGATCGCATCGGCTTGCGTGTCCCAGAGTGTCTGCCACGAGATCAGCCAGCTGCCATCAGTGTTCTCGTACATGTTCAGTCGGTCGCCGGCCCAGCCGGCCGCGACGTCGGCGTGCGGCCACGTGGCGGGCAACCCGGGGATATATCCGGGCGGCGCCTCGCCGCCGGCCGCCAGGATTTGGATCAGTAGCTCACCCATCGTCTGCTGGTAAGCGAGCGACCAGCCCGCGCCAAGGGAACTCGAGATGTCGGGCATCGGGAGCTCAACCGCACCTTCGTGTGCGAAGTACTTATCGGGATGGAGGATCTGCTCTGTGGATGCCGGTGGCGTGGTGATCGCGCTATTGACGCCATCAAAGCCACCCCGGTCATGCAGCGCCGTCGCGAACGTGAAGCCTTCCGTGTAGGGGAACTCGAGCTGACGGGTGAGGACCAGCGGGATTCCTTCGAGCGACGACTGGTTGAGTTCGCTGAATCCATCCACGAGCAGCTGGATCATGTCGCCTAAATCGAGGTTGTCGGTCGCCCATAGCTGCGAGGTGAGCGTCGCGTCACCCTCGATCACCGCGATTTGGGCGAGTTGGGCGTCACCCTGCGAGTTGTCGCTGATGGTGTTGTCCTTGAGGTCGAAGTGCTGGTCCTGGAGGGCATGCGTGTACTCGTGCGCGACGACGATCTTGTCAGTGGCGTTGAAGGGCTGATCGCGCTTGATGATGTAGAACTTGCCGTCTTCCGGGTTGTAGTAGGCGAGCACTTGAGCGCCATAAAGCTGGTTCAGGAGCGCCTCCATGTCAGCGTCCGCAGGTAGCAGGCCCAGGCGCTTGTAGAGCCGCGCCTCAGCGGCGCGCACGGCAGCAGGCGTGTCGGCGTCGTTGAGCTCGGTCAGATTGGCCTGGAACTGCTCGCGCGTGATGAACTCGTAGGGGACGTCGCCCGTCGGTTGCAGCTTGCGCAGGGCGGGGACCGAGCCTGTCACCGCCTCGATTCGAGCAGTCAGGTCGGCGGTGGGAAGCGGTGTGGGTGGGACAGTCGGAGCTGGAGTCGGAGTCGTGCCCGTGCAGCCAACAACCAGCGCAAGCACGGAGACCGCCACAAGGGACCGATTCACAGGACCGATTCTGCCAGCGTGGACACCCGCAATCCTTTCCACAGTTGGTGTGCGTTTCTTCACCGTCTCGGGGCTGGTCCCAAAACTTTCCCTGCCTAGTCTGCCAAGCAGCGGAACCTGAAGCATCGCTTCTAAGTTCCCTCTCCCTCCCTCGGAACGAGGGGCGCCAATTGGGCAGGCGCCCCTCGTTTCTTTTTGGCTCGCTCACCCCACCGGCGGCTTTTGCCCGACAATGGGCAGCGATGGAGATTGTTTCGTACGGCGAGACCTGCCTTCGGCTGCGCGGCAAGGAAGGCACCGTGGTCACAGATGCATTCCCGCGCATCGTCGGCCCGACTGGCCGCGGGCTGACGGCCGATATCGTCACCTATAGCCATCCCGACGGGCAATCGAGCCTCGGCCTGGAAAGCGTGTCGGGCGCTGCGGCGGCGGCGAAGACCAAGAACAAGACCAAGCGGGCCGACCAAGCCGTGCCGACCAGCCTGGAGCCGGCCTTCCTGCTCGACTCCCCGGGCGAATTCGAGGTTCACCACGTCCTGATCAGCGGCGTGAGCACCTTTCGCGACGAGGAACTGGGTCAGCAACGCGGCGCAAACACTTGCTTCGTGTTCGAGCTTGACGGCGTCCACGTCGTCCATTTGGGCGACATCGGCCACCTTCTCACTGAGACCCAGGTGGGCGAGATCGGCCCCGTCGACGTGGCCTGCGTCGCCATCGGCGGGGCGCTCAGCGCCGGCAAGGCCGCGGAACTTGTCGCCCAACTCGACGCGCACCTGATCGTGCCCATGGCCCTCGATGGTGCGGACAAGCCCGACGGCGAGCTGTCCAAGTTCCTGCACGAAATGAGCGCCCAGCAGGCCGCGCCGGCGCCCAAGCTGACTGCTTCTGCCTCCTCGCTCCCCACGGAGACGACGGTCGTCCTGCTCGAGTCGCGCCAGCGCGGCTAGGCGGCGTAGACGACGCGGCCCGCTTTGACCACGGTGCGGACGAGGTCCGCCCCCAGCCAGTAGGGCAGCAGCGCGTGCGAGTCGGGCTGCCACACGACCAGATCGGCGTTCTTGCCGGGTTCCAGCGAACCGTGGGAATCGGCCATTCCCAGCGCGGCCGCAGCGTTGATCGTGAGCGCCGCCAACGCCTCCGCTGCTGACAGGCGCAGCCGATGGATCGCGAAGGCCAGCGCCAGTTGAGCGTTCGGCGCGGGCGACGTGCCGGGGTTGAAGTCGGTCCCCAGCGCGACCGGGATGCCGGCCTCGATCAGCCGTCGGGCCGGAGCCGAGTCAGATTCATCGAGATAGAAGCTCGATATGGGCAGCAACGTGCCGACCACAGGGTGGCCGCCTGCCGCCGCCTTCGCGAGAGCAGCGATACCAGAGTCGGAAATTGCGCCCAGATGATCGGCGGATAAAGCGCCGACTTCAGCCGCCAGCTCCGATCCACCGCCGGTTGCGATTTGGTCGGCATGGAGTCTGGCCCGCAGACCCAGCTCCCTGGCGCGAGTCAACAGCCGGCGCGAATCGTCGATTGAGAAGACGCCCGGCTCGCAGTAAACGTCGACCGAGAGCGCAATTCCCTGGTCGGCGACAGCGGGCAGCTGATCGCTGATGACGCTGTCCATGTAGGCGTGAGCGGCGTCAGGCCGGTCGCGGAACTCAGGACCCACCGCGTGCGCGCCCAGGAAGGTTGGAACAAGCTCCACCGGTCCCTCAGCGGCGAGTCGACCGTAGAGCGCCAGCAGGCGCAGCTCCGACTGGGTGTCCAGTCCGTAGCCTGACTTGACCTCCGCTGTCGTAACGCCATGGCTGAGCATCTCAGCCAGCCAGCGGCGGCCGTGCTCAAGCAGCTCGTCATCCGTGGCGGCGCGCGTCATGCGCACGGTCTGGAGGATGCCGCCCCCCGCAGCCAGGATCTCAAGGTAAGTGTGGCCGCGCTGGCGCAGCTCGACCTCCGCGTGGCGCGTGCCGCCGAAGAGCAGATGCGTGTGCGGGTCGATCAGCCCGGGCGTGACGGTGCCGCGTTGCGCGTCCAATCGCTCGATCGCCCCATCGGCCACGCCCAGCTCCGTGAGGCGCGCCTCCACCTCGGGCAGCCGCCCGGTAGCGACGATGCGGCCCTGGTACGCCGCCACGGCCGGCGCGTCAGCAGGGCTGGCGCTCGCCGCCATCAGCAGGCCGATGTCCGCCTGAGCGGCGCCGCAGCGCAGCCCACCGGCAAGCGTGGCGACCTCGCTCGCGTTGTGGACCAGCAGGCCGGGTCGGTCGGCCGTCACCGTTGTTGGTCGGCTTGAGCGGCCGCGAGCCGGAGTTCGAGGGCCATTGTCGGCTCGAAATCGCGCGCCTTGAGCCAGGTTGCGGCGCGCGTGATGCGTGTCTCAACTGGCAGGTCGGCCGGGACGTCCGCGTGATCAGCGACATCGACCAGCGCTGCCAAAGGAACCAGGCCGATCAGCTCCGATTCGCGCGCCTCGACCCCCTCCTGGTAGGCCAGCTCGGTCACGGTCTGCCAGACCAGCCACATTGGCGTGACCGAGAAATCGAGCAGGTTCATCGACACCTGCACGCAGCCCAGCTCGGCCAGCTCCAGGCCCAGCGCCTGGACGCGCGGCAGCCCGCCTGACCGCTCGCGCACGCGGCGCGCGATGCCCTTGGCCAACTCCAGGTCGCGCGTCTCGAGGTTGATGTTGTACGCGATAAGGAATGGCCGCGCCCCAACGGCGACCGCACCCGCGGTGGCGTGGATCCGCGCGGGTCCAAAGTCAGGCGCGTTGCCCGACTCGTGGATCAGCGCGCGCAACCCTTCGAACTGCGGCTTGCGAATGTCGGCGAGGACTTCGCGGTCGGAGCGCAGCGCGGCCTTGGCGTAGAGGTAGACCGGCAGGTCGAAGCGCTCAGC